>JBGSWN010000161.1:0-38784 GCA_041752395.1 Saprospiraceae bacterium | reverse complement strand
CACCCGAATATCGTCGAGGAGGCGGCTCATGACGGCTGGAAAATAGACGGTTTTGATGGTTTGCCAATTGGAGGCACCGAGCGTGAAAACGGTGGAGAGATATACTTCATCCACATCGTCAATGCGGGAAATGACCGTGGGCAGGAGGAAAACGATGATGCCAAAGGCGAGGAATGCCACCTTCATTTCATCATAAATGCCAAACCAAATGATGAAAACCCCGATGAGCGCCGTGAGCGGCAGGTAGCGCATGGCGTCCACGGGTTTGCTGAAAAGCCCACGGAACAGCGGGAACAGCCCAATCAAAAAACCAATGGGGATGCAAACTAAGATTGCCCAAAAATAGCCTTGAAAATTGAGCCAGATGGAGCGCACGGCATTGTGGAGCAGGTTGTCTTCCTTTATCAAAGGGCCATAACTAGCCGCCACTTCTGTTGGCAGGGGCACTATTGGGTAGATTTTTTTGAATTCCTTGGCGTTTGCAAATTTGATGGAATCGGCCCAAAGGATGGAGTCCCGCAGCGCCGTGTTTTGGATGGAATCGGCAGTGAGGGAGGAAGGCAGTTCCGTGTTGAAACCATCTATGACAGGTACTTTCCGGGAAAGCGCCTCTGCCAGTACCCACCAAACTGCCAGCATGATTACGACGCCAAGGATGCCCAGCATCAGGCTTTGCGATTTTGTCAATTTGCCCCGTAGCTCAAACATAAGTCGTTGATTTTGGGGGCAAATTAAGGCAATTGTTGAGATTTTGGAATATGATAGATCTTGAGTTGTCGGATTGTTGTCGGGATACGGGTATCAATCTAGCAATTCAACCTTCACCTCATCAAAACCACATCCCCCATAAACAACTCGGTTCGGCCATCGAAGAACTCCAACTCCGTCCAGTAAACGAAAACGGCGGGGTCGAGCGGGCGGCCATCCAGTTTACCATCCCATCCGAGCGGCTCTTTGTTGGGCTGGAAATCGAATCGTTCGAACATCAGCTCGCCCCAGCGGTCGAAGATTTGGAGCGACTTGATTTTAGAGACCTTCCGGTCGGTGTACACCGTGAAGAAATCGTTGACGTTATCGAGGTTTGGCGAGAAGGAATTTGGAATAAATACGTTGTCCGATTTTTGAAGGATAATCCGAAGTAAATCTTCGGCCTTGCAGCCGTCTTTGTCTTTCAAAATGATGTTGAAAGTGGTCGTATTGTCAAGGCCGACGACCCAAGGTTCGAGGCAGTCGGTGCAGGAGAGCAGCTTGGGTTGCCCCCACTCAAAAGTGAAAGAATCCACGAGGTTGGTGAGGGCTTGGAGCTGCACGCTATCACCGTAGTCGAGATAAATATCGTCACCAAGTTCTACCAGCACTTCTTCTTTTGGCTGGATGAAAATGACGGTATCGAGTTTGCAGCCGTTGGTGTCCACCACTTCGACCCGGTAGCTGCCGGGGGCTAGGCCAATTTCATTCACCGTGGAAGCCCATTCCCCACCCTCAAATGAAAACTGGAAAGGCGGTGCGATTCCCGAAATGTTTTCGAGAAAAAGCGATGCATCGTTTTTACCAAAACAGGAAATCGGGTCGCCGTCCAGCAGTAGGTTTTCTGGGCCAGGCACGATTTCGATGAGGACGGAATCGCTCAATTCACAGCCATCGGGGTGCAAAATGGTGACTTTTGCCAAATAGTTTGAGTCAGGGGTAAAGCTGCGCAACGGCCCTGTGACGCCATCCTCCCAAACATAAACGCAGCCGATGCAGGGTGCGGGCACTGTGGCGTCAATTGTGATTTCATCATCCAGACAAAACTTTGGCAAATCCTCCAGTTGTGGCGGCGGAAAAGCACAGCCCGTGCGGATAACGTAGAGGTCGTTGGTCGGAAAGCCGCCAAAGCTTGGCCTTGCATCTTCGGATTTGTAAGGCGAAAAAACATCTGAATTTGAAAGCCCGGCCATGATGATGCCGTAATCATGCGCGGCCATGATATACTTGGCGCCATCATCGGAAATGCCACCGAGGGTTTCGTCCCAAAGTTTGTTGCCGTTGTTGTCCGCCATCAAAAACCAAAAATCCTTCCCCCCAATCACAGGCGAGGTCTTGTTCGAGGCATCTGGCAATGAGGAAGATTCGCCGATGATTTGGAGGTTGCCCAGACTGGTCTCCGCCACACAATAGCCTTGGTCGGAGGAAGTGCCGCCAAAGGCCCTGTCCCAAACTTTGGTTGGGCCAGTGGTTCCATCGGAAATTTTGACAATATAAATATCATCCCCACCGAAGTGGTCTGCCGTTTTGTTCCCGGACATTTTGTCCGAAGTGGACTGGCCTATCAAAATATACCCGCCGTCCTTGGTTTTGGTGATTCGCTGCGCAACATCTTCTTTGTTTCCTCCGAAGCTTGCATCCCAAATTGGCACACCGCTCTGCGAGCATTTCACTGCCCACATATCGTTCAGGCCATAAAAAGGGGCAGTTTTCGAGAAGCTAGGATTTGATTCGCTCGGCCCGACCAGCAGCAGGTTGCCGTCGGCGGTCATGGTAGCATCAAAAAGGCGGTCGAGGCCATCGCCGCCGAAGCTGTAGTCGCCGAGGGGGGTGCCGTTTTGGTCAATTTTCACGCACCAAAAATCACCTGACCCGTTGAAGGCATTCATTGATTTCTCAAAACTTTGTGGAGAATTGGAGAAGCCAGCCAGCCAGAACTGGCCATTGGGCAGCGGCACTATTTTGCGAAGCTCCTCATCGCCCGTGCCGCCGTAGGCCCGGTCCCAAATCTTGTTGCCAGTGGCGTCTATTTTTACAATCCAAAAATCACGTTCGCCACGATTGTCCCAAGTCCGGTCGGCGCCAATGCCAGAGCGGGACTCCCCGCCCAGCAAGTATCCACCATCGGTCATCGGAATGATGGACCAGAGCCTGTCTTCCCTAAACCCGCCATAGCGCTTGTCCCAGAGGACGTTGCCGTCTCCGTCAGTTTTCACAATCCAGTAATCGCCTGTCAGTTCGGGAAAATCAACAAGGTCCTGTGTATTCGAGGATACTTCAAAGGCAGGTGTGCGGGAGGTGGTAATGCCACCAAAAATATATCCCCCATCATCGGTGAGGATAGCATCCCCCATTTCTTCATAGCCGTTTCCGCCGTAGGTCTGGTCCCATTCGATGGTAAGCTGGCCGAGTGCGTTTTGTGACAACAACAACAGCCCCACTATATAAGTGGAGCAATACCTTATTCGTTTGTTCACGGATATCGAAATCATAGTCAGTGTTTGTTCTTGTTCTTTGGCAAAACTTTAAGGCGTGTCCTTTAACAGTGGAGGATATTCGAATGGAGACCAAGTGGAGCAAGACCCAACGCAATTCTGGGACTGAGGGCATAAAGGTAATTTGAAAAGCCCATTTATCCAATTCTCAACCTAGCAAAACTCTCACGAGGTCAAATCCCCATCCTTTGAACAATGATTTTGAGCCTAATTTTTACTTCGTAAATTCCCATATTAATTGTCTGGCACTACTGTTTTTTCATTCTCGGCGGGCAGGCTGGTCACCGATTTGAAGCGCACTTTCACCACATAGCGGTTGCTCAAACCCTTCACAATCGGTGTCATCATTGTGTCCATCAGCTCAATGGCCCGTTGTTTTGCCTTGTCCATCACGTCACTTTCGAGGGCTTCCCTTCGGAATTCCCGGCGAAGCAAATCCATGTTTTTATTGAAATCGGTTTGGTCAATTTCCCGCATCCAACCGATGTCCAGCTTGTCAATTCGGGGGTAAACTTCGTGGCTCAAAATCTCCGGCTCCGGCAGTGTCACCGTCACGATGCCTGTTTTTGAACTGACATTTATTTCAAAAAACTTGTCCAACTTGAAGCCCACTTTCAGGATACTAATGGCCGACATTTCCATCTCCGTGCTAGAAACATCCATGCCCAACACCTTGGTTTGCTTGGAAGTGCCGATACCCTTCCGGTCCCGGATTTCCATCGTGCCCAGTTCAGCGATTGCCTTCTCCACCCGCTCCTGCAAGATGCCCTTCGAGCGGGTGAAATCCTCTACCGCTGCTCGTTCTTTCAGTCGTGCAATCATCGGTTGCAGTCCTTCGGAAAGTGCGACGCCGCAGGGTGTATCCACGCTTTGGCCTTTCACATAAATCTTGCCCTCCTGCGTCGGGATGAGCGTGGCGAGGATTTGGTTGATTAAAAAACAGGTGTATTTCGAGGCGACTTCGTTCAGCATGTCCACCGCCCCGGTCAGTTCGTTTTGATACCAGGTATTGTACAGCGACGAAGTGGAGTCCCGCATCGCCACGAAATCGTTGAACATCAGTTTTTCGATGTACGGATGGTGCTTTTCGTACTCCTGCCGCACCCGGATTTTCAGGCTATCGGAAAGGTCCATGCGGTTGGCCACATGGTTCAGCAGCGAGAGGTTGAAGTCATGGATGAGCTGGTCGAACTCCCGGCTGTACCGCTCTGGGTTGGCGAGGATGGGCAGCGCATTGTCGTAGTCAATATCGGCTTTGAAATCGGCAGGCACATATTTTATCTGCACTTCCTTCGGAATATTCGAGTAGGTGCTGTCCGAAAAATAGTATTTATAAACAATGAAGCCTAACAGGCCCACTGCCAAAATAAAGACCAAAAGCCTTCCGACATTGAAATTTTCTTTAGGAGGCATGGGGGGCCTGTTCTGATAATTTTGACTCATTTTCTTTTCTTTAAAATTCAAACTGTCCGCCTTCCGACGATTGCAGACGTGGAAGTAACCACAAAGCAGCAAAAAAGACGCCCAACTCGTTTCCCGAAGGTATTGTTTCTCGACATTGATTCTAGCAGAATTGAATCAACAATGAATGAAGGTTAGTTAACGGCCATGCCATCGGGTGTGGCCTTTTTATTTGGCCAATTCCCTCAAATAAAAGGCAAAATCGGTGGGCAAAAACTTCATGATGCCGAGCTGACGTCCCATTGTGAGCAACTGCCCCCGGTGCATGGTCGAGTGGTTCATGCAATGGTGAATCATTTCAAATGCCCGTTGAGACTGTGGCCCGTATGCAATAGTTGAAAATGCGAGCGTTTGTTCAAAAAACGCAACAGGTTGGGCTTTCACAAAATCCAAAAAAGCCTTGGAACCTTTCAACAAATTCTCGAAAACAGCAGCATTGTCACCCACGAAAGTCTTGCTTGGAAAATTGGCGGGGGACTTACCGTTCAGCCGCTCCAGCCAGAGCGTTTCTGCATCCCAGATATGCAGAAAAGTCAAGCGCAGGGAAGGGAAGCTGCTCACAATCGGCTGCTCCAATTGCGCATCCGGTAGCGGGCTGAAAGTCTCGACCATGCGGCGGTTTGCCCAAAGATTGTAGCCAACATAGTTGACGTAGATTTCTTTCATTTTGATAAAATTTGGTGTAAAAATATGGCCGAAGGTATGAACTTGCACCGTTTTCGCCACCCGCCGTTTTGGGTTGCTACGCAATTTTCAACATGATTTTCGAAAAACAAACCATCAATTGTCGGGGCAAATTGCTCGACCTCTCCTCCCCCATCGTCATGGGCATCCTCAACCTGACGCCCGATTCGTTCTTCGACGGCGGCAAGTTCACCACAGAATCGGCCATGCTCCAACAAGTTAAGCGGATGCTGGGTGAGGGGGCGGCCATGATTGACCTCGGCGGCATGTCCAGCAGGCCGGGGGCGACCCTGATTTCCGAAGAAGAAGAACTCGGGCGAGTGTTACCTGCTATCAAGGCGATACTGAATCGTTTTCCAGAAACAGTCATCTCGGTGGATACATTTCGGGCAAATGTGGCTGCCGAGTGCGTGGCTGCTGGGGCGAGCATGGTGAACGATATTTATGCCGGGCGTTTTGATGAAAGAATGTTCGAGACGGTGGCGGTGCTGGGCACACCTTATATTATGATGCACATGCAGGGCGACCCGAAAACCATGCAAAAAGCGCCCTGCTACGAGGAGGTGACCAAGGAGGTTCTGCATTTTTTTATCGAGAAACTGGGCCAGTTGCGGGCGCTCGGCGTGAAAGATGTGATACTTGACCCGGGTTTTGGTTTTGGTAAAACAGTTGAACACAACTACCAATTGTTGAACAACCTCCATATTTTCAGGATGACGGAACTGCCGATTTTGGCAGGCATTTCCCGGAAATCCATGATTTGCCGGGTGTTGAACGTGCCGCCAGCCGAGGCGCTCAACGGCACTTCTGCGCTGCACATGGTCGCCTTACAGCAGGGCGCACGCATCCTTCGGGCGCATGATGTGAAGGAGGCGATGGAGGTCATCCAGCTTTGGAAACAGTTGGAATTGGTGAAAACTGGGGGCTGATTTCACCAAAATTGCCCCACAAAGACCTGATTCTCAATTTTTTATCTAAAAAAATTGCCGTTCTTTGTGTCCGTTTTGCATAAGTTTTAAAAATAATCTTTGAAATGTGGAACTTTGCCCGGTTTCACAAAACAACCAACCCAATTGGAAGAACAGCAACTCACCGAGAATATCATTAAAAAAGTAGCGCTCCGTTTTTTCAGGCACTACTACAAGTTCCGGCTGCGGTACGAAGACCAACCTGTGGTGGCCAAGTACGACTTGGAGGGCGTTGGTGGCATCGTGGCCGACGGTTTTTATTCCTTCAAAAAGCCGGACGGAAAGCCTTTCACTGCTACATTCGAGGCTACCTCCCTGGCATCCAAAGACGAAGTGATTTTCCGTTCAGACAATCGCATCCTGCTTTGGGACGGGCTGGCAGTCACTGGTTTTTCGATGGTGCTTTTGGCCTTCCTCAATTTTAAATCCCATTTTCATGCGCTCGACAACACCAAGCTCGGCGAGCGGATTGGCCTGCTGTTGTTGGTTGGGGGAATCGCATTTTGCATTTTTTATCTGGTAGCCCGAAACTTCCGCCGCTACCGCTACATCTACGCCGTCGAGCAGTTCAAAAAATACTTCGCCGATGAGCAGTGGGTGGCACTTGGCAGCGATGTCTTCGAAGATAAAAATGACAAGTACCTACGGGAACTTAAGAGCCAATGTGTCTTCAACGGTATCGGTCTATTGACGGTAGACAAGAACCTCGACCCTAAAATCATCATCACGCCGAGCCGTCACGACATCTTCGCTGGCAAGCGCCAAAGCATTGATTTTCAGCCTCAAAAACAAGTACGGGATTTTGATAAAAAAGGGAAGCTTGATATTTTTTCAAGCCTTTTTGGGACTTTTAAAAAGGATAAATCGGTGCTTCGACACCGCAGAAGCACCCACACTCAAGTGGCATTGTTGGTAGGAAGCTTGGCACTTTTGGCGGTCATTTTTACGAAGGAATTGGACAATCCTGATTTTCAATTGGTTGACAAACAGGAGTTTACAGAAAAAATCGCCAAGTCTAAATCGAATAATCTGGCCGAAACAGATGCTTTTGTTCCCGACTCCTCCTCCATGCCCAAGCGCAAAAAAAGTAAGTCGAGTGAATCGTTTTGGAGTCTGCAAAATTCCAAAGAAACGACTCCTGTTCCCGCTGAATCAGCCTTGGCCGAGAGCAGCCTCCGCTCCGTTGGCGGCGATGTATTGACTGAGAAAGGTGGTACCGAAATCATCTATGATTGTTCCCGATTTTACAATTTTGATGGTAAAAAATTCATTGTGGAAGTGGGCGAATTGAGTGATTACAAAATTGCCACGACAATGGTCCAGTCCATTCGCAGCAAAGACATTTACGCAGCCGCACTGCTCAAATCTTGTTTTACGGAAGAGAAAAAAGGCTTCTTGGTTTATGCGGGTGAAATTTACAATACAGCCGCCGAAGCCAGTAAGGAAATGGATAGTTGGGTCGCCAAGAACAAGCTCACCAAATCGGAGGTTCGCAATTGGAAAATCAGGGCGATAGAACCCATCGTAAAGTAAAAAGCAAGGTGTAAAAACACCTTGCTGAAAAATGAAAAAAGGCTTAAGGTAAGGTCTTTGGTTGCCGCAAGTCGAGCTTGCGGCGGGGTCAAATTATGGTCGGATTCAAATTCAGTTAGCTTAGTTTGGAAAGTATGTAGCGCAGCGTAGCTAGCCCGGAAATAAAAAAGAAAGTTGTTGTTGTAAATTGCAGGCCGAATGCTTGTCGGGGGGAAACTCGACAACCAGGGGTAGCTGCCAGGGGGCGAAGGGGGCAGCAAACGACCAGACGCAACTTGCAACAAACAACTTCCGGGTTATGCATCTTTAACGTGCCCAAAGGCACTATGAAATGGCATCCTTCGATGCCCTTTTGTTTCAAGGTATTGCCACAAAATAGCTTTAAGCCATGGCCATTGCACCTTTATCACCCAAATGAAGTTGTTGAATATATTGACTCGCTTGCTAATTTTAGCGAGGATAGAAGTTGGAGAAAATTTCAGGCATTGCCTTTTTGCCTGTTCTTTTTTGTGAAAGGTTATGTTCAGCAGGACGTATTAACTAGTACAAAAATGTTACCAATTTTTAAATTAAAGGCTTCAAACATGCCAGTTTTACTGATATTTTTGATGCAATCTATTATTTTATGTGACTCTACAAAAGGAGGGTTTAACGGGCTGTAAAATTTAAAATATTCGGGATAGGCTATATTTATTTTAGAATTAAGTCAGTAAAAACGACCTTTATTAAACCTTAATTATATGTGTACAAAAATCCAATTTATTCACCATACTAACTAATAATTGTGATACCTAAAAGACGACTTGAACAATGTTTTTTTTCATGTAAAAAATCTTCTCAAGTATTCCGCAAGCTTTTCCAAACCATCCGTTCCAAGCTCAGGCACCAAGAATTTTAAATGGCTTTGCTCATAAAATAGTGCCCTTTCCCCTAGTTTAGCTTCAATAAACTGTTCCAAATCATGAGGAGGGATGTCCGAGATGAGTGGCCGATGTTCTTTTTCCGAAGATAATCGCTTGGTTAACAATCCTGGAGTTGCATAGAAATACAAAGTGATTCCGTGCCCATTCATCCATTCCATGTTTTCTAAAAAGCAAGGACAACCGCCACCCGTTGATACTACGATTTGGTGTTGGCCAGCCAAACTCCTCAAGCATTCTGCTTCAATTTCCCGAAAAGCCGTCTCACCCGAATCCTGAAAAATCAAGGAAATAGCCATGCCCAACTTGGCTTCAATCAGTTCGTCGAGGTCAATGAACTGAAATCCGAGTTGTTCGGCGAGGGTTCGACCCAAGTATGTTTTACCAGCGCCCATAAATCCAGTGATGAAAATTCGCATGGCGGAAAGGTTTGAAAAAATGCGGGCCAAAATGGCTGTATTCGGCAAAATTAAACTGCTGGAGCATAGATTGTGTTTTCACTTGGTTGATTGGTAGGCTAAAACGTACATTTGCCAACTTTTCAAAATTTGGCTATGAAAAAAATTATGGGCAAAACTTTCAATCTGTTCTTGGCGGCCTTGACAATGGCCTTATTTGCCTGCCAAAACGAAAGCGATAAAACGGGCAAGCAAGTGGAGTCCATCCAAACCGATGGAAAAATCAGCAGCATCATCCGAAGCCCAGTGAGTGCGGATGGCACCGTTGACACGGTGAATGTGGCAAAGATGGTTTTTGAAGCGCCGATTTTCGAGTTCGGGGAAGTGGACGAAGGTGCGGTGATCAACCATGACTTCAAGTTCACCAACACCGGGAAAGAGGCACTGGTCATCCAAAATGCCCATTCCACCTGTGGGTGCACCATACCCGATTGGCCAAAGGAATTGATAAAGCCCGGCGAGAGTGGGGTCATCAAAGTGGAGTTCAACACCAAGGGAAAATCGGAATTCCAAGAAAAACCGGTCATCATCACAGCGAATACTTACCCTTCCATCACACAGGTTTATGTGCGGGGTATTGTGAATAAAATTAACAAATGAGGGAATCTGCCTAACGTTTTTGAAGGGAAAGTTTTGATAAAAATTGCCTTCGAGAACTCGGAGACCAAAGCAAAAAATAAACAACATAAAAAATGCAAACACTTATTTTCTTGCAAACGCCAGGCAATGCAGGCATGATTCAAATGCTGTTCTTTGCTGCCATCATCTTGGTTTTTTGGATGTTCATCATCCGTCCGCAAGCAAAGCGGCAAAAAGAACAAAACGCCTTTGGTAGCAGCCTTGAAAAAGGACAAGAAGTCGTAACTGCCAGTGGCATGTTGGGTCGTATCAATAAGATTGAAGGTGAAATTGTCACCTTGGAAATTGGCCCAAAATCTTATGTCCGCATGACCAAATCTGCTATTTCAAAGGACATTACTGAACAGGTTTACGGCAAAGACGGCAAGAAAGGGCCAGTAGAATCAGCAGAATAAGCTGCACCTAAAAGGGCTGGTGATGACTGAGTTGCTACATTTCGATGAAAACCTGTTCCATCTGATAAACTCAGGTTGTCAAAACCAGTTTTTTGATTGGTTGATGCCCTTGCTCCGCAACAAGTACATTTGGATACCGCTTTACGTCTTCATCGGCAGTTTTTTAGTTCTGAATTT
Source organism: Saprospiraceae bacterium (assembly GCA_041752395.1). Classification (GTDB taxonomy): domain Bacteria; phylum Bacteroidota; class Bacteroidia; order Chitinophagales; family Saprospiraceae; genus UBA6168. The sequence goes on along the minus strand of JBGSWN010000161.1, from coordinate 28,307 downwards.
CAAAAGAAAAGGCCTTTACATCTGCCTCGCAGTAGCACTAACCATCGGTGTTTCCGATGTCACCAGCAGTCAATTGTTGAAGAAAAACGTGCAGCGACTCCGGCCTTGTAAAACCTTGGAGGCGAACAAAGACCTTCATCTTTTAGTGCCTTGTGGTGGTGGGTTTAGCTTTCCGTCTTCCCACGCTGCCAACCATTTTGCGATTGCTACTTTGCTAGTGCTCTTGCTAGGAAGGTTTTTCCGCTGGGTGAAAGTTCCCTTGGCGATTTGGGCTTTTTCGATAGCATTTGCACAGGTTTACGTCGGTGTTCACTACCCGATAGATGTAGCGGCCGGGGCAATGCTAGGGGTATTCTTTGGCTGGGGAGTGTATTTGGTCACCAGTCATTTGCCGCTCGATTTGGCACTTGAAAGCCAGGAAAAAATGAATCTAGGAAAATGAATATTTGGGAATACATCCTGCTTTTTGGCAGCGTCTTTTTGGGTGGCAGCACAGGATTCCTTTTCCCGAAGGAAAAAAAAGGGCTGCTACAAATTGTGCTGTCTTTTAGTGGAGCCTATATTCTGGGGATAGCGGTTTTGCACCTGATGCCATGGGCATTCGGAAGCGGTGACAGCCAAGCAGGGCTCTTCGTATTGCTAGGCTTTTTTGTGCAACTGCTGCTGGAGCGGCTATCGGCTGGGGTAGAGCACGGGCATATCCATGCGCCGCACCAGCTTTCAGGGAGCTTTGTTTTTTCAGTGATGTTCGGGCTTTGTGTCCATGCTTTTGTGGAAGGGATACCGCTCAGCTACTACGGCGAAATGCACGAAGTGCAGCATGGCGGCCATGTACATACGCAGAATCACCTGCTCTACGGCATTATCTTGCACCATATCCCCGCTGCTTTTGCCTTGGTCTTCTTGCTGATAATCAGTAAGTTACGGAAAATCTGGATTTGGGCTTGCCTCTTCCTATTTGCTGCCATGTCGCCGATCGGTGCTTATTTGGCCAGCATGTTTACCCTGTCCGAAACGATACAGGTAAAAATAATTGCGTTCGTTATTGGCTCGTTGCTACATATCTCCACCGTGATTTTATTTGAGATGGACAGCTCCAGCCACCATTATATTTCTTGGAAGAAACTGCTAGCCATCAGCGCCGGGCTAGGAATTGCAGTACTCACCATTTTGTAGCCCTTCCTTTCCCAAATGAATAAAGGTTTTTTCTTTTGTGACCTGTCGGATAAATTGCATTCTTAAATGAGTTGGTTTACTACCTTCGTCCTATTGTACATATAACTGTAATGATCTTCAACAGTTTTTGAAAAATAGCTAAATTGGCGTCAGTTTTCCTTTGCGTCCTTAACCATAGCGTTCAAACTATTTGGTATGAAAAACTTTTTACGAAACTTTACTTTACTTCTTGCTTTGTTTTTTAGCATTACTTCATTTTCACAAAACGTGATCAAAGGGGTAGTGCTGGATGCTAATACCGGAGAATCGCTGATTGGGGCCTCTATATTCTCCATGGAGACCAGTGAAGGCACCGTGACAGAATTCGATGGCAGTTTTGAGTTGAAAATCAAAGGGGATTTGCCCATAAAATTGACTTTTTCTTACACAGGGTACGAAGAGCAAGTCATTGAAGTCACTAGTACAAAAAACAACTTGAATATAAAATTAGGTGAAGCTGCCATTATTACCTCTACGGTCGAGGTGGTCGGGCAACGAATTTCAGAAAAACAAAAAGCCTCGCCGCTGACAGTGGAATCAATGGACCTTTTGGCTATCAAACAAACTTCTTCCGATAATTTTTACGATGGCCTCGGCTCCCTCAAAGGTGTTGACTTGACGGCAGCCAGCCTCGGCTTCAAGGTCATCAACATGCGGGGCTTTAACAGTACCAGCCCCGTGCGTTCCCTCCAAATCATTGACGGGGTGGACAACCAAGCACCCGGCCTCAATTTCTCCCTCGGCAATTTCCTAGGTTCTTCGGAACTGGATGTACTCAAAGTTGACCTTATTCAAGGTGCAAGCTCTGCCTATTACGGCCCTAGCGCATTCAATGGCGTTATCAGTATGGAAACCAAAAACCCGTTTTTGCAAAAAGGATTGTCTGCAATTGTAAAAGGTGGGGAGCGCAACCTATTGGAAACTGCATTCCGCTATGCTGATGCCATCAAAAACAAAAATGGACAGGATTGGATGGCCTATAAAATCAACTTCTCCTACCTGAGCGCAGACGACTGGGTTGCAAACAACGACGACCCTGTTGAAGGGACCAAAACGCCAAAAGGCAACCCAGGAGGATGGGACCAAATAAATGTTTACGGGGATGAATATTTTTCACTCAGCGATTTTTCCAACGATACCATCAATCTACCCTCCAGTAGGGCCGGGCTTCGAACTTTCCACAGAACGGGGTATCAGGAAAGTGACCTTGTAGATTATGGCACAAAAAACTTGAAGGCCAATCTTGCGCTCCATTTCAGGTTGAATCCATCCAAATCATACGAGTCACCTGAGCTGATTGTCTCCAGTAATTTTGGAACAGGAACTACTGTTTATCAAGGTGACAACCGATTCAGCCTACGTGATATACTTTTTTTTCAGAACAGAATAGAACTCAAAAAAACAGACAAATTTTTTGTGAGAGCATACGCCACCCATGAGAATGCAGGCAATTCGTATGACCCATATTTCACCGCCCTTCGATTGCAGGAACTGGCCAAATCACAAGAGGATTGGTCAAAGGATTATACGGGCTTTTGGAAGTCAAAAATATATCCCAAGATGAAGGCCCAGGATTTCCCTGAGCCAACCGTTACACCAGATGGCTTTTTGGTCTTTGATTATGATGCAGCTTATGCTTGGCTAAATAATCATACGGACTCCTTAAATTTTTGGCACAGCGAAGCAGGCGACAAGGCCAACGCTGCCAATATTCTCATCAATACGACCCAAGATTTCTTCGAACCAGGCACCGAACGTTTTCAAACAGCATTTGATAGTATCACAAGTCTTAAAAACACAGAAGGAGGCACGCGATTCTTTGATGAATCGGCACTTTATCATTTGCATGGTGAATATGTTTTCACGCCGACTTTTATTGATGAAATCAAAGTAGGTGCAAATGGCCGTATGTATCGGCCCTTCTCTGACGGAACAGTTTTTAAAGACACAGCTGGCATCCGAATCACGAACAAGGAGATTGGTTTTTATACTGGAATCAAGAAAAAATTCAACCGTCAATTCACTTTTTCTGCGACGGTAAGAGCAGATAAAAACCAGAATTTCGGCTGGTTGGTAACACCAGCCGCTTCGTTGGTTTGGTCACCCGATGTTTATAATTACTTAAGGTTTTCTTTTTCCAGTGGCGTGCGAAACCCCACACTAACTGACCAGTATCTGAACCTTAATGTAGGTAGAGCCACACTGCTAGGCAACCTTGAAGGATTCGACAGTTTAATTACCGTAGAATCATATTTGGATTATTTGGGCGGCTTGGGTGGCATCCCTAAACCACTGGTATATATCAATGCCCCAGCTGTGAAACCAGAAAGAGTCAAAACCTTTGAAGTTGGATATCGGACCACCTTGTTTGAGAAATTATACATTGATGCTGGTTACTATTTCAATATATATAACGATTTCATAGGCTATATGATTGGGGTAGCTGCAGAATTTGACCCATTAATTGGACTGCCAACCTCCACCCAGGTTTATAGGGTAGCTTCAAACTCCCAAAATCAGGTGACAACACAAGGGTTCTCTATCGGATCCAATCTTTATTTTGCAAAATACTATCAACTATCTGGTAATTATTCATGGAATAAATTGAATAAATCATTTCCTGACGACCCCATTATCCCTGCATTCAATACTCCTGAGCACAAATATAACTTAGGGGTTTCTGGCCGTGACCTTCCAGTAAACATTGGCGCCAACAAGACAAACAGCCTTGGGTTTAACGTGAATTATAAATGGATAAAGGGTTTCGTATTTGAAGGCTCCCCGCAGTTTACGGGGAGTATAAATGATTATGCACTGCTCGATGCGCAAATAAACTTGAACGTAAAGAAAATAAATACAACCTTTAAGCTAGGCGCATCCAACCTCCTTAACAACAAAACATTCCAAACATATGGTGGCCCTAGAATAGGAAGATTGGCCTATCTATCACTGTTGTATGAGTGGAAAAAGAATTAATAACTACGGACTTTAATTTAAGCAAATCCTTTTTAGGCAGTTGTTTAATATTAATTATTAACAGCTTAACATTTCGGGTCTTAAATTAAAATTCTGATTCAATCATTTATTTAACAAAAAGTAAGATTATGAAAAAAATTTCACTCCTTTTCACATGCTTGTTTGGTGTTTTTGCACTGAGCGCACAAGAGCGATACCTTGATGAGGTATTTACTAACGTGAAGGTAACTGCAGACCTGACCTACGGTGTAAATGCCACGGTTTTGTTCCAGCAACAATTGGGTCAAGCTGTTCCAGAGGCATTAAAACTTGACATTTACGAACCAGAAGGTGACACCGAAACCGCAAGACCGCTGGTAGTGATGTTCCACACTGGAAACTTTGTGCCACCACAATTCAATGGCGGATGCACTGGTACTCGTAAGGACGAAGACCTCGTCAACATGGCCAAGCGGCTTGCCCGTATGGGTTACGTAGTGGCCTCTGCTGACTACCGCTTGGGCTGGGCACCTACCAACGCTGACCAGAACATCAGGGTTTATACGCTGATCAATGCAGCGTATCGTGGTGTACAAGATGCAAACACTGCTATCCGCTACTTTAAGAAAACGATTGCTGTAGATAATAACCCTTATGGCATTGACCCCAACAAAGTTTGCGTTTGGGGAAATGGCACAGGTGGTTACATCGCCTACGCAGCTGCAACACTCGATACCATTTCTGACACATTTCTACCAAAATTCACCATTACAGGGCTTGGTTCTATGGTGAAAGAGGCCATAAATGGCAATGTTGATGGTACTACTTTTGGCGTAGTTCCTGCTGGTTTCCCACTGGCCATGCCAGGTGATACGCTTTGCTATCCAAACCACGTTGGTTACAGCAACGATATTCAGCTTTCCGTTTCTCTTGGCGGCGCACTTGGTGACATCAGCTGGATTGATGCCAATGACCCTCCGATGATAGGCATGCAAGTCACAACAGACCCATTTGCTCCATACCTTACAGGAGACGTGGTTGTGCCTCCTCCAATCAATCTCACGGTAGTAGAGGTAATGGGCAGCGGTGTTGCAATCCCTACAGGCAACGCTGCAGGAACTCAAGGGCCAATTGACCATCCATTCATTGACCCAATTTCCGTGCATGCAAACAGCACAAGCGGTGGCATACCAGGATTGTACCCTTTCTACTCAACCGACCCAACAGAGGGTAGCCCCTGGAATTATGCGGGGTCTTTGAACCCATACGGTCTAGCTACGTCTCCCAACTGTGACACCGTCTCTGTGGGGCCCAATATTTTTATTGATACCATCATGCATTACTTCGGACCTCGTGCATGTTTGGCACTTGATTTAGGTTGTAACCTGACCGGAATCTCTGCCACAAACGACAAACTCGATGCGGCTCAAGTTGGACTAAACATTGCACCCAATCCAGCTTCAGAAGTGGTTCGTTTTCAAACAACCAACGAGTATCCAATCGAAAACATTTATGTTTACGACATAAGCGGCAGGTTGGTAAAAGCTCACGTGAAGGTGAACAGTTCACAGTTCACCATGCAACGCAACAGCCTTATACCCGGCACTTATTTCGCCAAGGTGATGTTCAGAAATGGTTTCGTAACCCAGAAGATTCAGTTCAACTGATTGTAATTTTTCTATGTAATTAGAAAGCGGTCGGGGATACTCCCCGACCGCTTTTTTTGTTTTGATGAGTCCCGTCCTGAAATAGCGTTACACAAAAAAGTAGTAAAAGGGACATGGCAGCTAGCCATGTCCCTTTTTGTTAAAAAAGGGCGACCAAAGCCGCCCTGTAAAAATTGAATTAGTATGAAAAAACTGCTTTTTGGATAAAATGAGGTCAATCATTGTCCCTTCACTGGTAAAACCATGCCATTCGCTTCAAGGTTTCTCTCAAAAAATGCTTTTTGTGCAGTTTCTTGGGTTTCTATTTCAGCAAAAAAGCCTTCGAGATAATCCCCAATGGCGACCCTATCGTTGGCATCAAGTAGGTTGAAATCATTGACAATACCCAACAATGCCGTCTTTTTAGAACGGAAATAACTCAAAGTCGCATACAATTCTTTCACAGATTTTGCATTGCCCATGAACACCCGCTCCCCTACCCTGCGCTGACCAACATCCACATTTGGACGGGCATACGGTGCACCAACAACCCCCGAAAAATCGAAATCGTAGGGTACCGGGACCATGTCACCTTCCTTCCTTTTCAGCAGTTCAAGGTTGCGCAACATTTCCACATTCCAGTCCGTGTTTCCAATCATATATTGAAACACGGAGGCAATTTTTTCCTGTGCTGTGTTTAGCGCCGACGGCTTTGTGCCCATTTTTTTAACTACCTCGCCATTGGTTCTCCAACTCAATTCCTCCTCGTCCTCAATCACGAAGCCCAATCGGGTCAGGCGATAGTCTGGGTTGTTCTTGTCGATATAGGTAATCTTGGCTAACTGCACCCGTAAACTATTGGGGGTCAGCTCATTGTAAAGTTTGTAGGCCAAATATTCCCGCAGAACCAAGCCTCTCGACACATCTTTGTCGTCCAGGCAGTGGGTCACCAATTTCAGCTCGTTCATTTCGTTCAGGCCTGCAGCTTCCAGTTCTGTTTTCGAAAATTTAAGCTTTAAAGGTGGGAAGTCGCAGGTCATTCGCCGAAACTTACCCCGTGGTTTTATGCTTGCTTGGAAATTTTGCAGCACACCATTTTCGTCCATAAAACTGAAATCGGCAGGCTGATAATCCACATTTTTCCGCTTTTGAAGCAGGGAGTCCAACTCAGCGACGATGGTCATTTCCAGCATTGGCTGGTTGTTGCTCATCACCATGAACAGGCTTTGGTCACTGTGTGGCTGGTAACTGCTAAAATCTTCCTCCAAGATGGTTCCTGAAGCACAGGAGTTGAAGGAAATCAAAGCGAGCATGGCAACCAAAATCACATAAGTTTTCACAAATCGGGTTTTCATAATCAAAAAGGTTTTGTACCACCTAGCTTTAAACATGTATTTTCTTGAGCACTATCTATTCTAAATTTCTATTTGAAAGTGGGCGGTCGTTTATGGATTTTTTATTCCAAATTGAGCCGCTTCACTTGGTTGCTTATCAAATTCCTTTCCACAACCAGCCTTTCGTGTAATTTCAACACAAACTTCGGATAAATAGTTTTACAAAGCAATAGGAAATAATGTTTTGCATCAAATAACACTAACCGCCAAAACAGAATAAATATTCTGTTTTCCTGCGATAGGCAGTTTTGAATAAACTTGGATGGAAGGACTGCAAAATCAAATAAGGTTGCAGCAAAGGGCAGCGGCCAATCTTAAGAAATGGTTAATTTTTCTTGCGAAGAAACTTCAGGATGAAGAACACGAATACCCCCAACAGCAGCAAAACCAGCCCAGGAATGGCCTGTGCCGGCCTTTCGAGCAAGGTATTGGTGGCAAATGCAGCGGAAATGATGACGAAAATGGCCGGCACCACTGGGTAGCCCCACGCACGAATGGGCCGGTTCGCTTCCGCCATTTTTTTACGAAAAATGAAAATGCCAGCCCCCGCCAAGCCCATGAACGCAATGTCCATGAAGGTGACGAAGGTGATGATTTGGTCAAAAAGCCCCTGAAAGAACAGTAAAACAGCAATGGCCCAGACCACCTGCACCACCATTGCCACCACGGGCGTTCGCCAGCGGGGATGCACCCAGGCCAGTTGTTTGAAAAAAATGCCGTCCTCGGCCATGGCGTAGTAGATACGGGGCGCCGACATGGTGTAGATGCTGATGGTGCCGAAAATGGACAAAGCTATCGCAATGGCCACGGCCTTTCCGCCCCAAGGGGCCAGGGTGGCGATGGCATCCCCAGCTACGGTTTTCGTGTTGGCAGTGGCATCGAGTGGCAGTAAAAACATGTAGGCCAAATTGACCAAAAGGTACATGGCAGTGACGATGAGGACGCCGAGAAACATGGCCCTCGGCACGGTGCGGGGCGCGTCAATCGCCTCGCCAGCGACGTAAGATGCGTGGTGCCAGCCACCCACGGAGAACAGAACGCCTATCAGGCCGGTCAGCATGGCGGTGGTCAGGTTGGGTGGCATATTGTGGCCCAGCGAAAAATCCACGGGGATTTTCGCCGAATCAAAAAAGACGAAGCCAGCGACGATGATGGCAGCGATGGCCAATAGTTTCAGTCCTGTGAAAAGATTAGAAAGCCCCTGACTGACATTGACGCCGAGCGCATTCACGGCGGTGAGCACTATCATCGTCAGGGCGGCGATGGCCGTTTTTTCACCGCTGGTCATTCGCGGCGCAAAAATCTTCATGTAATCGGCAAAGGCAGCACAAAGCCCGGCCAGTGCCCCCGTGTTTATCACCAACAAAATGACCCAGCCGTAGAGGAACCCGGCCAATTCGCCGTAGGCTTCTTTCAGGTAAACATACACCCCACCCGACTTCGGGAACATGCCGCCCAGTTCACTGAACGTAAGCGCCCCGGTCAAGGCAATCACTCCGCCCAGTGCCCAAACAGCCAGCACCAACGTTGCGTTATGGACGGAATGGACAATCTGCCCAGGCGTTGCGAAGATGCCGGAACCGATGCAAGAACCAACCGCAATCATCGTGAGGCCGTACAGGGTGAGTCTTTTTTGAAGCATTAGTTGGATTGTTATTATTGTTGAATTGCTGGATTGTTATGACCTTCGGGCTTTTGGAACAAATAACTTGCTTTTTATGAAAAAACTGCTGCTTTTCTTGTTTTTGCTAATCTTGGTCGTAGGTGCGTTCTTGTTTTTTAGGGGAAACAGGCCGAGTGGAAACCCAGCTACGGTTTGGGAACAAACCACAGATGTGAAGGTAGAAGCAGCGCAACTCTACGTTGATTTCATGCAGGATGAAACGGGTGCAAACGAGAAATACTTGAACAAGATATTGGAGGTGACGGGCGTTGTTTCAACCGTGCAAAATGGTCAAGGAGGTACTTCGGTATTGTTGCGCACCAGCGACCCTGCTCATGGTGTGCGCTGCCGCTTCGACCAAAAACCGGGAGGGTCTTCAAAAAATTATGAAGTTGGTCAAAATATCCGCTTAAAATGCCTTTGCAGCGGCTATATCCAAGAAGTGGAAATGGTGCAGTGCGTGGAGAGGTGAGGTGGATTGTTGAATTATTTTATTGTTAAATTGTTGTTCCTGCCTTAAAAACAATACAGCAATTTAACAATAAAACAATTGAACATTACTCAAACAACAACCGATACAATTCCTCAATCTTCCCAATCGTCTTGATTTCAATCTTGTAGCGCTTCGTATCCAAGCCTTTGGTATTGTATTTTGAGATAAACATCTGCTTGAAGCCCAGCCTGTCCGCTTCTTGAATCCGTTGGTCAATGCGGCTGACCGCACGGATTTCACCACTCAAACCGACCTCCCCGGCAAAGCAGGTATCCTTCGTCACTGCCACATCTTGCAAGGAAGAAATCAGCGCCGCCACGATGGCGAGGTCAATCCCTGGGTCTTCCACCCGGATGCCCCCTGCGAGGTTGAGGAAAACATCATTCTGTGAAAAAGGAAAACCACCACGCTTCTCCAGCACGGCCAACAACATGCTCAATCTTCGCAAGTCAAAGCCGGTTGCCGTCCGCTGTGGCGTTCCAAAAACTGCTGTGCTGACCAGCGCTTGCGTTTCGATGAGCATAGCTCTCATGCCTTCCATGGTTGCGGCGACACTACTACCGCTCAGTTCCTCCTCCGTTTGCGAAAGCAAAAGCTCAGATGGGTTCGAGACTTCCCGAAGACCGCTCTCCTGCATTTCATAAATGCCAAGCTCGTCGGTGGAGCCAAAGCGGTTTTTCAAGGTGCGAAGGATGCGGTAGGTATAGTTCCGGTCGCCCTCAAACTGCAGCACCACGTCCACGACGTGCTCCAAGAGTTTTGGGCCAGCAATGGAGCCATCCTTGGTGATATGCCCGATGAGGAAAACGGGGATGTTGGTTTCCTTCGCAAAACGTTGCAGGTCGCCAGCGCATTCCCGCACCTGAGAAATGCTGCCGGGCGTGCTATCAATATGAGGCGAAGAAAGCGTTTGAATGGAGTCAATGATGACAAGGTCGGGCGCTAAATTCTGCGCATGGCTGAGGATTTTAGCGGTGTTCGTCTCCGTGAGCAGGTAACAATCCGAAGCATAGCCACCGAGGCGGTCTGCCCGCATTTTTATCTGTTCCTCGCTTTCCTCGCCGCTCACGTACAGGATTTTGGCTTTGATTCGTAGCGCCAATTGTAGCATCAACGTTGACTTCCCGATGCCCGGTTGGCCACCAATCAAGATGAGTGAACCGCTGACGATTCCACCGCCAAGCACCCGGTTCAGCTCTTTGTCAACGGTTTCCATTCGGTGCGTGTTTCCAGTTTTTACATCCGGCAAAGATACGGGTTGCGGGTCACGGCCTCCATTTTCTGGGCCTTTCCAAAGTCGGCTGCGTTCTTCTGGTGCCGTTTCTTTCATTACCACCTCCTCGACGATGGTGTTCCATTCGTTGCAGCTCTGGCAGCGCCCCATCCATTTTGGGGAGGTAGCTCCGCAACTGGAGCAGACAAATATTTTTTTTAATTTCGACAAAATCTATCTTTTTATTTTGATGAGTACGGCACCATCATCCTCGAAAATTCCCCATTCGTGTACCAAAAAACCTCGTTCAACACTAATTCCAATTTGGACAAAAACAGCCGTGTTAATTTTATCCTTTCAAAAATTTGACTAGGCACGGATATAAGTTTCTAAAAAAAAGTTTTTCCGTGACTTTTTTTGTGACCTCCGTCTGAACTCAGGTGACCAATAAAGGAAGCCCATTTTACCGATACTGTTTTGAATCAAGACATTTCAAGGCAATTGCCTTCAAGATATATGTAGATTGTTTTCATTTGGTTTTTTGGGGTTAAACAGGGTGCAACTAACGTTGTTACCCTGTCTTTTTTTTACTCCGATTTTTTCTCGAAGCCTTTTATGATTTCCTCTGGCGACTTACCCAAGTTATTCAAGAGGAACTGCGCATCATCCGCAAATTCGTCGTTCGGGTATTTTTGCAAAAAAGCCTCGTAAGCCTGCTTCGCTTCGTCCAATTTTTTCAAATCATTGTCCAGCGTAAAAGCTTTCATGAACATCGCCGCAGGTGCCTCCTTGCTTTGCGGGTAGTCGTTGATGATTTTATCAAAAACCTCAAACGCCTTGTCATAATTTTTGAGCAAACGGGCAGTTTCTCCAGCTTTTGTGAGGTATTGCACAGCGTTGCTGTCCGTTGGAAAAGCATCAGCATAGCCAATCAAGGCAGTTTGCAATGCTTCAATTTTATCCGGCGGTGGTGTGCCAGCTGCGCCGATTTCCTTTTCCAATGATTTGATGGATTCGACCATTTTCGTCTTGTCCGGCCCAGCTTGACAGGCTGCGAACAAAGAAATAATTAGCAGTAAGACAGTGTTTTTTTTCATAATTTTCCGTTTTAGTGCGTTGCAATTTTGCAAGGCAGGGCGAAGATAGTTGGTTGCCCGCAAGGCTTTCAACTTTTTGCTTCGCTGAATTTTACTTTTTATCGCCAAAATTATGTTCATAGATATTCACCCTGTATCCCCTGAGCCTCGCAAAATCAAGCAAGCCGCCGATGTGCTGCGGTCTGGTGGAATCGTCGTTTATCCGACCGACACGGTTTATGGAATTGGCTGCGATATTTTCAACCACCAAGCCGTCGAAAAAGTCTGCAAAATCAGGCACCTTGACCCAGATAGGGCGATGCTTTCGCTCATTTGCAAGGACATCAGCCAAGTGTCAGAATACGCCTGGCAGCTCGAAAACGAAGTGTTCAGGATGTTGAAAAAGAACCTGCCGGGGCCTTTCACCTTCATTCTTCGTTCTGGAAATTCATTGCCAAAACTGTTCAAAAACCGCAAGCGCACCATCGGCATCCGCATCCCTGACAACAAAATCGCACTGGCCTTGGTGGAAGAAATGGGGCGGCCCATCCTCAGTACCTCACTGAAAATGGACTCCGAAGCCGACGATTTCGATGAATATTTCACCGACCCGCAGGAGTTTAGGGAGCATTTTGAAAAAATTACCGACTTGATAATTGATGGGGGGATGGGCGGCCAAGAACCTTCCACGTTGGTGGATTGCTCAAAAGACGAAATAGAAATTATTCGACAAGGCGCTGGCAAGCTGGCTTGGTGATGCAAAAACAAGTTGGGTGTGCTAACCCTGTTCTGCTTTTCCTTTGAAATTATTGAGGTAAAAACGCATCAAGCCTGCCGTGTTCTTCACTTTCAGCTTGTGAATCAAATTTCGTCGGTGCGTCTCCACGGTGCGGGGGCTAATGAAAAGAATGCCAGCAATCTCTTTATTCGTCATTTCACTCGCAATAAATTCCAGTATTTCCAACTCTCTCGCCGTAAGCGTTGACTTTTCGGTAGGTTCTTTTGACTCAGATGGGCGGCCCACATTTTCCAGCATGGCCAGTATCTTGATAGAAATCTCCTTCGCAAAATAGCTGCTGCCATTCGCTATGGTTTTTATCGCCAAAACAAGTTCTTCAATCGGTGCTTCTTTCAGGACATAACCTTTTGCGCCAGCCCGCAGCATGTTGACGACGTAGTCCTCGCTATCGAATGAGGTCAATGCTAGAATTTTTGCTTCGGGGAAATCTGCCAGAATTTTTCGTGTAGCGGCAATGCCGTCCATCACCGGTAAGTGGATGTCCATGACGATGACATCTGGACGAAGCTGGCAGGCAAACCGAACCACCTCATTGCCTTCTTTGGCTTCGCCAACTATTTCAAAATCGGCTTCCTTGGCCAATAAAGTTGCGACGCCGGTGCGAAACATTAGGTGGTCATCTGCTAAAAGGATACGCGTACTACTCATAGTGAATGTTTGTGTTTGTTCAAAAGCAAAAGGGAATCAAGTCATTGCAAGTCAATGGCTTAAAAATGTTGTAAAGAGTGAGTAAGTACAAAATTCATCGGTTCGATATAAAATCGACCGATTCACAAAAAGGGGGGAAGGATTTCAAGAAGGGAAAGAAAGAAAGTGTCGATAAAAATTTTCAGGAAGGAAAATTGGCTACACTTTCAATAAAAGTACCCTCAAAAGTACCCTCAAAAGTACAATTTAAAATCTACCTGTGCAAATTGCGGGCAAAATCAAAAGTTCATCCGTTTAACTCGATAAAATTATGGCTCAACAGTTACGGCGATTTGGCCTTATTGGTTTCCCAATTTTGCAGAGCTTTTCACCGGGATATTTTTCCGCCAAATTCGAAAAAGAAGGGCTGAGCAACTGCCGCTACGATGCTTTCCCTTTGGAGTCAATTGACCTTTTGCCAAAGCTCTTGGCTGAAATACCTGAACTTGAAGGGTTAAACGTGACGATTCCGTACAAATCGCAGGTGATTCCATACCTGCACCATCTTTCAGAAGAAGCTGCCGGAATCGGAGCAGTCAATGTGATTAAGTTGAAAAATGGGCAGCTAATTGGTCATAATTCTGATGCTGTTGGTTTTGAAAAATCCTTGCTCAGTTTTTTGCCAAACCCCATTCCAAAGGGGTTAAAAGCACTAGTACTTGGCACGGGTGGAGCCTCAAAAGCGGTTCAGTTTGTGTTGAAAAAACATGAAATTCCTTTCCAATTGGTTGCTCGCAAACCCAGTGCGGACACAATTCTTTACGAAGAAATTTCCTCAACTATTTTTGAAACGCACCACCTCGTCATCAACACCACGCCACTGGGAATGGCACCGAATATAAACGACCGCCCGCCAATACCCTATGAATTGGTAACGCCAGACCACTACTTTTACGACCTGATTTACAACCCCGAAAAAACTCGCTTCCTTGCTCAAGCTGAGACCACAGGTGGTAAAATCCAGAACGGGCTTTCTATGCTATATTTGCAAGCAGAACGGGCTTGGGAAATTTGGAACCAAGAACTGGATATTGAGCTATTGGGTTATTGAGTTATTTTCATGCTAACTCTAATAACCCACTAACTCTAATAACTCAATAACTCAACATCATGACCATCGCAATCGGCTGCGACCACGCAGGCTTTCCTTACAAAGACAGCGTCATCAGTTTCCTGACCAAGCGGGGCAATGAAGTGCTCGACTTTGGCACTTACTCAACTGAATCGGTGGATTACCCTGATTTTGTGCATCCCGCTGCATCCTCCGTTGAGGAAGGCAAGGCGACCTTGGGCATCCTGCTTTGCGGCAGCGGAAACGGCGTAGCCATCACCGCCAACAAGCACCAAGGCATCCGCTGTGCGCTGTGCTGGAAAGTAGAACTAGCCTCGCTCGCCCGACAGCACAACGACGCCAATATGCTGGCCATTCCCGTCCGATTTATCAGCAAAAAAATGGCGTTGAACATGGTTAAAGCTTTTCTGGAAAACCATTTTGAAGGTGGGAGACATGCGGGAAGAGTGGGTAAAATTGCATGCGCCTGATTTTACTCCAACCGATGCTTCTTGTTCGATGAAATATTCCCCACCGACCAGTCCAGTTTTTTCACAAAAGCGGCCTGTCTCACTTGACAATCGTGCTTGGAACAAATCTGGCAAGAGAAGTCGAGGCAGCCGTCCGTGTGAACGAACATCTCCACGCTTTCGCCAAATTTTTCCTTGACCATCCGGTCAATCTTGTCAATCTCATCATGGGCTTGATGCACGTTCAGAAACCACGGCACCGTCAGGTGAAAATCGAGGTGGAGCACACTGCCATACTTGATGATTCGGAGGTTGTGAACGTCCACCCAGTTCTCTTCCCTGCGCTCGTTGAGGGTCGCCACCAATTTGTCCAGCAGGTCATCATCGGCCTCGTCCATGATGCCAGCGATAGAGCTGCGTACGATTTTTATCCCCGTATAAATGATGACGAAAGAAAAAATCAATGCCACCACACTGTCCACCCAAGCCCAGCCGGTGAAGCGCATGAGCGCCAAGCCTGCGATGATACCTATTGAGCTGTAAGTATCTGATTGTAAATGCTTTCCGCTGGCGATGAGGGCTAAGGAATTGTTCTTTTCCCCCTTTTTTACCGCCAAAAAACCAACGCCAAAATTGACTGCCGCAGCAAGTGCCACCAGCAAAATTCCGTAATCCAGACTGCCGATTTCATGCGGATGTTGAAGGTTATTTATTGCCTCATAAATGATGACAAAGCCAGCTACTGCTATCAATGCCCCTTCGATTCCCGCTGAGATGAACTCCACCTTCCCGTGCCCGTATGGATGCTCTGTGTCCCGAGGTTTTGCGGATAAAATGAGGCTATAAAGGCCAATAAAACTAGCGACTACGTTCACTGTGCTCTCCAACGCATCTGTCAAAATGGCGACGGAGGAGGTGATGTACCAGGCCACCATTTTAATGACAAAAAGCGCCAGTCCAACCACCACGACGAGCTTTTGGACATTGAGGTTTTCCTTGGCCGTGGTCATATTTTGAGTTTGTTTGCCTTGATGAGTCGGAGTGCCTCCCGTTTGGTGAGCGGTGCAAGTTGCGGGTTGTTTTCAACGAAATCCACAACGGCCTGTGGGTCGGTACGGGTGTGCTGGCGCAATGCCCAACCTGCCCCTTTTTGCAGGAAAAATTCCCTCGAACCAGCCAATTGGAGGATGTATTTTTTCATCAAATCAAAATCCGTTTTCTCACGATAACTGAGCTGGAAGATGAGGCAGACCCTTTGCAGCCAGAAATTGCCGGAGGCCATCCAGCGCTCGGTCGTAGGCAAAATCAGTTCGGGATATTTTCTGAAATGAATGCCAACCAGCTTGGCAAGCCAGTCCACTGAGTCCCACCAACTCTGGGTGGTGATGAGTTCTTCAAGGAAATCAATGAAATCGGCGGGCTGTTTTTTCAAGGTTTTTTCCACCATTTCAAGGGCGAAATAATGCAATTCCCGATGCACGTCCTCAAAGCAAAGCCGGGCCAGCGCTTTCAATTCCTCGCCTTCCAATATGCCTTTCTCTTTGAAAATTTCCTTGGAAAGCTCCATCCACCTGCCTGCCTTTAGACCGTAGAACTCGAATTTGTTGCGCATGTAGCGCATCTGTCCTTGGGCGGTTTCGAGGTCACCTTTTTCCAAAAAAATGGATTGGACGTGTTGTAAATAGTGCATGCTCAATTCATCAAATTTTCGCCCCACCAATCGTCTCCAAATACAAATCGTTGATAAAATTGAAAAACTGCTGAAGCGCATTCGTATCCTTCTTCGTCATGTTCAGGAACATCTCGCTGTCCACAGAATTTCCCACTTTTTTCGAAGACGTCACTTCCATGCTGTAAAACTCCTTGCCGATATTGTTCAGGTAACCCATCATGCCGATGTTGCTGTCCGCCTCGCTGCCCATGACGGACTTCATGGTGTTTGGGATGTTCCAATAAGCGACCGAACTGCTTTTGCAGAGGCGTTTTTTGTGGTTTTTGGGCAGTCGCAGTTTCTTGTCGAAGCCCTTCTCCAAGTTCTGGCGCATGAGGTAGGCATTGTTGGTGAAAATGAGCAGACCATCGTGTTTTGCGAGGAAAAACGTCATGCCATCCATGCCGGGCACATCCAAGCGGTAGTAATTGCTTTCGGGCGTCAGCACCTTGGAGTGAAGCCCCAAATCAATGAATTTCTGGATGTCTTTTCCGTTGCCGTAGGAAGCCAGTGCGGTGAAAATTGGCACCTGTTTCATCACCGTCGTGTCACGGGTAGTGAAATTGAAATCGGCGTCATAATCATAAGTCTGAATCGTGGATTCCACAGTTTGAATGCCAGAAACCGCCACCATCATATCGCCTTTTAGCAGGTTGCCCACCGCATCTTCATCTATGAAAATGCCCAGTATTTTCATGGCATCCGCTGCCGCTTCGCCATATTGTGGGGTGGCAGCGAAGATTTTGTAAAGCAGCGTTTTACTCTCCTCAATGGTGTTTTTGATATTGTAGTTCAGGTAAAAATAGCCGAACATCTCGTCGCCGCCCTTCACGTAGCGCAGGAATTTTTTGTTGAATTTAGCATCCAGCGCCCGACTGTAAAACCGCTTCATGTCCTCGTTGAAAAACAGTTGGGAACGCAGCGCCATCCGACCATCCTCGAAATTGAGGCCCATGGAAAGGTAGGTGTCTCCGTAAAAAACATCCATCATGCCACCCATGGCCGACATCATCTGAGCGTAACTGTTTGTAACTGCCATGCCCATATTGGCCGCCTGGGCCGACCTCATGCTTTCGGTAAAAAAACCATAATCCATCCAAACATGCAGGTCATCCGTCCGGCCTTTGGCTGCCATGAAGCGCTCGTTGCGGGTGATTGGCTGAAGGAACTGACGGTTCAACACTTTTTGCGCCCAAGCCACTGCCGCTGTGTCCTGTTCTTCCATCCAATCGAAATTGAAGTCATTATTTTCAAAGGTAAAACTATCCTGCGCTTGCTCCTCCCAATTGAAATCTTCGCCACCATCATCCATCGTAATCCTGATGGTGTCGCCGTTTTCTGCACTAAATTTGATGATGCTGTCCAATTCTTCTGCTGAATAATCTTCTTGTATCACATATTCGCCGGGGGCTTGGTCTTCTTCGTAAATATTTTCATCAAACGTGAAATTGCCATCCTCCACCTCAGTTCCTGCTTCCGCATCCGGTGTGTAACCCCAATCGTAGCTGTTCGGGTCATAACCCTTTTCTCGCAACACGTTCACCACCACCTCATCGTTCCAAGCAAATAGCTCCTTGCCTTTTTGCCAAATTTTCATGCCTTCACCTTCGGTTAAATTGGGCAAATAATTGTCCTTTTTGAAGTTCTGCACCGTAGCTTCATACCGCTTTTTGTCGCCCATTTTCATGACAAAAGTCAGGTAGGTATCGAAGCCAACTTTTTCAACGAAAAAACAAGAAGGCTCCTTGGTATCAAAACCTAGGCTAGCCGGGTCGGTAAAAAGCTTTCCGACGTATTCCTGTTTGCTGGAATCGCCCTCCAACTCCGGCGTCTTGTTCATCTCCTTGAGCATTGCTTGGTAAAAATCGTATTGCTGGAGCTGCGCCAAATTCACCTTTTTGTCAATGTTTTGAAGGTTGAGCGTCACCACGACATCCGCCGTGGAAGGCACATATTTCAAGGCCGTTTGGCCAAAGGCAAAACAGGTGAAGGCCATGAAAAGCAGCATGGCCACTGCTTTTTTCAAAGAAATATTGGTTGCTGTTGGGGAAGTAATTTTGAAAATATTCATTGATTTTTGGATTTTGAAAACACCAAGAAAACGAGTTGAGAATTCCGTCAAACATACATCAAAACGGCAGCAAATACAATCGGTTTCAGGTTTTGGGTTTTGGGTTTTGGGTAGGCACTCCCCTGAAACCATAAACTTGAAACCAAAAACCCTAAAAAGTCACCGTCTCTGCCACCGTTCCCGTCCCTTTCATCAGTTCCGAAATAGGCAAAGTGAGCATCACCGCCTTCCCGCTCGGCGAAAGTTGCGCCTTCGGGTGGCTCACATTGCGGATGCTCCGGTCGAAGCGGTAAATGCTGGTCATTGTCGCTGATTCCAGCACGAAACGCTGCATGGACGGCAGTTCTGTGAATTCCTTCGCCTTGGCCGGGTAGGTCGAAAAACGCCTGAACTGGCCGTTGTTGTAACCAAACCCAAACTTTCCCGAAGCGGCGTGTCTGCCTTCTTTATCGTATTCTTTTGCCACGATTTCCATTGCCTTGTTCAGCGCCTCCACGTGCGCAAACCGACCGCTCACCGAGAAAATATAGTTCGACCAGTCACTCTTCGTAATGACCGTGGACATACCCGGCACCGCACTAATCAGCGTTTTCATCTTCGATAAATTGGCCTCTACGTCCTCCTTTTTCGGCACTTTGTAGCCCTCCACAGTTCCCATGGACATATATTTGGCCACGTTGTCCTTACTCTGACTAAGGTTCACCACGAAGCTCACCTCGCCGCTGCCGTCGGCCTTCATGTTCACCTCCTCCCGTATTTCGAAGCAGCCAGAAAGGAGGAATATTGCGAAGATGATTGGCAAAAACTTCATGGTTTTATTGTTGGATTGATGAATTGTTATACTGTTAGGTTGTCGTCATTCGGGAAAACAATCCAACAAGATAACAATCCAACAATTAAGAAAAGTACATCAGCACCGCTCCCATCAAGGTTATCAGCGCAATCAGCACCGAAGCCATTTTGATGGAATACTGCATGTGGTTGGAGAAATCGAGGATGTCCTGCCGTTGGCTGGGGTATTTTGGTAGTACTTCGGCTTCCAGTTTTTTTCGGTTAAATACTTGAGAAGCGTTGAACTCCACCCGGTTTTTCACCAAACGGCCATAGGTTTTGAGCACTTTCGCCCGAAAATAGACATTGACGAACAACATGGCGATGAACAAGCCAATGATGAAGAACATGAGGACTTTGAACATGATTTGCTTCGTTTTTTTTGCAAAAGTACGACTTGAAATGAATTGGCTGGTTTGCGCTATTTTTGCGAAGCAGCGAATGCTAAATCAATGCACCGTCTTGTTTCCCGCTGATTTCGCAGATTTACGCAAATTGTCTTTTGCAAGTCTTTAAAAGTTTCTCAGCGAAAATCTGCGTAATCAGCGGGAGAAAACTTTTGGTAGCACAACTAGGTTTTTTCTAAAAATCAAACATGAAAATCCAATTTCCCATCTGCATTTCCCTGCTGTTCCTTTCCTTTTTTTCGCTGGCGCAAAATACAAGCCTACCGCAGAATTATCCTCAGCCCTATCGGGTTGGCCTCGTGCTCAGCGGCGGCGGGGCGAAAGGCTATGCCCACGTCGGCGTGTTGAAGGTGCTGGAAGAAGCAGGCATCCGCATTGACTACATCGGCGGGGCGAGCATGGGCGCCATCGTAGGAGGACTGTACGCCAGCGGGTGGTCTGCTGCGCAGTTGGACAGAATTCTGAAAAACACGGACATGGGCGCCTTGCTGCAAGATGAAATCCCAAGGGAAGTGACGCCCGTTTTTGAAAAATTCAATGGTGAAAAATACCCCTTCTCGCTTTCGGTGAAAGATGGTAAAGTTGGGCTTCCGCTCGCTTTTTCCGACGGACAATTCGTTTACAACCTCCTCAGTCAACTCACTTCCAGGGTCTGTTTCACCAATGATTTCAGCCAATTGCCCATCCCGTTTTTTTGCACGGGCACCGATGTGAGCACGGGCGAGAGCGTCATACTTGACCACGGAAACCTCGCCTTGGCGATGCGGGCGAGCGGTGCTTTCCCCGGCCTGATTACCCCCGTTGAAATCAATTACCGACTGATAGCCGACGGGGGCATTGTCAACAATTTTCCAGCAAAAGAAGTGAAGGAACGGGGCATGGACCTCGTCATCGGCGTGAACGTAGAGGAGGGGCTGCTTGGCAAAAACGAGCTGAATTCCCTCGAAAAACTCATCACGCAAATAGGCTCGTTTCAGATGAATACAAAATCGGGAGAGCAATTGCAATACTGCGATGTGCTGCTCTGCCCCGACGTGGTGGGAGTTGGCCTCACGGATTTTGAGCTGGCCGATACGCTCATCAACCGAGGTGAACGGACTGCCCGTGAGCTTTGGGACGTGCTACGGGACATTGCGAAGCGACAAAAAAAATCCCCGCCACCGCCTCGCCAACTACCAAAACCAATTGTAAACCCTTGGCAATTCGATACCGTTTGCGTTGCGAAAAACCATAAAATAAGCAGCCAGAATATTCTTCGGAACTTCCCCGGCAAGCTACCGGGCCTGCTTTCGGAGCAGGATTTTTACCAGGGCATTACGAACCTCTACGGTACTGGCGACTACCAATTCATTGGTTATCAGTTCTTTAAAACGGAAGATGGGCGATATGGCCTCGACCTCCACCCTTCCATTAGCAAGGGCCACGACCGGCGATTTCGGGCGGGACTCCACTACGACAACGAGTACAAAAGCAGCGTGTTGCTGAATGCTACTTTTCAAAATCTGCTGCTGAAAAACTCCATAGCCTCGCTGGATTTAATACTCGGCGACCGCTTCCGCTACAATTTTTACTACTACCTCGACCGTGGCGCAAAGGCGGATTACGGCTTGAACAGCCGCTTGAACTACAATAACGTTCGGTTCCGTTTGCCAAACCCCCTGACACTGCCAGACTCCAGCACCATCAGCAGTTTGGTGTTCAATTTCCTTGATTTCTCCAACGAAGCTTACGTGCATGTAGTAGCGGGCAGCAACCTTGCATTTGGTTTCAGCGGGGAGGTAAAATACTACAAGTTCAGCACCAGTCAAGTAAGCGGCGGGGTGGATGATGCCCCCTATTTTGACGAAAAAGGGCTGTACCTCACAACTTCCACATTTTTCAAAAAAGATACCCGTGACCGCCGATATTTTCCCCGAAAAGGGGTGGTGACATCGCTTTTCGGGCGGGTCACCTTCCCCGCCGCCGTATTTTCCGGCGACCAGGAATCCAGGGGCAAATTCAGCTACAACCTCGACCTTAACTTCTTCGCTGTCAAGGAGTTAAGCCATCGCTCGGTGCTTGGTACCTCGGCCACGGTGGGCGGGCTGCTGGGCGAAGAGGCATCGCCGTACCGTTATTATATTGGTGGCAACAATTTGAACCTTATCAATAATTTTAAGCCGTTCATTGGCTTGAGTTTGGGCGAGTTAGCGGCCACGAGATTGGCTTTTGGCAGCCTGTACTGGCAGCGCCGTTTTTTCAAAAACCAATACCTGACCCTGAGTGGCAATGCCGCCTATTTACAGAATGCATTTGAAAAAGGAAACCGGGCCATTTATAGTTTTGGCCTTGGCTACGGCTTTGATACGGTGCTCGGGCCGATTGAATTGACGTTTGGGGAATCGAACGAGGGGGGAGCGGTTTATTTTAATTTAGGGTATTGGTTTTGAGTGGATAGGACACAGATTGAACAGATTTGACGGATATGTACTGATTTTAATAATCTGTTTAAATCTGTTGTATCTGTCAAATCTGTTTCCTATCCTCCTTATCACTCCTTTTTCAAAAACTCATCCGTATAGTGCGCTCGCTCCTTGGGCGTTTCAAACTTTGCTGCATTGAAAGCCTGCGATCCGCCCCTTGGGATGGACAGCGAAGCCCATTCGGTATCCTTCACCATTTTTCCGATAAAAACGATTTGCCCCACATGGTACGGGTAATGCGCCAGTTGCCGATTGATGGCCTCCATGACCGTATGGCCTTGGTTGCGGATATAGATAATGCTATCAAGATTCGCCCCATTTACTTGGTCAAGGGCATGGAAAAGGCAGGCCCAGCCTTCGTTCCATTTGGCCAAAAGTTCCTCCCGGCTTTGGAGGTCGTTTTCGAACTCGGCCTCTCGTTGCCGCCATTCCTTTTCGCCGTCGGTGGTCAGGAAGTCCGTCCAGCGAGACAGCATATTGCCCCAAAGGTGCTTGACGATGGTGGCGATGCTGTTGCTCTCGGCATTGTATTGCCAGAAAAGCTGCTCGTCGGTAAGCTGGGCGAAGGCCCTTTCGCTGATTTGCTTGTAGTATTCGAATTGCTTGCGGACGGAGGCGAGGTAGTCGTTGTACAGCATGGGTGATTTGATTTTAGAAGAATTTAACAGCAGCAAAATTACCAGTTTGATAGGTGTTTGCGAAGCAAACTGCTAAGTGATTTCATCTATTTTGTCCTCCCGCTGGCAAAGTCAACCGCTTTCCATTTTTTAGGTAAAAAAAGCAAGATTCTTCCCTATGTTTGCCCGTAGGACATGCCGCCAACCAGGTAATTTTTTAGCGTTACGGCAGCAAATTTTCCTAACCAACATCTCCGACGCATGGCAAAATATTTACGAATTCAACTTTGGACAATCCTCTTGCTCCTTTCGGGCGGCCTTATTGCGCAGCGCAATATCAGCGGCACCGTGACGGATGTCAAAACCGGCGAGCCGATGTTCGGTGTCAGCATTGTGCTGAAAAACGACACTGGCATCGGTACCATAACGGAACCAGATGGTACATACAGCCTCGACGTTCCCAGTGGTGATGCGGTGTTGCTGTTCAATTTCTTAGGCTATAAAACGAGGGAAGTGCTGGTCGGCGCCTCCTTTGAAAAAGTGAACACCGCCTTGGAAGAAGACGCCCAGCAGCTTGGCGAGGTGGTCGTGACGGCGCTCGGCATCAAGCGGCAAAAGCGGGAACTCGGCTACTCCACCGAGCGCTTCGATGGCAATGACGTTTTACTTTCCAATGCACCCAATGTGGTCAGCTCTCTAAGTGGGCGCTCCGCTGGGGTGCAGGTGGCTACGCCAAACGGTGTGGATGGCGGCACGACCCGCATCACCATCCGGGGAAACAACAGCATCAGCGCCAACAACCAACCGCTCATCGTGGTGGACGGTGTTCCCCTCGAAAACGAGTCCGGCCTGAACGACATCGGCCGGGGCAGGGACTGGGGTTCGGCCATCAACAACATCAACCCGAACGACATCGAGAACATCAACATCCTGAAAGGCCCAACGGCAGCAGCACTTTACGGCTCACGGGGCGGCAACGGCGTGGTACTCATCACCACCAAACGGGGCAGCCAACAAAGCGGGATTGGCATCAATTACAACGTATCGCACAAGGTCATTCAGCCGTACTACTACCGTGATGTTCAGAACATTTTTGGGGCAGGCGGCCCAATCAGCCTGACGGAACCAACGCTGCCGACCGACGCCAACGGCGATTTTATTTACCCCGCCGAAACCCACGCCATTGCAGGGCCTTACGGGAAATCCACTTACGAGCAATTTGGCTACTACTCCACGGGGGTATCGTGGGGGCCGAGGATGGAGGGCCAGCAGGTGCTTTGGTGGGATGGCCAAGTACGCAGCTTTGACCCGCAACCTGACAACATGAAGCTGTATTTCGGGGATGGGCATACCACCTCGCACAACCTTTCCTTTTCCGGTGGCGGCAAAACGGGCACGATGCGGGTCTCGTTCAACCGCACCGACCACGAGGCCATCGTGCCAAACAGCAACTACGACCAAACAACGGTTAACATCGGCTCCCGCCTCAATATCTCACAGAAGCTCCACGCCGACATCGCTCTCTCCTACATCAACTACAACCGCCTGAACTCGCCCTCGCTCGGCGACGACAACGATGCTTCCTTCGGCAAAGGCATTCTGTACTCCTGGCCACGCAGTTACAAGGGCCTCGAAAAGGACATCAACATCCTGCCTGACGGTACTCGGAACGACTATGGCGGCAACTACCCGTTCACTTTTGCGCCGCAAAATCTTTGGTGGAACACCTACAACAACAACATTCAATTGCGCCGCAACAAAATCATCGGTGCGCTGGCGCTAACCTACGACGTGACGAACTGGCTCAACATCACCGGGCGGCTCGGCACCGATTTTACCATCAACCAATTTGAGACCCGCAAAAAGCCCGCTGACCGACTTGGGCTGCGGGATGGGTTCTATTCCAATGAATTGGGCAAGGACAATGTGCAGAACAACGACCTGTTGATTACGGCTTTCAAAGACAAAATTTTCGGGTCAAAATTTGGCGCTCGGCTTTCTTTGGGTGCTACGCAATGGAGCCGAAACGCTTATGGTATTAAAGCGCAGTCGGGCAAATGGGTGAACCCTTGGCTCTATACTTTCAACAATTATGAGACCCTGACCGAGAACCTGTTGCCCAGCGAAACCAGGTTTGAAAAGAAGATAAATTCGGTGTACAGCTTCCTCAACCTGAACTACGACGATTACCTGTTCCTCGAACTCACCGCCCGCAACGACTGGACTTCGTCATTGCCTGCTGACGCTAATTCGTACTTGTACCCGTCGGCATCGTTGAGCTTCATCCCCACACAGGCGTTCGACTTCCATTCCGACGTGCTCACTTTTTGGAAAATACGGGGCGCCTTCGCCATCACCGCCTCCGATACCGACCCGTACCAACTGGATTTCGTCTATTCCACCGGCACATTTGGCGGCAGCCAAACGGCCAGTTTACCAGGCACGATACCGCCGATAGCCCTCAAGCCACAGAAGGCAAATTCGATGGAAATCGGCACCACGCTTGGTTTTTTCAACGATAAAATCAACCTCGATTTGACTTACTATGACATCAAATCGTTCAATCAAATCCTGAACTCGCCCGTACCCGGTTCTTCGGGCGCATCCACTATTCGCATCAACAGTGGAGAGCTTCGCAACTACGGTTTCGAGGCCATCCTGAACGCCACCGTTTTACAGAAAAAGAATTTCTTCTGGCAAACGGGCCTCAATATCGCCCGCAACCGCAACTTCGTGACCAGCCTCGGCGGGGGTGCCAAGAGCCTTGAACTGGCCAATATTTGGGGCGACAATGGCCCCGCCATCGTGGTGGAAGAAGGACAAAACTATGGTACCATCGTAGGCTATGATTACGTCTATGAGCCAACCACAGGTAAGCCCATCCTTAACGACGACGGCACTTTGTACAAGATTTCGGACAAGCGGGTGCCTATCGGCAATGCCTCGCCGGATTTCATCGGCGGCTGGACAATGCGCATCGGTTACAAGGGCCTGACCCTCAGCACTTTAGTGGATACAAAATGGGGCGGCGACATCTATGCTGGCTCCTACGTCATCGGCCTACAGACCGGGCAAAGCCCCGAAACGCTGCCGGAACGCCTGGGCAAAGGGCTGCCCTTCACCGACCCCGACGGCCAAGTTCGCAACGTGGGCGTTGTCCTCGATGGTGTTTATGCCGATGGTACACCGAACGAAAAAGTGGTGCATTATTACTACAAATACATCGGCAACACGGGCGGCTGGGGCAGGTTTATTTCCACACCGGGCATCCAAAAAAATACTTGGGTGAAAATGCGGGAAATCGTGCTAGCCTACCAAGTGCCTCAAAGCCTGACACAAAAAACCAAGGTTTTTCAGGACTTGACCCTCTCGCTGACAGGACGTGACTTGTTTTACATTTACACTAGTTTGCCGGATAACATCAACCCGGAAGGCTCCAACGGCGCTGGCAATGCGCAGGGACTGGAATGGGCGGCGTTCCCCGGCACGAGGAGCTTTACGCTGGGGGTGAATGCGTCGTTTTAAGGCCCTCGTGATTTTGTTTTTTAATTGACAATCAATGAAATATAAAATACCCACTTTATTCCTAATTCTCATCCTCTCCTCCTGCACCAAGGATTTCGAGGACATCAACCGCAACCCGTACTTCCCGACGCAGACGGACATTGGGCCGTTGTTCAATACCGTCGTCGAGTCGTTGAAATTGGGCTGGAACGAGCAGTTTTACCTCCACAACGAGAACATCTACGGCCTGACCCAACTGGCCGCCAAGACAGGCGTAGGCTTCGACAACCCGAACATCGGCACGGAGGAAGTTTGGAACAACTACTACAAAGCGCTGGCGCATATCCGGGCCATTGAGCAGAAGCTGGACGAATTGAAAGTGGAAGACGAAACCGCCCTCGACAATGTGCGGGCGCAACTCAAAGTGTTGCTGGCCTACAAGACTTTTCGGGTAACGGATATGTTTGGCGACATGCCATTTTTCGATGCGGGAAAGGGCTTCGAAAGCTTGGAATACCTGCGCCCGAAATTTGACTCGCAAGAGGATATTTACAAGTTCTTACTGGAAGATTTGAAATGGGTGGAGGAGCATATCAACCTCGACTTGAATCCCGTTACGCCAACGGGCGTGGCATACGAATCGTTGGGGCAATTTGACAACCTTTTTGACGGGAATATGCTTCGCTGGCGCAAATTTGCTAACTCATTGCGCCTGCGTCATGCCATGCGGATGGTGGAGAAAGACCCGGCGTTTGCGACACCAATTTTGAAGGAAATCATCGAAGGCAACTTGCCAGTTATTGGCAAGGGCGAGGACGTTGTGATGTTGCCGCAGGCGCAGGACTGGTTGAACGACGGCGTCATCTGGTCGTTTGCGGAGCACGAAAAACTGCGCATGGGCACGACCATCTGGCGGGAGCTTTCCGAGAACGACAACGAGGACGGCAGCGGCATTTTCGACCCCCGTGCCCGCATCTTTTTTGAGACGAATAACGCCAATGAGTGGGTAGCCTATCCCAACGTTCCGGGCGCCAATACGCCAGCCGAGGGCGGCATCCCGTATGAGCAGCACCGGGACTTCAACTACCCCATCAAGGGGGCTGATAACCTGTTCTCCCCATTCAATTACTACCTCGTTCGGGACGATCGGACCATCCCTGAAGTGCTTTTTACGGCGGCGGAAGTCAGTTTCATCAAGGCGGAGGCTTATGAGCGGGGACTTGGTGTGGCCGCCAATACCTTTACCGCCGATGGCGAATACACCAATGGCGTGGTCTATTCCATCGGTTTTTGGCAAAACGTAGCCGTCAATTCCGCTATCTGGGAGAACAAGCCACCAATACTTTCCGAAGGAGAAATTTACGCAGTCACCAACCACCCTCGTATCAGTATTTTTGGCAGCAGCAACAAGCTGGAACTCATTTATAAGCAAGCATGGCTCAATGCTTTCCGTCAGCCATGGGAGGCATTTGCGCTTTGGAGGAGAACCGGAGCTACCCCACGGGAGGGCGACGCAGCGGAATTTTACCGCTTCCCTTATCCGCCTACCGAGGGTGCCAACAACCCAGGAAATTATGCTGCGCAAGTGGCTAAAATGGGCGTGGATTCAAGAGGGGTGAAGGTTTGGTGGATGAAATGAACGGTGAACGGTGAATGGTGAACTGTGAATTGGTCGAACTGCTATGTTTTCAATTCATCGTTCACAATTCACAATTAAATATTTGCATTATGAATAGACTTACACTTAATTTTTTAGTGGCAATGCTCTTCACAGCACTGTCCGGGCTGATGGCCCAAAGCAACCAGTACCTGCATTTCGATAAGGTGGATGACTACGTGGAGGTACCGAATGGCTCCGGCTACGTAGCCAGTTCGCCGGGCATCACGATGGCAGGCTGGTTTTACCATGATGCACTTGGCTATGGCCAAGGCATGATGAGCATCCGGGGCGGTGGCACTGGCACCGGCGAGATGTATTTGATTCAACTCAACAACGGCACGGTCGAGTGCCGCTTGGTGACCAGCACGGGCTTGCACGAAGT
>JBGSWN010000160.1:0-6551 GCA_041752395.1 Saprospiraceae bacterium | reverse complement strand
AAAAGAGTTGCCATTTTCATCACACAAATCAGGGGTGCCAATTGCCCCAAACCAATTGGTTACACATCCAGTAGGATTGAATGCTCCCAAATTACAACTATTATTGGCGTTACAGGAGCCATTTTCAAAATTACCGTTCAGAATAGGGATAGGTGGTACGCAAAGCCCTGGTTGAGCAACCAAATGCATATTTGTTACAAAAACTAACATAAAGAGAGAGAGAGAGAGAGAGAGAGAGAGAGAGAGAGAGAGAGAGAGAGAGAAGTGCAAACCTTGTTGCACTTTTCCATCAATAGGTTGATTGTCTTTTTCATGTGAAAATGATTTTTAGAAAAGAAAGAATAAAATTTAAATTCAGCCAGCGTCAAGCCAGCAGGGAACATAGAAATAGCAAGTCGTGGTCAGCCTAACAATCGTTCAGTTTAGTAATCGTTTTCGGTCTCTAGGCAATGTAACGTGTGTACCGTAGTTTCTGTGATAGCCTGTGCACTGGCCATCTGTGTTGGGTCTAACATCATACTTATCGGCAATACTACCCTTAATTTTTCTAAGCTCCAAGAAGCTGTCAGAGATTTAACTTAAAAAAGTCATACAACTGTCAAAATGGTAACCCTTAAAACCAGGGTAGGCCGCTTTGCTGCCCTAATAGCGGGAAGGGTTTTAAAATATTTTCATCCATTCAAAATAAATTTAATGAAACGCTTGCAGGAATAAAAAGAAATTCTCAAAATTGCAGGGCATAAAAGTATTATGCGTAAGTTAAGCACAAACAACAGAACTACACCTCCGGCGCATTCAGTCGGCGAAATCACGGAAATTCAGCAAAATCGGGGGCAAATGACCATTTGAAGGCCAAAAACGGTGTTTTGGCCTTCCAGAACGGGCAGAAACCTGTCTTGGTGGAGCGGATATTCATCTTGGAGGAGCGGATATCTGTCTTTGTGGAGCGGATATGATGATATAGCAGTGTTATGAACCGATTGTTAGCGTGGAAATTTATCTTTTAAACCAATAAATATTTCTGACATGAAGGAAGACAATGAAATCAACAACACGGATTCTCCCGAAGAATCCCCAGGCCCACTCCAACCTATTTCGCCAAAAGATGCCAATCCGGCACCCGATGATGGAGTGGATACTGAGGACGAAGCCCCTAGTCCCAAGCGCAAAAAACCGAGAGTGCCCAAGCTTTACCCCGGTGCCCGCAAGGACCTTTACCCTACCTGTAGCTTGATGTGGGATTCTTGCGGGGAAGAACTGCCCAATTTTACACTTTTTAGCCCCAGCTATGATGAAGGTTTGATAAGAGAAATAAAGGCATTGATTGTAACTGTGCGGGCATTGCCCGATGAGGTGGACAGGGCCGAGCCACATATCACAGAGCGTGGTTTGGCCGAGGTCGCCTGTTTGGATTATTGCACCGGATGGCAATTGCTCAAGCGCTATATTATACGGGCGAAGTTCAGCTCGGAATCGGCAAAGCTGGACCTCGCCGGGCAAAAACTACATGAAGCTGCCAGTGATTTTGATTGGAGCAGCGTCGAAGCACTGATAGTGGCTGCTGATAAATTCACTACCTTATATTTAACTGAGCTGATAGCAAACAGGAACATGCCACCCGAATTTCCGGGGCAATTGAGGGCATTGGGCGTGAACTTCAATACGGTATTGACCCGCTTCCGCAATTTCGAGAAAATAACCGAACAACTGACCGACCAGAAGATGGAAGCCGAAAACGACCTCTACTCAAAGACATCAGAAATGGGAAAGGACGGGCAGGTGATTTTCAAGAAAACACCTGCGAAGGCAAGGCTTTTCTCCTTTGCCGCCATGTCGGAGACCGTCAGCGGCGTAGGCAGTGCCAGCCTTGTAGGCACAGTAACGGACGAGGCCAGCGATTTGCCATTGGGTAATGCTGTCGTGACCATATTGAATAAAGATGCCAACGCCAGTTCAGATGACAAAGGGAAATATAGCATTAAACGACTTTCTTCGGGCACATATACGGTGATGGTAAATGCGCCGGGCTATCTACCTTATACGCTATCGGGTGTAGTCGTGGAACCCGCAACAGCAAGGCGAGTGAACGTGAAGCTGCAAAAGGCTTGAGGCTGATTTTAGCATTAAATTATTAGAGATGCTCCTACCATTCGGTAATCATGTAATATGGTTGCCGTTTTTTATATAGTTGTTTGAATAACTTCTTGGTAATTACAGCAAGGGGGCAAGCCCCCTGGGGAAATGTGCTCCTCCAAGGGGGCTTGCTCCCTTGCTAAATCCAAAATATCAATTTGTTATTCAAACAATTATAACTTAGGTTGAAGCGCTCGAATTGGTGCTTACCAAACGCTTACCTATCAATCCACTCCACCTTCTCCTCTGTGCGCAGCGGCCCGCATCCTACTTTTTGCAGCAAAAACAAAACGACGATAGCGCCGATAACATACAGCAGCCAATGCGGCTTGGCAGGCTTGGGTGG
Source organism: Saprospiraceae bacterium (assembly GCA_041752395.1). Taxonomy (GTDB): domain Bacteria; phylum Bacteroidota; class Bacteroidia; order Chitinophagales; family Saprospiraceae; genus UBA6168. Next base: position 4,072 of record JBGSWN010000160.1, on the reverse strand, counting down.
CCCTACGGGTGGTGGGTAATCTTGATGGGAATAGTTGTTTGCCATGCTGCGAAGGTAGGGGAATTGGTCATTTTAAATTGCTCAATGATAGAGATGGCCTTTACGACAACGCCCCTGATTCCTAAAGGGGGATGTCATTAAGGTTACCTGCGTGGATAATAGGACACAGATTGAACAGATTAAACAGATTTACACTGATAAAATCTGCGCTAATCAGTTTAATCTGTTCAATCTGTGTCCTATCAATCTTACTAAGTTAACGACATTGCCCTAAAGGGGAACCATATTCATCAACACTTCGCCAACCATTCAATTAAATTAAAAGCCGGGAATAAACGCAATGGTTCCCCTTTAGGGGTCAGGGGCCATGCGGCGGCAACCAACCCTCAACCTCCCCGAATAAATACCAACAAGCTGGTATCAAAAATTCCACCGCTTTTTCCCTACCTTTGCCCGGTCGCTTGGCGGCAATCCTACCTGAACATTTTACACCTGCTTGTTTCAAAAGGCAAACAGCAGCATTTTTCTGAAATAAGGCGAAACAATAGAAAACATGCAGCGGTGCAGACCGTTGTGCTATTGCATTTTGCTGCAAATCAGATGAAAAGAGGTGACACCTTTCAAAAAGGTGTCACCTCTGGAATCCCGAACGCTCCGACCTGAATTTACACCTAACAACCCACCACATTTAGAACTTTTGTTAAAATCGAATCGAACCATCTACACTTCTGAACAACCAGTATGACCGTTTTTACCCAACGATTTTTTCTCCTTTGGACATGCCTGCTCACCAGCATCGCTACCCTGCTGGCCGAGGTCAGTCCACCCGTGCTGACCAACCCCTCGGCCTGTGGTCTTGGCCTCTTCATCGAGCAATCCTGTGGCCCACAGAACGAATTCCAAGTGGACGTGACCACTGCCCCCGGTACAGCACTTGGCACCGATGTTTACCTCAAGGAACTCCGTCTCATCATCCGGCACGATTGGGATGCCGACCTCGATATTTACCTCAAATCCCCATCCGGTGTCATCGTGGAAGTGACCACCGACAACGGCGATACCAACGATAATTACGGCAATCCGAATGGCGCTTGTGATGAATATACCGTCTTTCAGGCCAGCACCTCAGCCGGTTCCTGCAGCCTCCTCAATATCCGAAATGCCACCGCACCTTTCATCGGAACATACTTGCCAGAGGGCAATTTCGCCGATTTCAATGACGGCAGCTCGCCCCTCGGCCACTGGACCCTTTTGGTCTGCGATGATGGCATCGCCAATTTTGGCTACTTGGAGTTCGTGGAGTTGGTCTTCGAAAGCACTACCTGTCTGCCACCGACGGCAGTGACCGTGGAGGAAGCCGACTCGACCTTCGCCATTTTGTCTTGGACAAAAGGCACGACCTGCAACAACGTTCTCTTCGAATACGGCCCCGTCGGCTTCACGCCCGGTACCGATGACCAGCCCGGCGCTGGCGGCACAGTCGTTTTAGGTAGCTGCGCAATGCCTGTACTAACTGGGCTTCTCCCCAATTCCAACTATGAGGTTTACCTTCGGGAAAACTGTGCCCCCGGCGTTTACTCCATCAATTCCTGCCCGGTGCAGGTGGTCACGTCCTGCTCGCCGCCCCCGCCCACCATCGTCGAAAATTTCAACAACCAAGCGCTTTGTCCTGCTTTTTGCGGAGCAACCTGCCCGCTCACCGGGCCGTGGCGCAACGCTTCCAACGATAATTTTGACTGGCTGGTAAACAACGACACCACCATCACCGAAAACACCGGGCCGCATGGCGACAATCCCGGCGGCGGCAATTACGTCTATCTCGAAGCCTCTGGCACGGCCTGCACCAACGGCAGACGGGCGATGCTCGTCTCCAATTGCATCCAAGTCGTCGCTAACGCCGATACCTGCGACATGTCCTTCGACTACCATTTCTTCGGCGTTCATATCGGCGGCATGTCCTTCGAGGTGAGCACCAATGGCGGTGTCACTTGGACGGTGCTTTGGACTGCCTCCGGCAACAAAGGCAGCAAATGGCGGCGTAAATTTGTGGACCTCGACGCCTACAACGGCATGACCGTGCAGTTCCGCTTCAATGGCCGGGGCGGCAACGGCAAATTCGCCGACCTCGCCCTCGACAATATTGCCTTCTACGGCTCTCTCGACCTCGGCTTCCCAGACTATGTTTACTACCGGGATGCGGACGGCGATGGCTACGGCAACCCCGACCTGTTCATCGCCTCCTGCCAGCCCGCCGGTTTCACGGGCTACGTGGCCAACGACGACGACTGCAACGACCAGGATTTTTACCAAAACCCCGGCGAGCCGGAAATCCTCTGCGACGATTTCGACAGCAACTGCAACGGCGATGCCGACGAGTATTTCGTGACACCCGTCACCACGGAGGGCAGCGTGATTTGTAGCGGTGCTGCTGGTTTTGTTGCTGCGCAACCCGTGAATTTTGGGCAAATCAGTTGGTTCGGAACGCTCACGGGCGGCGTCCCCGTCAGTGTGGGCGATACGCTTTTCCCCAACCCGTCCTTGCTTGTCAATACCAGCTTGGACACGCTGGAACTCGTTTTTTATGCAGAAGAAAACACGATAGCCGGCTGCGTCTCCAATGAGCGAACGGCGGCGAGCATCTTGGTGTTGCCCAGCCCAAAACTCGTCACCACCGATGCGCCCGGCAATTGTTCCGGAGCCATCTTTGACCTGAACACCGTCAACGTCACCGACCAGAACGGCCTGAACGGCAGCATTTCATACTACGACCACCTCCCATTTCAATCGGGCGAGGAGGTCGGCCCCGTGGTCATTCCAACGGCTACCACCGATTACTACTTCGTGTCGGAAGCCACGAACGGCTGCCGGGACACGCTGACCGTGACCTACACTTTGCAGCCCGGCCCCGTGGCCTTCATCCCCGATGCTCCAACGCTTTGCCGCAATTCCACCAAGTCCATTTCGGTACAAAACACCGGGGCAGGTACCGGGCCTTTTCAGTACAATTGGAACACAGGCGCTACCAACGACTCCATTCAGATTTTCAGCGACAATAACCTCGGCACGGTGAACACCTACGCCGTTACCATCAGCGATGCCAACGGCTGCTCGAGCGCCGACACGCTGGCCGTCACCACCATTCTGAATATCAGCCAAATCATCACGTCGAGCAGCCCCGTCACCACTTGCCTTGGCATGGACGGTAGCATCAGCCTCACGCCGCTGGATGGCACGCCACCCTTCACCTACGAGTGGGCGGGTGCGCCGATACCCAGCCAGCCGGGCGGCCTCGTGCTCAACGATTTGGCGCAAGGTTCCTACGCCTTTACGGTGACGGACAGTTCGCCGGAGCAATGCAGCGTGGTCGTGCCAGTGGTCGTCGTGAACGGCCCGGCGGCCAGTGCGGAGGTGGACGAAGTGCAGCCCGTGAGCTGCCACGGCGGCTCGGACGGTTGTATTACCCTGGCCATTGTCGGTGGGCCGAACACCACGGTGACTTGGAGCAACAACATGACAGGGGCCAGTATTTGCGGCCTTGCCGCAGGCACCTATTCTGCTACGGTGACGGAGGGCAATTGCCAAAACGTGGTGAACAATATCCCCGTAACCGAGCCGGAAAAATTGGCCGTGCAGGCCGAAGTCAAGCACGTCCGGTGTTTTGGGGGGAGTGACGGCGGTATCAAATTGAGCGTTTTCGGTGGTAGGCCACCCCTGAGCTACCATTGGAGCAATAACGCCACGACGCCCGCCGTCACTGGATTGGCGGCTAATAATTACAGTCTAACCGTGACCGATACCAAAGGTTGTTCGCTGGTGCTTGCGCAAATTCCAGTCGAGGAGCCGAGCCCGATTTTGCTGACCTCATTGGGCTTTGAGCAGCCCGCCTGTTTTGGGCAAAGCACCGGCAGCATCACCGTTGCGGCGGGTGGGGGAGTGTCACCCTATTCCTACGCCTGGAGCAATGGTGGCGTGGGCAATTCCCTTTCGAATATTGCCGCAGGTAGCTACACCGTCAGCGTGCGTGACCAAAACGCCTGCACTTTCACCCAGACCATCAACCTGACGCAGCCGC
>JBGSWN010000159.1:0-2860 GCA_041752395.1 Saprospiraceae bacterium | reverse complement strand
TTGTTTTTGGCTAACCCCGGTAGTGGCTTTCCACTTCCGGTTGGTATTTAAGTCTTGATAGTGGATGTTCATCTGTTTTTGAGGCAAAAATACAACAACTCATCATTGATAACCAACAACTTAGGCTTGAACAACTCTATTTAAAACTGTTGTTGAGTGGTTTGACTATTTGCGCAGCGCCAAATATCCCAATAACTCAATATCGTAATACCCTAATTTTCAATTTCTAATTTTCCATTCTTCACATGTATCACCCGCAGGTCGCTCGTGCGCTCATGCACATCGGAGGTGTTGTTTTCCAAACGCAGAACACCTCTTGGGCAGACCGCCGAGCAAACGCCGCAGCCCACACAACTTGACCGCACGATGTCCTGTCCTTTTTGGGCGTAAGCCCGCACATCAATGCCCATCTCGCAGTAGGTGGAGCAGTTGCCGCAACTGATGCACTGCCCACCGTTCACCGTGATGCGGAAGCGGCTCTTGAACTTTTGCACAAGGCCAAGGTACGCCGCCAAGGGGCAGCCGAAACGGCACCAGGTGCGGTTGCCCATGAGCGGGTAAAAGCCAGTGCCCACCACCCCGGCGAACGCCGAACCGATGAGGAAGCCGTACCATGCCCGTATGGTGTCGCTGCTGAGGAAAAGCACGTTGTGAGCGCCTGTGAAATAGGTGTACAGCACCAGCAGCGTCATCACGACGGCGAAGGCAAGCACAGCATGGATAATCCAACGTTCGTACTGCCAGGCCCGGAGGCTTTTGTCGGAAAGCTGGCGGTAGGGGTCGCCGAGGGTCTCTGCCAGACCACCGCAGCCGCAGACCCACGAGCAGTACCAGCGTTTGCCATAAAAATAGGTGATGACGGGCACACCGATGACCATCAGCACGATGCCCCACACGAGCATGAAAATACCGAGGCCACCGCTGCTGATAAGGCTGTCGAGGTTGTAGTCGAAAAAGAAGGAGTAGTTCAGCGGCCAGATGTTCTTGAAATCGTAGTAGGGCTGGTTGAGCCGTACCAGTATTTCCGGCAACAAAAAAGCGATGGCGGTCTGGAAGAACATGACCGAGAACGTGCGAATGATTTGGTACTTGTTGTGGCGGTATTTGGCAATCATGCGGATGCCCATCACCATCACCACGATGGTGTAAAGCAGGCCGTAGAGGAACCATTGGCTCGCTTCATTGCCGCTCAAAGTTTTGCTCACTGGGTCAACGATGCGCATCCAAGCGGTGATATGCTGCGGCGCCCAATAGAGCAGTAGGTAAAAGCCGATGAGCAGTACGCCCGTCAGTACGCCCAACCAGCCCGTGATGCTCGGAGAGGCGGAGCGGGCTGGTTGCAGCTCCTTTGATTTTTCCTTGTACATCACCCGCCAGATGATGAAACCAACCACCAATGCTGTAATCAATGACCAAAGCCAGCCGCCGCCCAGGTAGAACATGCCAAACACCAGTATGCCCACGATGGTGGCAGCGAGGAAAGCGCCCCTCAGGCCGACTTTCAGGCCCTTGGTCATGGGGTTGTGGTAAATACCGTTGTTCTTGATGCCCGGCAAGGCTCCAAATTTCGGCACGATGTAGAGCAACCCGCCGAGGATGCCCAAGCCGAAGGTGAGCAGCAAGAACAGCAGCGGATTTTCCGCCACCGGGCCTGTACCGGAATGCTTGGTGGTTTGCAGGGCGTAGTCCTTCATGGCCCAGTCGCCGAGGCGGTAATTCCATTCACTGACGTCTTCCGGCAAACCTTGTTTCGCTTTTTCGTCCAGCACCTGCTGTGCCGTTAGCATGGCTCTTTTCAGGTCGCCATTGAAAGAAAAACTCGACCCGTAGGTTTTGTCCGTCATACCCAACTGTTGCGCAGCGGCGAGTATTTCTTTTTTGTGAAATTCATTGGTCACGCTCAGGTTTTCCGGCATGAGGCGGTAGTTGTCCAGCCCGTTTGCCAACAGGAAAATGAGCAACGCTATGGTGAAAAGGGCAAGCCCTATTTTTTGTATGATATTCATCGTTGGTTAAGTTTCTTTTTGACAGACCTTCCAAGTTTCAAAAACCTGGAAGGCTTAAGTTTCAATTTTAAATTTCACGCCTGCAGGAACGCCAGCGCCCCCGCCAGCCCCCGGCGTTTTTTCAAGGTCAGGTTGCGCCCGCTTTGGCGGTTGTACAGCGTCACCACGTCGTTTTCATATTCTTTGTAAAATTCTGGGTCAAAATTGGCGATGCCAAGGTTTTGCAGCACCTCCTCGATGTGCGTTTTGGAGGCCAACCATTTCTCGCAGACCTCGTGGCGGTAGCGCACGCCCATGAGGTTGATGCCAATGATGCCGCTGGTGTTTTTGTCATAAATGAGGCGAATACTTGCCCGCCCGTCCCGGTGTTCCCAGTAGAGCGAGGCATGGTCTTCCGGTGGGTTGGCCAGCACCGTGCCATAGACCTGGTACTCGATGTCGAAAAATTTGGCGCTGTTGAACCAGATGCCGGGGTCGTAAGGAATGAGGGGTGAGGGATGAGGGATTTCCCGCCCCGGACTGCCGACTGCCGACTGCCGACTGCCAACTATGTTGTACGCTACCGTTTCGCCCATCATGCGGCCGGTGTACCATACGGCCTCGATGGGCCGCCTGCCGGGTTGCGGGTTTTGCAGTTGCACGCAGTCGCCTGCGGCGAAGATGCCGGGGATATTGGTTTCCAAAAACTCGTTGACCAAAACGCCCCTGCCGAGTTCGATGCCGCTGTCCTTGAGGAAATCCACATTGGGGCTGACGCCGACGGTGAGGCCGACGAAGCCGCATTCGATGGTCTCGCCCTTGTTGGTCACGATGGCCCGTACCGTGCCGTTGGCGTCGGGCAGGATTTCCTTCAG
>JBGSWN010000158.1:0-25762 GCA_041752395.1 Saprospiraceae bacterium | reverse complement strand
AAAGTCTCTTCGTGCTCCACGAAGTTTTCGTCGAGGTAGCGTAGGCGGATGAAAGTTGGCCTGTCCACATCGCCACGAATATCGGGGATGCTCAGACAGCCTTCCTCGAAAGTCCATTCCTCGCCTGTCTCGGCCAGCTTTTGAGCATTGATGAAGACCTTCTTTATAGGCACGTATTTCAGCGGCTCTTTTTCTTCCTTTTCGTCCGCTTCATCGTCCTCTTTCGGGTGCGTATCAATGACAAAAAGACGGATGCCGTAGCCCACTTGCGGTGCAGCGATGCCCACTCCGTCGGCTTGGTACATCGTTTCCCACATGTCCTCGATGAGTTTTTTGAGTTCGGGATAGTCCGGCGTTATCTCTTCGGCCACTTTTTTCAAAACTGGTTGGCCGTAGGCATAAATAGGTAAAATCATGTTTTTTCGGTTGAAAATAGACGGTGGCAATTGGTTTTGCTCCAATCAACAGTCACCAATCACTGCTTACTGTTTAAATAATCCTCCAAAATCAAGGCGGCGGCGACTTTGTCCACCAAAGCCTTGTCCTGGCGCTTCTTCCGGTTTGCTCCGCTTTGTAGAATGACCTGCTTGGCTTCCACCGAGGTATACCGTTCATCTTGCATAAACACCTGAATATTAGGGTATTGCTTGCGCAATTTATTGGCGAAGCCCTTTACTTGTTCGGCTATCTGCGCCGGATTTCCATCCGGGTGCATCGGCTCACCTACCACGATGGCCTCCACTTCCTCTTCCTTCATATACTTCGCAATGAACTCAAACAGCTCATGTGTCGGTACGGTTGTGAGGCCGGAAGCGATAATTTGAAGCGGGTCGGTCACGGCGATGCCGGTGCGCTTGGTGCCGTAGTCAATTCCCAAGATTCTGGACATGGCGCAAAGGTAAAAAAGTTTGCAGTTCGTCAGTTGGCCGTTGGCAGTCGGGGGCTGCTAACTTGGCACTGCCAACTTAAAGCGTAGCGTTTTTGAATTCGTAACCTTGAAGGAAGCTCATCAATTTGGCGTCATGTTGCAACACCTTTAGACCGTCGAGGTGCTTGGTGGTGTGCATGTCTGTGCCCATGAAATCCACCATGTTTTGTTTGAGAAATTTCGTGGCCAGCTCCTTCGTCGGTTTGCCGTAGGCGCCCGAAAGCGAAAGCAGGTTCACTTGGAATTGGCAGCCGAAATCCTTCAATTTTTCAAACTGCTGAAAATCGCTGGCATAGTAACCATAGCGCTCAGGGTGCGCCAGTATAAGTTGGTAGCCTTTTAGTTTTAGTTGAAAAATGGTATCAAACAAGTTCGGCGGCGCTTGGTAAGTCGAGAGTTCAATGAGCAGGTGCTTGCCCGAAAAAGTCAGCAGATTATTGATGTCTTGCTGCTGCAAAAACTCATAATCCACGAAATATTCCGACGCCATTTCCACTTCCAGAGGCAGTCCAGCGGCGGCGATGGCGGGTTTCAGAATTTCAAAACCAGCCCGCAGTTGTTCCTGCGTATTCGGGAAATAATCCGGTCGGGTATGCGGCGTGGTGATGATTTTTTTATACCCCAAATCTACAAAACCTTGCAAAAGCTGAAGGCTGGTCTCAATGGAATCAGAGCCGTCGTCCACAGCGGGCACCATGTGCGAGTGCATGTCGGTGCCGAGAAAGGAGAAATCGGCAGCGGCAGTGGGTTTGTTTTTTTTGAATAAGCCGAAAAGCACAGGCAAAAATTGTTTTGAGTGAAAAGCAAAGATAGGAAAGTTGGCAGTTCGTCAGTGGTAGTTGGCAGTCAGTGCTTTAATAGCAGCGCCCGACAGTCCACTGACGAACTGACGCCAGCCGAAGCGCTTGCCCCTGAAAGCCGTCCGTTGACGGAGGTTCAGGCTTAGTGGATGGAGGCTTGAGCTTGGCAGTTGAAGGCTTAGGCGGCAATGGCGGAGGCCAAGGCTGCATGGGCATAGCCCAATGGTACGCTGACGTAGCTCGACTGAACATGCACGCAGCAATAGGTGACGATGTGAGTAGCAATGGGCACCGTGAGCGTAGTTCGAACGTACATTTGTGTACATAAAAGCACAATGAACGTACATCGAACGTAAATAAGTGAAGGAAAAAGCTCCACGAGAATACCCGCCTAGTACATCGCAGATACATTGGTTTTACGAAATCATTGATTATCAATTATTTATGAGAAAATAGGCCAAGGGCAGTCCAAGCGGTGATGCCCCGTTTTTGCGCAAGCAAAAAAGCCCCAACTGGGTATGGGTACATGTTGGGTAGCCTACGGCCTGTGCAGCCGCAATGACCACAGATTATAAAAACAGGAAGGGAGTAGCTCAGCGGGTAAGTACGATATAGTCCCGAATTAATGTTTTGAGGAACTCAATCTGGTTGCCCTTGGGCACTTCGATGTCGAGTTGTTGGCAAATATGGATGGAAGCGTTGCGGATAGCCTCTGCGTGGGCGGCGTTTTGCCAATTTTGGTAGCGTCCCAGCAGGTTTTTCAACAAGAGCATGTCGGCCTCGTTCATTTGGCGAACGGCGGGATATTTTGGTTCGTAATTGTCCAACGTATTGATTTTCAGGATGTCGTGCAACTTAAAGGTCAGTTGACTCTTCACCCGAATAACCGTGGTATTGGCGGCGAGGTCGCCAAGCCGCTGATTTTTATAAGTAGAACCGATCAGGATAGCCGCCAACACGCCCAATGAAAAACTGAAATCGAGCATCAGGAACACACTTCGCATCAGGTACTCCCCCATGCCAGGCTCCAGCCCATCGAGGCGTACCACTTTTATATTGATGGCCCGCTTGCCTAGGCTCTGTCCATTGCCGATAATGTCTGAAAGCAGGTGGTAAACAAACAGCGCAGCGAACAAAGCCAAGGCAATAAAACGTCCGCCCCAACCAGTGATGGCGTCCGACACAATTAAAATCACGAGCAGCCAAAAAGCGTAGGATGCCGCCAAATAAATGAGCAAATCAATAAAAAATGCGAAAAACCGCTCCCGGAGCGGAGCCAGTTCGTATTCAATGGTCACGTTTTGCGTGGTGCGGATGTCTATGTTGGGCATGAGAAGCAGGTTGGTTTTTGGTTCAGGGCTCAAGGTTTTTTGGGAGGGTCCAATGTTCTTCCAAAAACCTGAAACCTTGAACCAAAAACCAAAATTAGCCATACCTTGCCATAAATTCCGAAAAAATTATGGACAAAATTGAAGCCAAGGTGAAAGAGCTTGTCACTGACTTCAAGCTCGAAGAAGCGTTGGACGTGCTCATTGCGCAAGCGCAAACGCAGACCCAACGAAAGCAGAATGCACTGCTGGTGCTAAAAGGCAAACTCGCCATGCTCGAAGAGCAAAACCTCAACGGCATGCTCGACCCCAGCGACCTTGCCCGTCAAAGGGCCACCATCGCCCACCAGATTCTGGACATTGCCGACGGCAGCCCGCTGGATTACGAGCTGCCCGAAACAGCGCCAGCACCTCCACCTTTGATTCAAAAAAACATAAACCTGCCAGCCAGCAGCGGTTCTTCCTTCGGTAAATATATGCTCATTGGCGGGCTGCTTTTGGCCGTTGTTTTTGCTGGTTTTTACTTCGTAAAAAAGGGGGACAGCCAAACTGAGCAAACTGAGCAAAATCAAACCGCCGACCAAGCCAATACCGAGGTTCCCGTTTCCGAAGAAAATAAAACCACCCCTGCCCAGCCAAGGCAACAATCAAGCGATGAAATCAAGTTGCTCGACTTCCCAAACTACCGCAAAAAGTTCAATTTCAGCGATTTGCAATACACCTTCCAAGAAGTTTCGGCAGAAGCATATTCAGATACGGAAACCAAGCTAACCATTCAATTTCAACTGCATTGCCGGAGTAACCTTGGCATTTGCTACCGAGCCATCCCGGTTGTCTATGCCGATGAACACAGAATCGGGACGTCCTATCAACTGACCACCGGCAGCTGGATACCACAGGACTCCACCATCTCCGACGAAATTCAATTCGTGCTGCCCAACAACGCCAAATCCTATCTTTTCGAACTGGCAAAGGACGGCTCCAGTTGGAAGCGGCCATTCAAATTCCTGCGATGAACTACTCGAAACATGACCTCAGCGCCACCATCGTCGCCCTCGCCACCCCGCCCGGCGTGGGTGCCATCGGCATCATCCGCCTCAGCGGCAAGGCGGCGCTGTTCATTGCGGAGCAGGTTTTTTCTGGTAAAAAACTTACTGCACAGCTAAGTCACACCCTGCATTTTGGCAGCATAAAAAACGACGACGGGCAGGTGCTGGACGAAGTGCTGGTCTCTGTTTTCAAAGGCCCGAACTCCTATACGGGCGAGGACACCGCCGAGGTTTCCTGCCACGGCTCGCCGTTTATTTTGCAAAAAATCATTGAGCTTTTCCTTGAAAAAGGGGCTCGTTTGGCGCAGCCCGGCGAGTTTACCCTGCGGGCATTTTTGAACGGAAAAATGGACCTCTCGCAGGCCGAAGCCGTCGCCGACTTGATAGCCAGTACCAGCGAGGGAAGCCACTCGGTAGCCATGCGGCAAATGCGGGGCGGGTTCAGTCACGAAATCCAGCGTTTGCGGGAGGAGCTGGTCAACTTCGCCAGCCTCATCGAGCTGGAACTGGACTTCGCTGAGGAGGACGTGGAGTTCGCCAACCGTCCGCAATTGAAGGCATTGGTGCAAAAAATCCACTCGTACATCCATGCACTCATCCAATCCTTCAAGCTGGGGAATGTGCTGAAAACGGGTGTCCCCACCGTCATCGCTGGCCGCCCAAATGCAGGGAAAAGCACCTTGTTAAACGCACTATTGAACGAGGAGCGGGCCATCGTCAGCGAGATTGCGGGCACGACGAGGGACACCGTGGAGGAGGTGCTGAACATTCGGGGCGTGGAGTTCCGGCTGATAGACACGGCAGGCATCCGGGAGGCACAGGACCAAATCGAGGCCATTGGGGTGGAAAAAACGATGGAAAAAATAGGGCAGGCTGCCCTGCTGGTCTATGTTTTTGATGTTGTGGAAACGAAGATTGACGAGGTGCTGGCCGATGTGGAAAGTTTGCGAAGCGAAAAAACGGAACTGATTATCGTCTGCAATAAAATGGACAAGCTGCCGAGCTACAAACCCGAATGGCTGCTGAACCCCAGTGACCCTGAAATCAATGATTTTTTCTTCGCAAATGGCCGACCTGCTCATACCTCATACCTCATACCTCATACCTCTTTAATCACGCTTTCTGCTAAAAATGCCATGAATGTACCTTATTTAAAAGAGAAACTTTACGATGCCGTCGTGACGCAAAAAGTAAGCGGAGAGAGCACCATCGTCACCAATGCCCGCCACCTGGAGGCGCTCCAAAAAGCTGCCACCAGCCTCGACGAGGTGCTGCACGGGCTGGATTCGGGCATTACTTCCGATTTTGTGGCCATGGATATCCGGCGGGCACTAAATTATCTTGGTGAGATTACCGGGGAAGTTGGAGTAGAGGATTTGTTGGAGAATATTTTCAGCAAGTTCTGCATCGGAAAGTAACTACCTTCCTCCAACCCCTTCACTTACCTTAGCATCGTGTCGGAAATAAGTTGCCGATTTCGTCGAGTATATTTTTTCCGACACGATGCTTATTATTGGTTCCTACCCAGCTGCTATAAATGGTGATATGGAAACGTACTAATTGGCCATTTCAAAAATTGGCATAGTTATTTTCTTATTGTATGTCCCTGCCCTCTGCCTGGTTTCCCTCCTGGCCATTATATTTTAATTTTTTCATTCACAAAAACTATTAGAACAAAATGAGACATTCAATTGCTACACTCCTTGTAGCCACGCTTTTTTTTACGAGCGCCAAGGCACAATATCAACTTGGATTACGCTTAGAAACCACTGCCGGAGCTAACAGTTTGGCCATCAATCCAGTAGGAAACCTCAATAATCCTAATAAATGGGACATCAACCTTGCGGGCGCTGGTATTTTTTTACAGAATAATTATGCATACCTAGAAGACGTCAGCTTGGCAAAATTGATATGGAACTCGAATAGCATCAAGTTTGTCAGGGCCGAAAACGAGGAAACCAACACAGCAAGAAACTTTGCAGTAATGGATTTTTCCCAAGATGGCGACCGTCGCTACCTTAATTCGACGGCATATATATCAGGCCCGGCCTTTGCTTTGCGTGTAGGTAAAAACAGCTCAGTCGGCGTGTTTTACAATATGCGATATATGATAGGCGGGAAAGACCTGCCCAATGAATTGAGCTATTATTCCTTTAAATCAAAATCCATTACTGAGCAGTTGGCCATTCCAAAGCTCAGTTTTTCACTGCTCAACTGGTCGGAAATCGGATTTAATTACGCCCAAAAAATCCCCACAAACAGTGGGTCAATGAATTTTGGCATCAACTTGAAATACCTTCAAGGCCATCAGGGTGGCTACGCCAAAACCAACGAGCCATATCTTTATGGCAACCTGCCAGGTACCGATATTTCCATTCAATTGCCTGACGGGCAACTTGATTTTGCAGGTGATTTGGATAAATCGAAACTATTGCAGGTGAACGGCAGGGGCATAGGTGCGGATTTAGGATTTTCCTATATCCTTCAGGACCACGAAGAAGGCTATAAGCTTAAATTAGGGGCTTCGTTGCTAGACCTGGGGCGCATTAATTTTCAAAAAAATACACAGGTTTATCAACTAAAGGTTGATACCACAGTCGTGGTGGATTTGGAGCATTATAAACAGTATAGCTACCCCGATGACTTGGACAAGGCCATTGATGATTTCAGCCATGAACTGCTGCAAACACAGGTGAAAGCGGACGAAATCAACAGTTTTAGCATGAGCTTGCCCACTGCATTTAGCCTTCAAGCTGATTATGGTTTTTCGGAAAATATCTATCTCAATGCGATACTGATTCAGCAACTTCCAAACGCAGGAAAGTCGCCTGTGAGGAGAAACATATTTGCAGTGACCCCTCGTTGGCAAACCAAATGGTTCTCTGCTTCTGCACCAATTTCATTAAACGATTGGAGGGAATTGAAAATAGGCTTGGCTATAAGGCTGAGTTGGCTGGTTATCGGCACGGATGATTTTCCTTCAATGTTTATCAATCGGAAATTTACTGGCGGTGATTTTTATTTTGCCATTAAAATCAATCCTTTTAAATCTAAATAAATATAGCCAAAAATAAGCGGGCTGCCCATGCACATGAGCAGCCCGCTTATTTTAAATCCAAATATCAAATCCCCAAAATCCGGCGATTCAATTCCTCGTCCGGCTTGCCGCCTGCGAAGTCATCGAAAGCCCGCTCCGTCACTTTGATGATGTGATTTTCGATGAAAGGCGCACCTTCCCGAGCGCCCTGCTCGGCGTCTTTAATGCAGCATTCCCATTCCAGCACCGCCCAGCCACTATAATCGTACTGCGCCAATTTGCTGAAAATAGTGATGAAATCCACCTGCCCATCGCCGAGCGAACGGAAGCGGCCGGGGCGGTCAATCCAGCCCTGGTAGCCGCCATAGACGCCGCTGCGGCCCGTGGCGTTGAACTCGGCATCCTTCACGTGGAACATCTTGATGAACTCGTGATAAATGTCAATATAGGCCAAATAGTCCAATTGTTGCAGCACAAAATGGCTGGGATCGTAGAGGATATTCACCCGCTTGTGGTTACCAGTTGCCTCCCGGAACCGCTCGAAAGTGACGCCATCGTGCAGGTCTTCGCCGGGGTGGATTTCGTAGCAAACATCCACGCCCACCTCGTCGAAAGCATTGAGGATGGGTAGCCAACGCTTGGCTAATTCCCCGAAGCCCGTTTCCACCAAACCCTGCGGGCGCTGTGGCCAAGGATAAACGGTGTGCCAAAGCAGCGCCCCGCTGAAAGTCGCATGTACATCAATGCCTAGGTTGCGGCTGGCCTTCGCCGCCCATTTCAATTGTTGCACGGCCCAAGCTGTGCGGGCGGCGGGATTGTTGCGGTGCTGTTCTGGCGCAAACACGTCGAATCCAATGTCATAGGCGGGGTGAACTGCCACGAGCTGGCCTTGCAGGTGTGTGGACAATTCGGTGATTTGAACGCCGCAAGCTTCTACTCTGCCTTTGAGGTCATCGCAGTAATCTTTGCTGGTGGCGGCTTTTTCGAGGTCAATTAGGCGGCTGTCCCAAGTCGGTATCTGCACACCGATGTAGCCGAGGCTGGCCGCCCAGGTGCAGACGCTTTCGAGGGAATTGAACGGTGCAGTGTCGCCCATGAATTGTGCCAAGAAGATGGCGGGGCCTTTGATGTTTTTCATTGTTTAGCAGTCATTTTTTGTTTGAAGATGGTAGTTTGAAGGTCCTTTGGAGAGCGCCAAGTTAGGGAAAAATTCGAGGGCATAAACAAAACATCGCAGCTGTTTTCAATTGGGATTGAATGTGGCCAAAGGTGACTTAATTTTCAAGATTTGGCTATCCAATAACAATTCCTTAGGCAGTTGCCCATTGTCCAGCACGGCGATTTGGTAGCCTTTTCGGTGGGCATTTTTCCTTCCTTCCTCGGTGGGCAAACTTGCGTATGAAATATATTCAGTATAAAACATGGTTTCGATGGGGAACGGATTGCCATAAAGCACGGTCGGGGTGCTGTCAATACTGTTTTTTAGTCGTTTTATTTCAAGCGTTATTTTTTCTTTTTCATCATCTCTATCAAATGGTTTTACCCTTTCAATACAATATCGCTGTGCCAATAAAAAAAGGGCGAAAACCATTGCGATTCCCAGTTTTCTATACTTGAATTCCGTTAATAAATACACACAAAATATGGCTATTGAAATAAAAGCGGCTGGTGCTGAAATTAACACATAGCCGGGCATTTTAGTAGCTGAAAATGAAAAAACAAGGAGCGGAACAAATAGCCAAGCAAGCAGTATCAATTCGCTCTTATGCTTGAATTTAAGAACTCGCCAAAAGAGGAATATCAAAACCATGTAAATAGCTTCATTCCAGATTATCCTAATCCAATCCAGATAATACCACCAAGGATGTTGATGTCCCTCCAGTACCTCGGTAAGGTGGCGCAGGTTGTATGCTTGTTCCCATGCGAACTCCAATGGATACTGCTGTTGGGTATAAAGCCGCCAAGGCAGGTAAACAAGAAATGAAATCGCTGTGAATAAACTTACGGCTACGACATTTTTTATAAACCCAATTTTGTTCATCAATCCCATTAGTCCAAATAGGCCCACGATAATCAATGCGGGCAACCATTTGGTGAGCAGCGCTAACCCACAGACAATTGCAGCGGAAACAAACAGCCAAGTTTTTTTACTTGAATAATACTTGATGGATAAATAAATGCCCAATAATACAAAAAACAAGAAAGTGCTGTCAATATGGTCGGTCGTGGTGCGCCCGGCTGTTATGTCAACAAAGAACCCATTGAATGCAAGGAAGAATGCAGCGACAACGCCAGTTTGTTTTGAAAAAAGCTCCTTGCCAATTAAAAATGTCAAAAAAACGGACAACAAAGAAAGCAGCACGGACGGCAATCTTATGGCAAGCTCGTTAGTACCAAATACTTTAATAATACCAGCCATTATCCATAAGGCCATTGGCGGCTTGTGCAGCCAAATATGGTTAATTGTCCATTGCTTGTAATCATAGTCTTCAATGGGGTCTTCGTAAAGGCAAGGCTTGAGTGGGTCTTCGGCGAGGTGCTTCGCAACGAGGGCATGATATTTTTCGTCCCAATCGTGGAGGTAGGAATCGTTTGCAGTAAAAAACAACAATTGTGTGCAAACGGCGATGATGAGGTACATCGAAGCATTGAATGCCTTCCTCTTGAGCAGCAGCAAAACGGCAATCGGCAGAAAGCTGATTTCAATGAGTAGTACAACTCCAAGTAGCATTTCAGAACAAGATAGATTAGTTGGTCAAGCCCCAAAGGTAGTGTTTGGATGGTAATTCATGAATTTTTGTTGGTAATGAAAAAACCGCTATTCCTACACATGATTTCCTTTGGAAACAGCTACATTTGCGCTCCCGAAAACACCTTTCACCGCATTTTTTTACCAAAATAAAACCCGCTACATCATGGTTTTCGACCTCGATTTGATACAAAAGCTCTACACTGAGCTTCCCGCAAAACTCAAGAAAGTCCGCAAAAAGCTGGGTCGCCCCATGCCTTTGGCCGAAAAAATCCTCTACTCGCACCTCCATGCTGAATCGCCGCTGAAGGAATACCAGCGTGGTGTGGACTACGTGTCCTTCGCCCCAGACCGGGTGGCCATGCAGGATGCCACGGCGCAAATGGCGCTGCTCCAGTTCGACATGTGCGGCAAAACGAAGACCGCCGTGCCGAGCACCGTTCACTGTGACCACTTGATTTTGGCCAAGGACGGCGCCAAGACCGACCTCGCCGATTCGCTCGACAAAAACAAAGAGGTTTTTGATTTCCTCGCCTCCATTTCCAATAAATACGGTATCGGTTTCTGGAAGCCGGGTGCCGGTATCATCCACCAAATCGTACTGGAAAACTATGCTTTCCCCGGTGCGATGATGGTCGGCACGGACTCCCACACGCCAAATGCTGGCGGCCTCGGCATGGTTGCCATCGGCGTCGGTGGTGCAGATGCGGTGGATGTGATGGTAGGAATGCCCTGGGAACTCAAAATGCCAAAACTCATCGGCGTGAAGCTGACGGGCAAACTGAGCGGTTGGACTTCGTCCAAAGACGTTATCCTCAAAGTGGCGGGCATTTTGACCGTAAAAGGTGGCACAGGCGCTATCGTCGAGTACTTTGGCGAAGGCGCAAAATCACTGTCCTGTACGGGCAAAGGCACCATCTGCAACATGGGCGCTGAAATCGGCGCTACGACTTCCACTTTCGGCTACGACGAGGCGATGGGCCGCTACCTCCGCATCACTGGCCGTACCGATGTGGCCGATTTGGCAGATAAAATTGCGAAAGACCTAACTGGCGACCCTGAGTGCTACGCAAATCCAGAAAAATACTTCGACCAGGTCATCGAAATTGACCTTACGACCTTGGAGCCACACGTGAACGGCCCGTACACACCAGATTTGGCTTGGCCAATCTCCAAATTTGCGCAAGCAGTAAAAGACAACGGCTATCCGCAAAAACTCGAAGTTGGCCTCATCGGCTCCTGCACCAACTCCAGCTACGAAGACCTCGACCGTGCGGCCTCGCTGGCACGTCAGGCCGTTGCGAAGAAACTAAAAGTGAAATCGGAATTCACGGTGACGCCTGGTTCGGAGCAAATCCGTTACACCGTGGCTCGTGATGGCCAGTTGGAGGCTTTCGAGCAAATGGGCGGCGTGGTTTTGGCCAACGCTTGCGGTCCTTGCATCGGCCAGTGGGCTCGGCATACCAACGACCCGAACAAAAAGAACAGCATCATCACGTCGTTCAACCGCAACTTCTCGAAGCGGAACGACGGCAACCCGAATACCCACGGCTTCGTGGCCAGCCCTGAAATCGTGACTGCACTCGCCATCGCTGGGGACCTCTGCTTCAACCCACTGACGGACAGCCTCATCAACGAAGACGGTGTTGCGGTGCGCCTCGACCCGCCAACGGGCGTGGAGCTGCCACCAAAAGGTTTTGACGTAAAAGACGCTGGGTTCCAAGCCCCTGCGGCAGACGGCAGCAAGGTACAAGTTCATGTCAGCCCGACTTCGAACCGCCTCCAATTGTTGACGCCGTTCGAGCCAATCACGACAAAGCAGCTTCGCAATATGCGGGTGCTCATCAAGGCAAAAGGCAAGTGTACCACCGACCATATTTCGATGGCCGGCCCTTGGCTGGAGTTCCGTGGTCACTTGGAGAACATCTCCAACAACTGCCTCATCGGTGCGCTCAATTATTTCAACGAGCAAACCAATAGCGTGGCGAACTACGGCAAGCGTGGCACCAAGGCCAAGTTCATGTCCGTGCCAGACAGTGGCCGGGCGTACAAAGCGGCTGACGTCAGCACAATTGTTTTTGGCGAAGAAAACTACGGCGAGGGCAGCAGCCGGGAACATGCGGCGATGGAGCCAAGGTTCCTCGGCGTGAAGGCAGTCATCGTGAAGTCGTTTGCCCGTATCCACGAAACGAACCTGAAAAAACAAGGCATGTTGGCGCTTACTTTTGTAAACAATGCCGATTACGACCTCATCCGTCAGGACGACAAAATTGACATCAAAGGGACTTTGTCGCCGGGCAAGAACTTAACTATCGTACTGAACCACGCCGACAAAACGCAGGAGAGCTTTGAGGTGAAGCACACCTACAACAAGGCGCAGATTGCTTGGGTGAAGGCGGGTTCTGCTTTGAATAAAATCAGGAAAGACAGGAGCGAAGCTTGATTTTGCTAGCGCTTGTTTTAGGATAAAAAAAAGGCTGCGCCGGGAACGGTGCAGCCTTTTTTGATTTATAAACCTGACTAAATTTTGGCCATTTTATAATTGCTTTTCTCAGGCTGGGCATTTTTCTCAGGCAGCAGCTCGCCCGATTCCGTTTGCAAAAGCAGCGTCACGCGCTCCTCCTTTATTTTCCCACGGTCATCGGTGAGGGTGTAATGCTGAACAACGTCGGTGCGGCCATCCTTGTCGGTATCGGTGAGCCAAGCGTCCTGTTGGTTGCACCAGCCTTCGTCGCACCAAGCCCAAGCGACGGTTTCCACGTGCTGCATTTCATTGTCTTTTATCCTAAAAATGGCAATGTCGCTGGAAACATAACGGCCTGGAATGCGGCAAATGAAAAAGCCACCAAACTGCCCTACGGCCATCACCTCACCGCCGCTCCCCGACCATATATCCCGCACACCGGCGCTGAAGTATTTGTAAAAGCTGGTATCAATCACGGTGCCTTTGTAGGGGTAGTTGCCGGGGTTATCTACCCGAAGTATGGGGTGGAGATGGAGCACGTCCTCAACTTCGAGCATGGGGAACTGGGTGGCCAATTTGCCCACGCCCTGCGAAAAACGGGCGGCCTCTGCCTTGTCTTTTTTCATCCTAAAAAAGCTGAGTTGGCCGCCAGCGGAAAAAATATCGAGCTTGTCGCCACGCACAGAATAGGCTTGAGCCTTGGAGAGCAGGGAGAAATAGGCGTTTTCCGAGTCCATTTCATCACAAAACTTCTTGGTAGCGCCAAGTTCTTCCAAGCTGATGGTACTTCCATTGGTGCTGTATCCAGCGAAGTAACTATTGCACGGAGCGGCACCGTTCAGTTTTCCTTCGGAAAAAATCAGGGTAATCTCGCTGGCCTTGGAAAGTTTGACGGCTTGGTCTGCCAGTTTTGCGGTGGACAATGTCCAATAGCTGCCAGCTAATTCACCGCCGATTGGTTCTTGTTTACAACCAGCCAAAAAGGTCAGGACGACCATTGCAAAGCAAAGTATGGGTAAGTTATTCATGGTATTGTTTATTTACGATTGCAGATTTACGAATGACGATTTACGATTGGGAAACTGCTAATTTTTCAAAAGACTGCGATTCATCACAAATTTAAGGAGGCAGCCAAAATCGTAAATCGTAAATCTGCAATCGTAAATTCTACTATTCCTCCTCCTCCCGTCCCCGGCCCATTTGGTTGTCGGCTTCGAGGCGCTGGAAAAGGGTATCCACCCGGAACATTTCGTCGAGGGTGTCGTCAATATAGAACTGGAGTTCGGGCATCCGCCGCATCTGCTTGCCAATGCGGTGGACAAGCGCCTGCTTGAGGCGTGAGTAGCTGTTCTCCATTTCCAGGATGACTTCCTGCTTGTTTTCGGTGTTGAAAATGCTGAGGTAAATCTTGGCAGTGTTGAAGTCTGGCGTCATTTTGACATTGGTCACCGTCACGAAAGCTTCTGTGCCATAGATGTACGACCCCTCTTGTTGCAGCAGCAGACTGAAGTGCCGCTTGATCATTTCTCCTACCTGTTTTTGGCGAATTTCGGCCATGGTTTAAGACTTTAGACGATAGATATTAGACATTAGATGGGCTGCCGGTTAAGCATAATGTCAGTTTTATCGTTGTTAAAAATTTGGGATTTATGTGCCAGAACATTAGAAATTTCCTGAGACCATCTAAATTCTTTTATCTAAAATCTAATGTCTTCCCAAGCGGCAAGTTATAAATCTTTTGCTTCGCAAAACGTTCCCGAAGGGCAAAAAGAAAAGGCCGTGCATGGGAAAACCCAGCACGGCCTCACTATTTTATTGTGAAATTAAGCGATTCCGAAAGCTTTTTTCACTTTGTCCACGTAGTCCAGTTTCTCCCAAGTGAAGGTTTCAACTTCCTTCGTAATGGTTTCGCCAGAGCCGTTGGTCAGGGTCACCTTCTTCACTTCAGGTGTGCGTCCCATGTGGCCGTAAGCTGCAGTTTCAGAGTAAATTGGGTTGCGCAGCTTGAAACGGGTTTCGATGGCGTAAGGGCGCATGTCGAACAGTCCGTCCACGATATTGGCGATTTCGCTGTCCTTCATTTTCACGTTGCTGGAGCCGTAGGTATTCACGTAAATATTGGTTGGCTTCGCAACACCGATGGCATAGCTCACCTGTACCAGAATTTCGCTACAAACGCCCGCCGCTACTAGGTTTTTAGCAATGTGACGGGTAGCATAGGCTGCCGAACGGTCCACCTTCGAGGGGTCTTTTCCGCTGAAAGCGCCGCCGCCGTGAGCGCCCTTGCCACCGTAGGTATCCACGATGATTTTGCGACCAGTGAGGCCGGTGTCACCGTGTGGGCCACCGATCACGAACTTGCCCGTTGGGTTCACGTGAAAGGTGATGCCATCCTTGAAAAGGCGCTGCACTTTCAGGGAGCACTTCTTTTTCACCCGTGGAATGACATAGTTGATAACGTCCTTCTTGATTTGCTCCAACATGATGGTCTCCTCAGCGAAATCGTCGTGCTGGGTAGAAACCACGATGGTATCAATGCGGATAGGCTGATTTTTGTCAGAATATTCGATAGTCACCTGCGATTTTGCGTCAGGGCGGAGGTATTTCATCCGCTTGCCTTCCCGGCGGATATCGGCCATTTCCATCAAAATTTTGTGGGAAAGGTCGAGTGCCAATGGCATGTAATTGTCCGTTTCGTTGGTGGCATAACCGAACATCATGCCCTGGTCGCCAGCGCCTTGATCTTCGGGTGCAGCACGCTCAACGCCACGGTTGATGTCTGGTGATTGCTCGTGAATGGCGGAGAGTACGCCACAGGAGTGTGCCTCGAACATGTACTCGCTTTTGGTGTAGCCAATGCGGCCAATCACGTTGCGGGCAATGGACTGCACATCGAGGTAGGTGGAGGTTTTTACCTCACCTGCCAGCACCACTTGACCAGTGGTGACAAGGGTTTCACAAGCTACTTTCGAACTGGGGTCGAATGCAAGAAAGTGATCAACGAGTGCGTCGGAAATCTGGTCTGCTACTTTGTCGGGATGTCCTTCTGATACACTTTCAGAAGTGAAAAGGTATGGCATAGTTGCGTTTTAAAAAGGTTTTAAAATTAAAGTGGTTGCTTGGGGAGCCTCAAAAACGGCGCAAAGATAGGAATTTGAGGAAAATGAGTTCCTGTGAAAAAAAAACTTGGCAATTTTTGGTTTGGCCTACCTAATGTGTGTAGATAATCCTACCCAACCACCTCCTTTATACCTAGTATTCGGTATCGGCTACCTAATGTTTTAAGTTAGCCTTTAACCAGCCTTTTGGTATTGTCAGAGCTTCTGGGGAGTTCTACTTTTGCGGCGCTATTTTAATTGAATCTAAATAAAAAGAAATGCTCAAGTACATACTTCCCTGCCTTATGGCATTGGTAGCTTTCGGAACAGTTAGCAACCTTTATGCCCAAACCAGCAGTATCTCTGGTCAAGTAATGTTGAAGGGAGAACTATTGCCGCAGCCCGGAATTTCAGTTTACATCAATGGCATCTCCAAAGGCGATGTCACCAATAGTGGTGGTAAGTTCTATTTTGAAAACCTACCTGCCGGCGAATACGAACTCCGTGCATCAGGGGTTGGTTTTGCCAACGCTTTGCAAACGGTTTTGTTAAAAACAGGCGAAACTACTCAGACAATCATCGAAATCGAAGAGGCAGTCATGGGACTTCCAGCAGTAGTGGTGCAAGGTGTTTCGCTCACAGGAGGCTTGCGGGGCTTGAAAAACATACCGGGCTCAGCACACTATATCTCCCCGCAAGCGTTGGAGAAATTCAGCTACACAGACATCACCCGCACCTTGCGGGCCGTGCCCGGTGTCAATTTGCAGGAAGAGGATGGCTTTGGCCTCCGGCCAAATATTGGCTTGCGGGGTTCAGGCTCCGAGCGCAGCGCCAAAATCACCGTCATGGAAGATGGCGTGCTGGCAGCCCCGGCACCCTACGCAGCCCCAGCCGCCTACTATTTTCCTACCATCGGCAGAATGCAGGCAGTTGAAATATTGAAAGGAAGTAGCCAGGTGCGCTTTGGCCCTTTTACCACCGGCGGGGCCATCAACCTCATTTCAACGCCTATCCCGATGGAGTTCTCCGGCAAACTGAATCTGCTGGGCGGCAGTTTTGGCAACCGTAACCTCCATGCTTATGCGGGTGATTCTCACCGAAATTTTGGCTACCTCGTCGAGACTTTCCAATACAAATCCGACGGGTTCAAAGACCTGGATGGGGGTGGTGAAACAGGTTTTGACAAAAAAGATTTCCTCGCAAAGTTCAACCTGAATACTGGCTCAAAGGCAAGGGTTTACCAATCGCTTCAGTTCAAAGTGGCCCAAACCACGGAAAGTTCCGACGAGACTTACCTTGGGCTTACGCAGGAAGATTTTGACAAAACGCCTTATCGCCGTTATGCTGCTTCGCAAAAAGACAGGATGGACGCCCAACACGAGCAGTATGCTGCCAGACACGTGGCGCAGTTTTCACCGTCCGTTGACCTCACCACCACGGCCTACTACCAAAAATTTCACCGCAACTGGTACAAGCTGGACAAAGTGAACCAAAGCGATGGCACTGCTGCAGGTCTTTCGGCATTGCTGTCGGCTCCGTCCGCTTTCCCGGAAGCTTATGCCACTATCACTGGCACTTCCAGCCCGATAGACAATGCGCTGGCCGTGAAGGCCAACAACCGGGATTATCGTTCGCAGGGCATTCAATCCAACCTGAATTGGCGGTATCAAACCGGTGCAATCCAACATACACTTGACCTCGGTATCCGCCTCCATTCAGACGAGGCGGACAGGTTCCAATGGACGGATGATTACAAAATGCTGAATGGCATAATGATGCTCACCAACCACGGCAACCCGGGGACCGAAAGCAACAGGGTGGAAACAGGCAAAGCCATTGCCTCTTTTGTGCAGCTCAAAATGCAATGGGGCAACTGGACCTTTATTCCCGGCTTGCGCCATGAAAATATCACCATGGAACAAAGGAACTACGGGAAAGCAGACACCGAGCGCCTCGGCACCGAGCTAAAAATTTCGAAAAACAAAGTGGACGTATTCATTCCCGGCGCTGGTTTGGATTTCAAATTGAACTCGCACCTGAATTTCTTCGCTGGGGCTCACAAGGGATTTTCGCCTCCTGGTGTCAAGGAAGGCAGCAAGCCAGAATCGAGCATCAACTATGAACTAGGCAGCCGCTACCAAAAGGGGGCGCTCTCTGGCTCGGTCGTCCTGTTTTTCAACGACTACGAGAATTTGCTTGGCGCCGACCTCGCAGCAGCAGGTGGCACTGGCTCTGCCGACCTGTTCAATGGCGGAAAAGTGGAGACCAAAGGCGTGGAATTCCAATTGACTTGGGATGTATTAGCGGCCAAAAACCAAGACTGGAGCCTCCCTGTTTCTGTCGTTTATACTTACACAGACGCTGCTTTTCAAAGCAGTTTCAAAAGCGAATTTGAAGGATGGGGGGACGTGGAATCAGGTGACAAGTTGCCCTACTTGGCCCCTAATCAGCTGGCTGTCATGCTCGGCCTGAATCATGAAAAATTCGACTTTAACCTCAGTGGGCGCTATCAAGACGCTATGCGAACACAAGCAAGCCAGGGGGAAATACCTAGAAGCGAAAGCACAGATGCCTATTTTATTTTGGATGCCAGCCTCAGCTACCGCCTTCGCCCAAAGGTGACGGTGTTTGGCACCGTTACCAATCTTTCGGATGAAATGGCCGTGATTTCACGCAACCCTGCTGGCCTTCGGCCTAATTTGCCACGAACTTTTATGGCTGGCTTGAAAGTAAATTTTTAGCGGGTTTTATTTTTCCCAAGCTGGATTGGTATTTATTGTGCTGGAATGTTAATTTTTAGCTAAACATCAGGACAAAGACTTGAATCTTAACTCGTTTGCACGTAATTTGCAGTCGTGTTCTAAAATAGGAAAATCTAAAACCTGCATGAAGCAAACTTTACTCGCAATTTTTCTCGCTTTTTCCTCTTTTGCGCTTTCTGCGCAAAGCAGCAGTGAGGCAACAGGAGCTACTCCTGTGAAAATTTCCGTTTACCCCAACCCGGCCACAAATTTTATCAGCATCAACAAGGATGAAAACGTGCGGGACATCGCCATTTTCAACCTCGTCGGTAAGAAATTGAAGACTTTCCAAGAGGTAGAAAAGGACGAGCATTACGATGTAAGCGACCTGCCAAACGGCATGTACCTCGTGCAAGTGATTGATGTGAACAAAAAAATCGTCACTACCCAGCGAATCAGCAAGCGATAGTCTGCACCACAGCGTTTTTCTATTTAAAAACCCTTTGCCAGTTGTTGGCAAAGGGTTTTTTAGTTTTTGCAGTTAAGCACTGCGAAGGTCTTATCCTGATTCCTCGGGATGGCAACCAGTTACCAGTTAAGCAGACCCTGACTGTACAATGCCCATGACCTTGGTCGGGGTCGAACTGCCAACTCACTCACCCCGGATCCACATCCACATTCACCCGCACCGTCGAAAAGCCCTCCGTTTGCTGCATCACCCTCGTCGCCTCTCCAATCAGTTCTTTGGTCAGCTTCCAAAGGTTAGGGTTGCGCTCCATTTTTATCAAAATATCCAGCAAATAATATTCCCGAACCCTGCCAACGGGCGGCACGGTTGGGCCGAGCAGACGCTTTCCGAGCTTGCTTTTCAGCACCTGCACAAAATACTTTGAGCCCCGGTTCAGCACATCCGGCTTCTTGTGTTTCAAGGTTATTTTTATCAAACGGCTGAATGGCGGATACTCAAACGCCTTGCGCTCCATGATTTCCCGCTCATAAAATGCCTGAAAATCATTGTCAATCACCTCCCGAATAACTGGGTGCGTTGTGTTCATGGCTTGCACGATGACCTTGCCTCGCTTGCCCCGGCGGCCTGCCCTGCCAGCCACTTGCGTAATGAGTTGGAAGCCCCGCTCCCCCGACCTAAAATCGGGAAACTGCAAAAGCTGGTCAGCGCTGATGACGCCCACAATGCTCACATTTTCAAAGTCCAATCCTTTGGTCACCATCTGCGTACCCACCAAAATATCAATGCGGCGTTCCTCAAAATCATTGATGATGCGGGCGTGGGCGTCCTTGGTGCGAACAGCGTCGTAGTCCATGCGACCAATGTTCGCATCGGGCAGGTAAATTTTGAGTTCATCCTCGATTTTCTCCGTGCCAAATCCCTGCAAATTCAACTCATGGCTACCGCAAGCGGGGCAGGTTTTGGCCAGTTCTTGTTGGTAGCCACAGTAATGGCATTGAAGGTTATTACGGAATTTATGGTAGGTCAAACTCACGTCGCAATGGATGCACTCCGAATGCCAGCCGCAAGTGTTGCAACGCAGCGTGGGCGCATATCCCCGGCGGTTTTGGAACAAAATAGCCTGCTCGCCCTTTGCCAGCGCCGCCTTCAGTTCGTCGAGCAATACACTGGTAAAATGGCTCTGCAACTTCCGCTGCTTTTGCTCTTCCTTCGCATCCACCACCACGATTTCCGGCATTTGTATGCCGCCAAAACGCTCGTTCATTTCCACCAAACCATACTTGCCGCTTTTGGCATTCTGGTAGCTTTCAAGGGAAGGCGTGGCAGTGCCGAGCAGCACTTTTGCACCGTGCAGGTGCGCCAAATAAATGGCCGCATCCCGTCCTTGGTAGCGGGGTGCAGGGTCGTTTTGCTTGTAGGAAGTGTCGTGCTCCTCGTCCACGATGACGAGGCCCAAATTTGTAAAAGGCAAAAACAGGGCAGAACGGGCACCGACTATACAGTTGACATACCGTTTATCAACGATATTGGTGTTATTGTTTATAACATCGTCATCATTCAATATAATATCACTATTATTTGTTTCAATATCGCTGGCATTCAATATAATGCTACCATTATTTGTTTTAATATCGTTAGTATTTGTTTTAATATTCACAATATCATTTCTATCGTTGATCAGCTTCCATAATTCCGTCCTTTCGTTTTGAGAAACGCGGTGGTGATAAACCACGATGGCGTCGCCCAAGGTTTTTTGCAACCGACTGATAATCTGCGTGGTAAGTGCCACTTCGGGCAGCAGGTAGAGCACCTGTTTGCCACGGGAGAGCGCTTCCTGCATCAATTCAAGATAGACCCGGGTCTTGCCGCTGCCCGTCACGCCGTGGAGCAGGACGGTATTCTTTTCGGTAAAATGGGTGCGTATTTCACCCAAAGCCCCCACCTGTTGCGGAGCAAGCTCGTCGGCCTCGCTCACCTCGTCCTCGTAGCCACCGATGCGGCTCACCTCCCGCTCGAACAGCTCGAAAATGCCTTTTTTCGCCATCGAATTCAGCACGGAGGAATCCACGGAGGCTTTTTTGTAAATCTCTGAGCGGAGAATGCCACCGTCTTTTGCGGGTTGTTCACGGGACAATTGAATGAAAGCCATGAGCGCCTCAGTCTGCCGTTGGGCTTTTGCCAACAGATCAAATGCCCCGGCGAGTTGCTTGGAATCGGAGCGGTAAGGCTCGGCGAGGCGGACACAGGCGACCTTTTTCGGAGCGTATTTTTCCTCCATTTCCTCGTAGAGGTAAATTACCTTTTTGTCCAGCAGGCTTTTGATGATGTGGTATATGGTTTTTTGTTCCAAAATCTTGCGCACATCGTCAATCGTGATGGTCTCCTGGATGCTGAGGGCCTCCGTGATGAGGTATTCCTTGTCGGACAGGCCGCCAAAATTTCCATCGTAAAACGGACTTAGCACCAGCCTGCGTTCACTGGCCAATTTGAGGTTGGCGGGCAGGGCGGCTTCCATCACCTCGCCGAGCGAACAGCAGTAGTATTCGGCGAGCCACTGCCAGAACTGGAGCGTCTTTTCGTTCATCACCGGCACCTCGTCAATGACGGCGATGATGGTCTTGAATTTGTAAGAAGGCACTTCGTGGTGCAGCCTTGAAACCACCCCGGCGTAGCGTTTTGCACCGCCAAACTCCACCTCCACTCGGATGCCGGGGCGCACAGCAGCTACCCACTCCTCCGGCACGGCGTAGGTGTAGGGCTTAGGCACAGCCAGCGGCAGTATCACTTCGGCGAAAATGCCGTGAGCAGGTATGGGATGGAAGGTTTCCAAGTCGAAGGTTTAGCAGGTTTAGCGGGTTTAGTAGGTTTAGATGGGGGTCTGGTTAAACCTCCTAAACCATCTAAACTTTCTAAACCATGTTTTGACGGGCGAAAGTCGGGATTTTTATTTTGAAAAAAAGCGGCGGCGCAAACAACTAGAATTTCATTGTGCAGCAGAGAATTAACGCCTATCAGGTTCTCAAGTTTTCTAAATGGTTTAACTTCGCCGCTCAATCAAACATCCAATTTTAAATAATAACATGGATAAAATCAACTTTGAAAAAATAGAAGCCGGCGTCAATGGCTACCTCGATGCAGCCCTCGCCGATGAAAAAATTGATCGCCAGAGCTATGAAATGGCGAAAAAGAACACCGTGACTTTTTTGAATCAGTGGCTCACTGACGAAAACTTCCTTCGGGTATCCCCTAATGTCCGCAAGGGCATCGTGGCGGCTGCCGATGCGGGTCGCTGGGAAGACATTGTGAACACATTTCGCAAGAAAATGAGCTTTGGCACGGGCGGTATCCGTGGCTTCATGGCCAACGACCGGGCGAGCATCGTGCGCATGAACGAAGAGGGCCTCGACGCCCCCATCCTCAAAGGCCCAAATACTATTAATAATGTGGTGCTGCTGCTCACGAGCGCTGGCGTGGCCAAGTTTGGTCGGGAAAAAGGTTTTGACAAAATCGTTATCGGCTACGATAGCCGGGTGCGTGGTGCTGATTTTGCCAAGGCTATCGCCGAGGAGTTTCTTGCCTACGGCTTCACGGTTTATCTCTTCGACGAGGCGTGCCCGTTCCCAGAGGTGACGTTTGCCATTCCCTTCGTAAAAGCGCAGATGGGCATCCTGCTCTCGGCCAGCCACAACGACTACCGCTACAACGGCTACAAGCTTTGCTGTGGAAACGGCTCACAGTTCGACCCCGAGGAGCGCACCGATATGTACAATAATTATATCGTAAAAGTGACCAGCGACGACATCAAAACCACGCCGCTGGAAGCTGCTGGCAAGGGAAAAGTCGTTTGGTTGGGTGGTGCTGACCGCTTGGCGGGTGTGGATTATTTCGGGCATGAGCAGCATGTCAATATTCATGATGCCTACGGTGCGCAGGTGAAAACCTTCCTGCTTCAAGACACTACTTCCAAAAAGGGCCTCAACATCGCCTACTGCGCCTACCACGGTGCTGGCCGCAAACTCGTACCGAAACTCCTGAACGACATCGGCTTCGAGCACGTCAACATCATCCATGAAAATGGGCTGAATGACTTGAACGGCCTGTTCCCAAGTTTCAACAGTGACCCCGGCTTCGAGCAGCAGCCTGACCCGGGGGACTACCGGGCTGGCGACATTGCCGTGAAGGCTTTCATTAAAGAATACGGTCAAGCTGCATGGGATGCCACCGATGTCCTCATCGGCACTGACCCTGATGCTGACCGTTGTGCCCTCACCGTGAAAGTGCCTGCAAACCAGCAGGAAGTTTATGGTGGCGATTACACACTGCTGCCTGCTGATGAGGCGTGGGCCGTGCTGCTTTGGTACCGCCTCAAGCTCGACAAGGACATCCAAAAGGAGAAATCTTTCATCGTGCTGTCGCATACGACCACCGATGCGCTGACTTTGATGGCCAAAAAACATGGCGTGGGCGTCATCAAAACTTGGGTGGGTTTTGCTGCGTTGAGCGCCGCTGTTCGGGATAGCTGGAACGGCGAGTTGATTGAGGGCGTTACCGAAGGTAAAAAAGATCCGAACCAACTCCTCACCGACATGGTGGTGAAGGAGACGTTTGACATGGGCAAAGGCCGCAGCTACAACCTCGGCGCTTTTGAGCAGAGCAATGGCTATGCCCTGCTCGGCTACCCGCCAAAGGACTTGTTTTCTTTGGGCGAAAAAGGGCACGTGCGGGACAAGGACGGCACTTTTGCCGCCATTTTGCTGGCGGAAATTGCACAATGGGCCAAGGACAACGGCACCACCGTCTTTGAAATTTTGGACAAAGAAATCTACCTCGACAAGGAAATCGGTTTGTTTTACAACCACTACGAACCAGATCCTGTGGACGGCGAGTACCCTGGCATCGAGGGCGATCGGTTGAAGACGGCCATCCTGCGCCGTGCGCTCGGCTACTACCAAATCGGTCTTGCTGGCGGTTTGACCATCGGCGGCGTGCCCGTCACGGGCGTGGCCATGTACCGCACGGGCAAATACGACCATGTTTACCCGCCTACGCACGACTGGATTTTCCCAGACGAAGGCGTTCGTTTCTACTTCGGTAGCGAATACAACCACCTGACGGTTCGCCCAAGTGGCACGGGAAATGCCCTCCGCCTGCACATCCAGATGCACACTTTTGATGTGAACGAGCAGAACCTTATCAGCCAAAAGAAGCAGCTGCGTGAGATGGCACTACAAATTGCGGATGATATTCGGGTGAAGTTGGGAGCGCTTCGTTCTTGACTTACGATTTGACGAATGACGATTTACGATTGGGGTTCTGCGTAAATCGTAAATCGAATCAATCGTAAATAGCAACGCCCCGCCAGTCAACGAAGACGGCGGGGCGTTTGCATTTTAGCCTGTGGCTAATTCAATTATTTTTTCAGCAAATCACGGATTTGCTCTAAAAGTACGATATGGGCAGGTGGTGGAGGTGGTGGGCCAGCGGCTTCTACTTTTTTCATTTTGTTCATGCTTTTTATTATCATGAACATCACGAATGCAACGATCACGAATTCAATAGACACTGTAATGAAAGCCCCCCATTTTACAGCAACCTCGGCTATCGCTCCTGTCCCGTCAGCTGCTGCTGGTACAGCTTCTTTGAGCACTGTTTTATAATCGTCGAAATTCTTCCCCCCCATCAGCATTCCCACAAGCGGCATTACCATGCCATCTATGAATGCGCTGGTCAATTTGGTAAAAGCGGCACCCATAACAAAAGCAATTGCCATGTCAACGAGGTTGCCACTCATTGCGAAGTCCTTAAACTCTTTCCACATAATAAGCTTGTTTTAATTGTTAGTAAAAAATTTCCGTTGTGACGAAGGTAGCTTTAATAGTAACACTCAACAAACAAAGTGCGGATGTTTTTATTTGCTAATCAAAGCGAATATTTTTCTGTTCTGAAGATTCAAAAAATAAAAAAGCCGTACAAATGCACGGCTCACAAATTATAATCTCATGATAAATCCTAAAAATCAATTGGTGGTGTCCTTCAACTGTACTCACTGCTAAATGCCTCGTTTTTCACTTTCAGTTGAAAAAAGTTCCCCTCCCAAAAGTAGGAGGGGAACCCGGACAGGTTGTTGGGAAATGGTTTGTGCGATTTTTAATACTAGTATAATCGGAACGGGTAACTCGGCTTGGGTAAAAAATCGGTTTTTGAAAAATAGATTTGGAATAAAAAAAATGTAATCGGCTTGAATAAATCGGTGAATGGGTTTTTATCGCACGATAATCTTTCCAGTTTGGAGCGGTCGCCCATCTGCGCTGAGGTGGTAGGCATAAGTGCCCGAAGGCATGCCGTTCCGCTGTAGGCGCAGGTGGTTGCCAGGAGCTTCCTCCTGGCGAACGAGCCGTCCGTTGATGTCAAAAACATTTATAGTCAAGGTTTTACACTGCAAATCTTTGGCCTCGAACTCAATGGCGCAGGCAAATGGATTGGGGTAAGCACTCACGATGATGCCCGGTACCGCTGGGGTGTTTACATCGCTGATGACGAGGAAATCGAGCAGTGTTGTACCGCCAACGACATGCGTGTAGGTTGCCGTCTGGTGCGGTGCATCATACCCCAGAAAAACGGCGGCGCTGTTGGGGATTTGTGTGCCTGCTGGGTTGTCCGGTTTTTGAGAAACTTTGAATTTGACAAACCCCAC
Source organism: Saprospiraceae bacterium (assembly GCA_041752395.1). Taxonomy (GTDB): domain Bacteria; phylum Bacteroidota; class Bacteroidia; order Chitinophagales; family Saprospiraceae; genus UBA6168. The sequence goes on along the minus strand of JBGSWN010000158.1, from coordinate 405 downwards.
TGAACCAGCGCCACCGCCCGGAGGTAGCAGCATGTTTTCAAAGGTAAATTTCAATACACCGTTGTTGTAAACTTCAAAATCGTAGGGGTGGCTGCTGGCACCAGGCACCACCGTGCTGAGGTCGAGAAAAGGAGAAAGCGTGTCTCTCAAGACCAACCGATTGATCGAGTCCATGCCGACGTTCTGGAAAAAAACATGGTACTCGATGTCGGTGTTAGCTGGGATGAGGTTTTCACCGTTCTGTAAGTAGCCCTTGGGATAGCCTCTGAGAATGATGTAATCGGTAAATGCGGGAATGTTTTCTTGTACTTCTACAGCGTTGAATGGGTCGTTTTCGTCTTCCTGGAGTTCAGTTACATAGCCTGTCGAATAGGTTCCTGTTGTCGTGCATCCTTCCACGGCCAC
>JBGSWN010000157.1:0-8009 GCA_041752395.1 Saprospiraceae bacterium | reverse complement strand
ACCATCAGGGCAAGGGTCAGTCGGCTGGTAAGGAAGTCGCTATCCTTTTCCAAATTAGACAAGTGGCACAACTTGGCGATTGGTTGGTTCTTTTGGCAATTCAACCTGGAGCGGCAGCATTACATTTGATACACCGCCGATAATTTTTGTTGTTGTGATTTGTCGCAAAGTACCGATTATTTAATGGTAGTTTTTAAAGCATGTTCAAATAAAAAATAAGCTAAAGAAAAGCCAGAACGGCCAATTTGGCCAAAGTCATTTGCAGCAAACTTATCCTACCTTCGCATCCAATTATTACCAAACAAAAGCTGATGCGTTATTTTTCCATCTTTATTTTTTGTCTTTTTTGCTTCGCAATAACCGCTCAAACCGCTACCTACACCACCCCTTTCGAGGAAAATGACCAGACCACTGCCACCTACGCCGAGGTCATGGATTTTTACAAAAAACTCGACCTCGGCTACCGCCAAATGATGCTGATGGAAGCTGGCCCAACTGATTCTGGCAAGCCACTCCATGTAGCGGTGGTTTCCAAATTTGGCGAGTTCGACCCCGTAAAATTGCGCCAGCAAGGCAAGCTCATCCTCCTCATCAACAATGCCATCCATCCCGGCGAGCCAGAAGGCGTGGACGCCACCATGATTCTCTGCCGGGACATGCTCCAACGCCAGGAACTCCAGAATTTGCTGGACAATATCGTCGTCGTCGTCATCCCGATGTACAATATTGACGGGGCACTGAACCGGGGCTGCTGCAGCCGGGCGAACCAGGACGGCCCCGAATCCTACGGCTTCCGAGGCAATGCCCAAAACCTCGACCTCAACCGGGATTTCATCAAATGCGACACGAAGAACGCCCGCAGTTTTGCGAAGATATTCAACGAGTGGCAGCCTGATGTGCTGGTGGACAACCACACTTCCAACGGCGCCGACTACCAATACACGATGACGATGCTCGCCACGCAGCCCGACAAGCTCGGCACGGCGCTGGGCGGTTATTTGCGCAACACGTTGATGCCTCATTTATTTGCTCAAATGGCCAAACGGGGGCAAGAAATGACGCCCTACGTCAATGAGTTCAAGGAGACGCCGCTCGATGGGATTGCGGGTTTTTACGACTCGCCGAGGTACAGCTCCGGCTATGCGGCACTGCACCACTGCATCGGTTTCGTACCGGAGGCGCACATGCTCAAACCCTTCCCAAACCGGGTGCGAGCCACCATTGATTTCATGGTGGTGCTGCTGGAAGAACTGAGCAAGGAACATAAAAAAATCAAGCAGTTGCGCAAGCAGGCCATTCAGGATGCAACGGCCAGCATGGAACTGAATTTGGATTGGAAACTGGATGAAAAACAGGTGGACAGCATCGTTTTCAAAGGTTACGAAGGCAAGTACAAGCCCAGCGAAGTCACGGGACTCGACCGGCTTTGGTATGACCGCACGGCCCCGTTTTCGAAGAAAATAGCCTATTGGAACCATTTCGAGCCTAGCATTCAAGTCACGAAGCCAAAGGCATATATCATACCGCAGGCATATTCCAAAGTAGTCGAATTATTGGAATTAAATGGGGTTAAATTCAAGCGCCTTACTGAAGATATACAACCAGAGGTAGAGTTATACCGTATTAAAAAATATGACACCCGACAAGCTTATGAGGGTCATTATTTGCATTATAATATTGAGGTGGAAAAAGAGACCAAAAACTGGGCCTACCACCAGGGCGACTATGTAGCGCTGACCGACCAGCCAGCCATCCGTTTTCTCATGGAAACTATGGAGCCTCAAGCGATTGACAGCTATTTTGCTTGGAATTTTTTTGATGGCATATTGGGGCAAAAAGAATATTTCTCGCCTTATGTTTTCGAGGATATTGCTGCGCAATTTTTAAAGGAAAACCCTGCGGTAAAAGCCGAGCTGGAAGCCAAGCGGCAAGCCGACCCCGAATTCGCCAAGAGCCAGTGGGTGCAGCTGTTTTTTGTGTATCAAAAAACGAAGTATTTCGAACCCACGGTGAACCTCTACCCCGTCGGGAGAGTGATGAACTTAAAGGGGCTACCAATTGATTGAATATTCGAGGATTTGAGGATTCGACCAGCACCCTCTCAAATCCTCGCATCTTCAAATCCTCAAATCCTCATGAAAAAAAGAATCCACATCATGGGCGCCCCCGGCGCTGGCACCACGAGCCTAGGCAAAGCACTCGCCGAGCGGCTGGGCTGCCCGCATTTCGATACCGATGACGTGTATTGGTTCACCGATGACGAACTGCCTTATCGCCGAAAACGCAATCCCGACCACCGCCGAAGACTGCTGACCGAAAAGCTAGGCGCCACTGAGACTTGGGTGCTTTCCGGCTCGCTCTGCGGTTGGGGCGATGTTTTTGCGCTGCAATTTGACCTCGTGGTTTGGCTTTGGTTACCCGCCGACATCCGAATCCCCCGCATCGAGCAACGGGAGCGGCGGCGCTACGGGGATGCCCGTCTTGACCCCGGTGGCGACTTGCACCTTGTCTTCGAAAAATTCAAGCAATGGGCGGCTGACTGCGATGGGGAAGGGGGCGGTTTGCGGAGCAAGGCGAATGAATTGGCTTGGTTGGAGCAGCTTTCTTGTTCGGTGTTGAAGTTTGAGGAGGAGATGGAAATCAGTGGAATTTTGGATAAGGTGATTTGCATAATGCCTGCATCTTGATACAAATGCAATCATAATTATGAAAAAAACTGCTTGGTTTTTATTTGCCTTTTTATGCCTTGGATTTGGTCTCTATCCACTCCTTTATTTTATTTTGGATGAGAAATTCGGCTTATTGAACACCAAACCATTGGAACTGTTAAGCGACCTAGTTTGGCGAACAGCATTTTATATTCATATCATATTGGGAGGACTTGCCTTGCTGGTTGGTTGGCCACAATTTAATAAAAAATGGCGCATAAAACGCTTGGATATACACCGGCTTTTAGGGAAAATATATGTCACCTCAGTTTTTGCGAGTTCATTGGCGGGTATATTCATAGGTTTTCAAGCGACAGGTGGGCTTATCAGCAAAGCTGGTTTTATAAGTTTGGGAATTATCTGGTTTTTCTCAACGCTTCAAGCCTTTTTATGGATTAAAAAAAAGGATATAATCCGTCACGAAAAATTCATGATATTCAGTTATGCCGCTTGTTTTGCGGCGGTCACACTTAGATTATGGCTACCACTATTAATTATTTATTTTGAAGGCGAATTTATTCCGGCATACCGCATAGTTTCATGGCTATGTTGGGTACCAAATCTAATTGTGGCTTGGGTTTTGGTCAAAAGAATGCCAAGTTCGGGCTACTAGCCATGAATTTTCTAACAAAAAAACCAAAAATCCCGCCCCATTTCCTTTCCGTTTTGTCTCATAGAATCAAGGATAAAAGCCTGCCCCTCCACGGCTGCTACTGCCACAATCACCTGTACGTCAGGTATTTGTAAAATCACTTCATAGTTTTCCATTTTCACTCCACTAACCTCATGCCCCCATTTGTTGGGCTGGTCACAAACCCACCGGAACGGGACGCCACCCGTGCGCAGCAGCGCCGCCAAGCGCTTGCCTTTGCGCCCGGCACCCCAGAGCACGAGCGGTCGTTTTTCATCAAAATCCGTTTTCAGAAACCACTGCGTTTTCAGGTCAAGGTAGCTGTTGTCGAGGTATTTGGGGTCGGTGCGGGAGGTGCGGTCGGGGCGCTCCCGCCAGTGGTGGAGCAGCTCGGCGGTGGCGATGATTTTGCAGCCAGAATGCCGCAAACGGAAGGTCAAATCATAGTCCTCCGGGTAAATATCCTCCTCAAAAGCTACCGCCAGCACGAGGTCGTTGTGCCAGGCCATCCACACAGGTGAGGGCAGCACGTTTTCCCGATAAATCTCTTCGAAATGGCGGCCCGAAGCAGCCAATCCATTCAGCCAAGCCTCATATTTCCGATAGCCATCCCCCACTCCATCTTCCCCAAAAAACTGAACAGCGCCAGTGGCCACGTGGCCTGGGCCGCTGTCCAGCAGCATTTTTTTCATCAAAAAAAGGCGGTCAGGCGGCATGATGTCGTCGCTGTCCATGCGGGTGACGAGCGGCCCCCTTGCCTGCTGGAAAGCAAAGCGGTTGGCGGGTGAAACACCTGTCCTTCCTCGTTCGTCTTCGTTGTGAAAAAAACGGATGCGGGGGTCACGCCCGGCGTAGGCTTGCAGGATTTCAGCACTTCCGTCGGTGGAAAAATTATTGACGGCGATGAGTTCCCAATGCTCCTCCGTCTGCGCCAAGATGCTGTCGATACACGCCGCCAAGTAGGGGGCGGTGTTGAAGGTGGGGAGGAGGATGGATATCAACATAGTTGGCAGTTCGACAGTGGGCAGTGTACAGTCAGGGTTATAGGATAGTGGCAAAGATGGGGATTTAATTTTAAGCCATAAAAAAAGCGCTGGCAGCTTGTGGTGGCTGTCAGCGCTAATATTAAAACTCGGTGTTTATTCAAAATAATCGGTAGCGGAGGCCAGCACGGAGGCCGAAGGCGTACCATTTGGCGTGGGTTTCAGGGTTGGTCACGATGTCCAGTACCTGCGTCTGGCCGTGCGCCTGACATTGAATCCCCAGCTTTTCGCTGACAGGGATTTCGAGGCCGAAGCCAAGGTCTGCCATGAAGTTCACTAGCCGAAAATTATCAGTGTTGTCAGGATTGACGCCTGTTTGGCTACCGCCTGTGTTGTAGCTGATGGTGCTTATATTACGGCCACTCAGAAAATAGGAAGGCCCAACGGCGGCTTGAAGAAATACTCGGGTTTTGCCCTTGGTCAAATATTGGCGGATGCCAACTGGGATTTCAAAATAATAGTAGCTATGCTTTAATTTCACGCCGTTTACAGATTCCAACGACGGTAAATTTGGGTCGAAACCGCCATTGCCATTGTGCTGTGTGCCCCAACGCAGATCGTTGTTCTCATATTTATCACCGTAGGACATGAAGCGCAGACCGATGAACCAGGCCCGTTTGGGGTTTTTCATCGGCAGGGTCATGGCCAAACCGAAATCATAATTCAAGCGGCCTTTGGTGTTAGATATTTTGCTGGAATAATTGGTGAAATTCAGGCCAGAAATGACTTCGATGCTGGCGTTCTTTTGAGCAATGCCAAGTATTGGCAAGAGTGAGAACATGATAATTGAGCGGAATTTCATAAAAGCTTATTTAGTTGATTTAATAATTATTTTAAAGCTGATACCTTAACCCAGCACCCACCCCAATTTCCCAACTCCGCCTTCCAGCGGTCATTGGGGTCAGTGAGAAACCAGCATTTGGCCCAGCCACGATGCTTAGGTTTTCACTCATTCTCCAGCTGGCAGCTACTCCTGCATGAATGCCGAACCAAGTTGGCTTCAAACCCTTCACCGACTGCCCATCTGAATCCGTACGGGCGCTCACCAAACTGTTGACGCTGGCGCCCAATTTCCCCTCCAGATGACTGCGACGGCCCCATGCCCAGCGCTTTAGCACCGCCACGGGGAAGCTGTTGTAACGCAGCGCTAAGCGACTTGCACGGAGGTTGGTGAACTGGTAGCCCGCCTGCAATGCCGTGCTGGAATTCAATTCGTAATTGACCTTAAAACCTGCGCCATAAGACAAGCCCGTACTGCCTGTCAGGAAGGTGTCCTGCTCAAAAAGACGGCCCAATGGCAATCGGAAAGCAGTTGCATCAACTTCTGCGGAAAACCTTGGGTAGTCTATTTTTGGGCGAATAATGAATGCCTTGACTATCAATGGCCGGGCGAATCTTGCGGGTGAAAGCAGGGTATTCCTGGAAGCGAGGGAGCTTGGAATCTCCAAATTTGCTTCAGTATTTGAGCTAGCCTCAGCTATCAGCGCATTTTCCAGTTTTTGCGATGGATTAGAGATGACCAGCTGCTCGTCCAATGACTCTTCACTTTTTTCAATTACTTGATTTTCAACACTTTGCACCAATTGAAGTTCTTTCAAATCAAGCTGTTCCTTTTTAATTTTTTGAGTCTTCTTTTGCTTCGCAACCGGAGCGTTTTCACTAAAATTTGAAGATTTAGACTGCTTTTCTGAACTAGAAACAATTGCCCCATTGACAGTGGAGGAAGGAGAAGCGACTGCTTGTTGCGAAGCGGAAACGGTGGCTTCTAAGGCAGGAATTTCGTTGGCAGCTTGCTCCGATTCATTCACTTGCGAGGCCGCATCCATTTGCTGAATACGCTGTTCCTGCTGCGCAACGGTCTGTTTCAGGTGAACGATTTGCGAGCGGTCACGTTGCCAAAACCACAGCACCAAAATGGTGACAACAGCCAGAAGTGCCAGCCAAATCCATTTGCCAGTATTTGTCCCCCAGCCGCTCCAAAATGGCGGCTTAACTGGAATGACCGGCTCCATCCTCGACCAAAAGTCATCGGAGGGTTTCGGAGAATAGCCTTCCAAGTTGGCCTTGAAAAACTGCTCTAAATTGTCGTTATGTTGATTTTCTGCCATTTCTTGCTTGAATGTTAAACAGGAATTATCCAATTTTTTGGAGATAATCGTAAATCCAAAATCGTAAATCCAAAATCGTAAATCGTAAATAAATTAAACCTCCGCCCCCACGCTCTTTTCGAGCATTTTGCGGAGCATCGCTTTGGCCCTAGAAAGCTGCGAACGGGACGCACTCTCAGCTATACCAAGCATCTCGCCAATTTCGTGGTGCGTGTATTCTTCCATCACATAGAGGTTGAAAACCGCCCGATAGCCTTCCGGCAATTGTTGCAGCATCCGCACCAGCGCCTCCTCCCTAAACTTGGAAAAAAGGTTGTCGTCTGCCTCAAAAGTATCGGCCACTTCACCGATTTCCACCGTGCTGAAGGCCCTTTTGCGCTTGCGCAACTGCTCTAACGATGAGTTCACCATCACCCGCCGCAACCAAGCCCCGAATGGTCCGGTCGGTTGGTACTGGTAGAGGTTGGTGAAGACACGCACCAGCCCATCCTGCAGCCAGTCTTCGGCCTCATGAAAGCCAGAAGCATAGCGCATGCAAATGCCGAAAAGCATAGGCTTGTATTTTTCGTACAGGGCCTGTTGTGCTTTTCGTTCGCCTTTGCGGCAGCCGTGGATGATATCTTCGTCAGATGTAGTCAAAAGGTTTTGTCTTGGTTCCAAAGTTTGAGCGGTCTAAAAATACTAATGCAATATCGTTCGGGAATGCTGCACGGCCAGTGTTTTTTCTAAAAAAATAGCCAATTCGATAACCAACTGTCAAAAACTGTATACATTTCCAACCTCAATTACCTGCCAAACCAATCAGCGAAACAATTATGATGCTTAAAAATGCTTCCCAAATTCACTGGGTATTTGCCCTATTTTTTTGTTTTGGCATTGCCCAGAACAGCCTAGCCGCCGACCCACCAAAATCGGCCCTGCTGGTGGCCATTGGCAACTATCCGCCTGAATCCGGCTGGCCCATCATCAGTTCCCTAAACGACGTGGCGCTCATCAAAAAAGCCTTGCTAAAACAGGGTTTTTCGGAAAATGAAATCCATGTAATCACCGACGAGGCTGCCACAAAAACGGGCATCGAGCTGGCCATTCAACAATTCTTAGTAGAAACAGCGAAGCCGGGCGGTGTGGCCTATTTCCACTTCTCCGGCCATGGCCAACAGGTTGCCGACGACAACGACGACGAACTGGACGGCTACGATGAAGCCATCGTGCCCATCAATTCACCGCTGAATTTTCAGGAAGGCGTTTACGAAGGAGAAAACCTGGTGCGGGATGATGAACTCGGCCAACTGCTTGATAAAGTGCGCCGTAAACTTGGCCCTACTGGCAACATGCTCGTCGTACTCGACGCCTGCCATTCCGGCACGGGCACGAGGGGCATCGGCAAGGCACGTGGGACCCAGAACAAGATGGCTTCTGCTGCTTATCAGGCCAATAATTCCAAGACCGGAAGCGATATTTCCGGCATGGACAGCGGCCTGGAACTGGATGTTGGCAACCTCGCCCCGATGGTTTCCTT
>JBGSWN010000156.1:0-27620 GCA_041752395.1 Saprospiraceae bacterium | reverse complement strand
TGTGGCCGTTCTTTTTTATCTTTGTGCTGTGACAACTTGGGCAAAATAGGTACATAATTCTTGAGTTTTGTCACTCCAAAGTTATGTCTTTGCCTCGGTTGTCTCTTTTTTTGTCACAGCATTACATCTGATACACCGCCTATTTTTAAAATGAGTTCCCCTTCATCCATAAATCCGGTTCTCAAATCCGAATACCTTTTTAGGATTTGAGAACTTCTCCCAATTTTAATTTTGTCTTGATTAGGAGCATATATCACGTAAACCCCTCTCATTTGATAACTTTTAATAAAATCTATTATTCACAATTTGCTTAGGCCAATTGGCATTCGGCCTACGCAAATCATTTTCAAAATTTCACCTGTAGCTTTACTGCCCGGCAATCCAAAGCCACCGTCCGGCAAAGCACGAAGTCAAAGTTTTTTATGGGTTTTCCCAGTTGTGGTTTTCCCAGTTGTGGCCAGTTTGCATCTGGCCACCGCAGACTCTTTGCCAGTCAATTTTATTTCTTATTAAGCTCTGAAAACTTAAAACTGATTGAATTCTTGACTATTTCAGAGAATTTAAATTTCAATTTCTTACCAAAAAAGACTTTACCTGATGAAAGACTAAATGCAATACCGTAAACATCAGTTGGTTTAGATTTTTTTTCATTACTAACATAAAGCTTATCATCAGCAACTGCAAATGAGACCCCACCATCGTAGCTTACCGCATAAAAGTATTTTATTGCAGAATCCTCCCCGTAAATGCTCATAAGTTTGTAATATTCAAGCTCATAAGATTTCGAAAGAGACTGACTAGAAACCTCGAAATCGAAATCTGTAAATTTGTTGTCTTTGATGTATTGAACCTTGAGTTCCTTACTTGACGGGTTAATAGCAGGGATAGCAAGATATTTGGTGATTTTCTGATTGGGTGTAATGACAAGGTCTTCCGGCATGTTCATTCTGTAGGCATTCTTTATTTTTTCAGGAAAGGGCTTCAAATTTTCCTCAAAGAAAATCATTTTGAGGGGGTAAAGCTGTTCTTCGCCACCAACAACTTGGAAGTCGCCAATTTTGATTTTAACGATTTCGCTGCTTTTGTTTTCAGATGTAACTTTGAAAACGCTCAAATACTTTTCATTAACCTTGAAGGGATTGAACTCGTCATCAAAGTTTTCAGATTCAGAAAGGCTTGCCACCTCTGACCCATCCCTTCCAGCATCACTACCATATAAAATCCTCTTTTTTAAATAGAGTCCAATGTTTTCGGGCATTTCGCCCTTTTTAACGAGGTCTGTGATTGCACTCAAACAGTTGACCTTTCCCCTTTTCATATCTCTTTCAACACGGGAAAGCATATCAGAATTACTTTCCTCTTTTTCTAAAGCAAATGCAAATTCTCTCTCATAGTTTCCATCGCTAAGAGCAGCTTCAAATGTTTCATAGTTCAAGCTTTTTGTATCGATTGGTGAGATGACAATTGTAAGTCCATTTGAAGTCTGTTTCTGCACTTGTGCTGGTGAAAATACTACGTTGGAGTAATTGTAATTGACAGTTTTCTTGGTGATTTTAGGCGAGCATGATGTTGCAGCCAAGGATGCCAGTAATATTACAAGGTACTTAAACATGACTATAATTAGGTTTACTGATTATGAAATATCTAACAAGTTTTGTTGCCATGTGCTTTGTAAGCATCCCCGCCCAGCAACCCAGGTTACCGTCCGGCAGAGCACGAAGCCAAAGTTTCTTTTAGGTTTTCTCCGTAGTAAGTTCTGAAAAACGGCCCTATCAAATCAGGCCGTAACGTATGGTCGAATAAACGGTGGCAAGATAAACAAAGTGAAAATAACTTGTATGCGGTGGGTGAAAAAAATTGCTTTAATGTGCTACCATCTCCGCTGCGAACTCAAGCGCTTCTTGAATGTCTTCTTTTACCAAATCAGGGTAAAACTTCAAGATTTCATCCCTTGAGATGTTTTGGGCAACCATGTTCACGATGGTCGCAACTGGAATCCGCATACCACGCAAGCACGGCATGCCATCCATTTGGGCTGGATTGATGGTTATTCTGCTAAATTTCATGTTCCAAAAGTATTCATTTTTCCCTTCTTAAAAAAGTAGCTACCATCACTCGCCGCTAAGCCTTCCTGCTCAGCCGAGCAACTCCCCCGCCCAAGCAATCTTCCCCGCCAGCGGCCTCGCCTCCTCCTCCGATTCCAGCACCTCCTTGGCATAGGCGTGGATGGCTTCCAGTGGTTTTTGCGAAGCAATGGCATCCTGCAAGCGGGCGTCCGATTGCTTCAGTTCTTCCACTTCTTCTTTTGTTGGCACGGCGTACAGCCCCGCCAGTTGGCCGAGGTTGTTGGCGCTGAAGATGTGGCTTTCGAGGATGCTTTTTGGCAAATTATCAAAGCCGATGCAAGGCTGTTCTATCGCTTGCGCAATGGTGTAGATGGCGCTGCCGCTCGCCCGCACGTAATACGCCCTGCCGAGGCGACCCATCAGGTCGAGCTTATCCGGCATGATGCGGCCCCGTTCGTCCAGCACTTCCTCCCGGATGTGCATCCGCAGCATTTCACATATAATAAGGTGTCCGGCGCCGCCTTGGTCGCCGAGGGTGATGATGTCCACCACCTTGCACTCCATGTTGATGGGCGATTCCTTCACCCGAAATGGCCGCACGAGGTCGGAGGCCACGGGCGTCAGGCCGCTTTTCTCGAACTCGTTCACGCCCTTGTCGAACTGTGCGCTGGCCACCGCCATCTGCCGCACGATGGAAAAGTTCACGGCATTGATGACCACTTCCGGCACCTCCCGCACGTTGGCTAGGGTGTCCTTCACGGTGTTGTTCGTGCCCCGTCGATTGGAGGAGAAAACGAAAATCGGCGGGTTCGAACTGAAGGCGTTGAAAAAGCTATAGGGGGCAAGGTTCGGGTGGCCGTCTTTGTCCACCGTGCTCACGAAGGCGATGGGCCGTGGGCCGATTGCTCCGACGATGAACTGGTGGAAATCATGCCTCGGCACGCTGCCCGGCTCGATGATGCGGTAGGTATGTTCGGTAGTTGTTTTCATTTTTTCATTTTTTAAAATGCGGCTTTTGTTTTTTGCTCCGCAAAAAGCTAACGAGTAGCAAAGCTACCATCGCCCGGCCTTGAAATGGCCAATAGCCCCAAGAAAGTCAGCAGCCCGTTCAGCACAAGCAGCTCGAAGCCGAATTTGTAGCCAAAAATCGAGTAGCCAAAATAGCCATTGTAAAGGTAAACAGCGGCGGTGATGAGTACGGAAGCCAAGCAAACCACGAGCGAAAGCCGGTCGGTTATCTGGCGTTTTGTATAAAATCCGAAGGCGAAAAGCCCGAGCAGCGGCCCGTAGGTAATGCTCGCCGAATCGAAGACGAGCTTGATGACCTCACCCGTGGCAGCCACGTGGAACACCATGATGAGGACGAAGAAGATGGCCGAAAAGGCCAAGTGTACCCTGCGGCGGGTGCGGGCATTTTCGGGGCTGTTCACGTCTTTTTTACCAAACCCCAAAAAGTCAATGCACCAGGCCGTGGTGAGCGAAGTGAGGGCCGAGTCGGAGCTGGCGTAGCTGCTGGCGGTGATGCCGAGGATGAACAAAATACCCACCGCCGCCGGAGTGTATTGGAAGGCGATGGTCGGAAAGAGCAGGTCGGTATCGGGCACGGAGACGGTGCTGGCCATGCCTTCGGCAAACTTGGTGACTTCCTTCGTCGGGATTTCGATGCCGTTTTGCGAAGCGTAAATAAACAACAGCACACCGAGCGACATGAACAGCAGGTTCATCAAAACCAGCAGCGTGGAGTAGGAAAAGATGTTGACCTGTGCGCCCCGCAGTGTTTTCACCGTCAGGATTTTCTGCATGATGTCCTGGTCCAGGCCGCTCATCACGATGGCGATGAAGGCCCCTGCGGTGAACTGTTTGAAAAAATTCTTGGGGTCGCCCCAGCCGCCTTCGAAGAAGAAGATTTGCGAGCGGTCGTCGCTGCTCACGGTGCGGACGAGGTCGCCAATGCCGAGGTTCATGTGCTGCCCGACTAGCACGATGGTGAGCACGAGGGAACTGATGAGGAAGAGCGTCTGGAGCGTGTCCGTCCAGATGATGGTTTTGATGCCGCCCTTAAAAGTATAGGTGTAAATGAGCACGATGGTGATCAGCACCGTCACCCAAAACTGGACGTCGAAGATGGGGCCGAAGACGAAGGTGTGCAGCACTTTTGCCATCAAAAACAAGCGGAGCGCCGAGCCTACCGTGCGGCTAAGGAGGAAGAACGCAGAGCCGGTTTTGTAGGCCGTCGTACCGAAGCGTTGTTCCAAATAGCCGTAGATGGACACCAAGTTCAGGCGGTAATACATCGGCAGCAGCACGAACATGATGACCGAGTAGCCCACCAAATAACCCAGCACCATTTGCATGTAGCTCATGGCCGAGGAGTTGACGTAGCCCGGCACGGAGATGAACGTGACGCCTGAAATGGAGGTGCCAATCATGCCGATGGCGATGACCCACCAACTGGACTTCCGTCCGGCCATGAAGAATTCGGAAGTGCTGGCATGGCGGCTGGTGTACCACGAGATGCCAATGAGCACCGCAAAATAGGCGATGAGGATGCTGAGGATGAGGGTGGGTGAAAGGTTCATTCTTTTGGTGATTGGTGACTGGTGATTGGTGACTGGGAATGGCCGCAACGGCAAATCACTAGTCACCAATCACTAATCACTGCTCCTTTCTTTCCAGAGGAAAAAACCGGAGGTGACGAACACGGCGGCCGAGGCCAGGATGACGGTCATGGGCAAATCTTCGCCTGCGCCGTCTTTCAGTTGGCTGACTTTATCTTGGTTGAACCAAGCGATGATGACCTGGGCACCGTTGTTCAGGAAGTGCGCCGCAATGGGAATCCAGAGGTTTTTGGTCCAATAAAACAGCAGGCCGAGCACGCCTCCCAGCAGCAGGATGGCCAAAAATCGCTGTATTTCAAAATGGGTGATGCTGAAAATCAGGGCGGTGAGGGCAATGCCAAGCGCTGGCTTGCGGGTGATTTCAATGAGCTTTTGCTGCCCAATGCCCCGAAATACCAACTCCTCGCCGAGCGCTGGCACGATGGCCATGACGACTAGGCTGGCTACCATTTCCCACGGCGACTGCATGACGAGCAGACCCTCCATCAGTTTTACAGTTAGTTTCTCGGTGTGTACCCAGGTTTGAAGCGCTGGGAACTGGCCGACCAGCCACTGATTGGCCACGAAAGCCAATTGCGCCAGCGGAAAAGCCGACATGACGAACAACATGCCGAGCAACAGGATGCTCAAATCGGGTGGAGTACTCAGGGAAGCGACTTTGAGGCTCTTTTTTTTGTAAAAAAACCACAAAGTGAAAATGGCGGGTAGCAGGAAGCTGGCCGAATGGTTGAGCAGAAGTGCCGCACGAACGAAGTATCGGCTGCCTTGGCTGCTGTTCTCGTCAATGCTGATTGCCTCGTGAAGCCCTATGCCACGTAGGCTGGCCGCCAGCATCAGTAGGCCATTGCCTAAAATGGCGCAAAGCCCGATGAGCAAAAGCATCGTCAGCAAGACCATGCTTGGCTTCGGCATAAAATAAGTGCTGGTATCTTCCGTCTCCACTTGGACGTCGTCCATTTGCTTGCTGTTTTGTTAAATTTGCGCCAAAGATAGAACTCAGTTGGCAGTTCTCAGTTGGCAGTTTGCAGTCAGGGGCTGCTTAATCCTTCTGAGGCGCCTTTGAACACTGGAAATTGGCCACCATTGCAAATGACAAAACTAAGCGTAAACATCAACAAAGTCGCTCTGATTCGCAACTCAAGGGGCGGCAATCTTCCAAATTTGGTACAGGTGGCGATGGACTGTGAGGAATTCGGCGCACAGGGTATCACGGTGCATCCCCGCCCCGACCAGCGGCACATTCGCTATGACGATGTGCCTGCATTGAAGGAAGTGGTAAAAACAGAGTTCAACATCGAGGGCAATCCCACCTTCGATTTTATGGCCTTGGTGCTGGAAAACAAGCCGCACCAGGCCACGCTGGTACCCGACAGCCCCGGCCAACTCACTTCCGACCATGGCTGGGATACCATCAAGGATGCTTTTTTCTTAAAAGAAATAGTGGGCGAATTGAAATCCGCGGGCATTCGGGTGTCACTTTTCGTAGATGCGGAGGAGCGGTTTGTGGAGGGTGCGAAGGCAGTTGGTGCCGATAGGGTGGAGTTTTACACTGGAGATTTTGCACATGATTTTTCAAAAAATAAAGAAAAAGCAGTGGAAGCTCACCACCGATGTGCTATACTTGCATCTCAAATCAGCATCGGCGTAAATGCTGGTCACGATTTGAACCTTGAAAATCTACGTTTTTACAAGGAAAACGTACCGGGCCTGATGGAAGTGTCCATTGGCCATGCCCTTATCTCCGATGCCCTTTATTTCGGATTGGGCAACACCATTCAAATGTATCTTCGTCAATTGCGCTAGCGGCCAAATTTTTTAAGCGTCAAGGCCGCATTTCTGACAGCAGGTTCGTTGTGTTAAGGAATTGTCAAGAAATAGTCCCATTCCAAAGCTTCATATCCATTCAGATTTTTGTGCAGAATTAGGTTATAATTTTTTTACTCTTAAATAAAATTGCTAAGTATGAAAAAACTTTCACTAGCCCTCGTGCTAGCGCTGTTCAGCGTATCTGCTATGCTGGCCCAGCGCACCATCATGGGTACGGTTTCTGGCGACGACGGCTCTGCCCTAATCGGAGCAACTGTGCTCGTAAAAGGTACCTCCAATGGTACTATCACTGACATTGACGGTAAATATTCCATCCGAGTTGCCGGCGATGAGAACACCCTGATTTTTAGTTTTACTGGTTTTACTACGGAAGAAGTGGCCATTGGTGCTTCCAACGTGGTGGACATTGTGATGAAGGCAGGGCAATTGCTGGAAGAAGTAGTGGTGACGGGATTGGGCATTGACCGGAATGCCAGAGGTGTTGTTTATGCAAATCAAACGTTGAATGCCGATGAATTGCTTGCACTGCCCAATAAAAACACCTTGGAGGCGCTCCGGGGAAAAGCAGCCGGCGTGCGGCTTACTACGGGCTCTGGTTCAGTTGGAGCATCCACTAGGATCGTGCTCAGGGCGGAAGGATCCTTGACGGGGAACAACAACGCATTGATTGTCGTTGACGGCATCCCTATCGACAACCAGGCGGCCAGTGGTGGTGATGGAGCCAACGGATCGGAAAGCGGTTATGCAGACCACGGTAACCGATTCAACGACATCAACCCAGATGACATTGAAAACGTCACCATCCTAAAAGGGCCTTCGGCTACTTCTCTTTATGGGTCACGCGGGGCCTCCGGGGTTGTACTTATCACCACTAAGTCTGGTACAAAAAACGGTAAAATGAAGGTTGACATCAACTCCTCTTATTCTGTTGAAGAAGCCTATATCCTGAACAAAAGACAAGATCGTTTTGGCCAGGGGTATGATAACTTGCATTTTGATTCCGGTGAAAACTGGGCTTGGGGGCCTGCCTTTGACGGCGTTGAACGCCCTTGGACTTCGCCGGTAGATACTGACGGAGACGGTGCATTGGAAGCCTTGGTAAGGCCATATAGCAACGTACCAAACCAGGTTCAAGATTTTTTCAACCGGGGGAATACCGCTACAAACAGTATTTCTTTGTCAGGTTCTAAAGAAGGCTTTGGCTACTACATGTCCTACTCCAATGCCAACCAGAATGGAATTCTTGATGGTACTGACTACCAAAGGAATACATTCACGGTGAGCACAAATGGCCAATTATCAAAAAGGCTGAAAGCCGACTTCAAGGTATCTTATGCCAACACCAATCAAAATACGGCACAAGAAGGTGCGAGGGCTTTTGAAGGCAACAATGCCTATGCCATGGTGCTGCAATCTCCGACGAATATCCCGTTTGGGGAATTGAGGGATTACAACAGCCCTTTCCATGATATTGACGGCTATTGGGGGTCTTATTCCTCTGTAAACCCTTATTTCATTCTTAATGAATATGGCAATGAAGGAAGGATCAACAACTTTTTGGGCAACGCTTCGCTGACCTATAACCTGCTACCGGGGTTGAACCTCGTCGGAAGGTTTGGGGCGAATGTAGTGAACACCGAAATCGAAACTTGGACCCCTCCATTTAGCCCTGCCACTCAACTTGTCTGGGGCGATGATTTCAGTTTGACCACTAGAAACTCAAAACACTCGGCGGTTGGTGATTATTCCAATTTCAAAAGGCAGGCCACCAACTATGACCTTACCACTTTAGCGACCTATACCAAAGATATCAACAGCGATTTCAACTTGAATGTGACTGCTGGCTATAACCTATTCCAAAAAGAATTGGAAGAGTTGGAAGGGGAGACAACGGGCGGTCTTGTGGTACCGGGTTTTTATAACCTGAGCAACAGTGTACAAACTCCGAGGTCAAATCAGTACAATGAGCTGTACAGGATTTATGGGGTATTGGGAAATGCAACTTTGGGGTACAAAAATTATGCATTCCTTGAGTTGTCTGCCAGGAATGACTGGTCTTCAACATTACCTGCTGGCAACAATTCATTCCTTTATGGCGCGGCAGGAGCGTCACTTGTAGTCACGGACATGCTTAACCTCCAAAGTGATGCTTTGAACTACTGGAAACTGCGGACCAGCTATGGTACCTCAGGTAAAGATGCAGGACTCTACCTGCTCCGCTCTACGTTTGTAGGAAACCCAACCATACAGAACCTTGGCGATTTCTCTCTGTTCTTCCCGCTGAACGGAGCGCCCGGATTTACTACAGGCAATACCATCGGAAATCCAGATTTGAAACCTGAGCTTACGACAACATTCGAAATCGGAACAGATATAGGCTTGTTCAATGACAAGGTAAACATTGAATACACCTATTACTCCATTGACCACTCCGATCAAATTGTGCAGATCAGCTTGCCTCGTTCTTCCGGGTTCAACAGGACGGTTAGCAACATCGGAAGGATGACCAACAAAGGGCATGAAATCACCCTCGGGATCAAGCCAATTGCGGGTATGGTGCCTGGACTGAATTGGGAGCTTTTCGGAACGTTTGCAAAGAACAAGAACAGGGTCGAAAAAATCACGGATGATATTGATGAACTCGTGGTTTATGGCCCATTCCGTGGTGTTTCCATCGTAGCAAAAGAAGGCCTTCCTTTCGGAACGTTCAAAGCATTGGCACCCAAGACCAATGATGCTGGACAAATAATCGTTGACCCGAATACCGGCTTCCCGCTCTACACGGATGAAGAGCAATATTTTGGCTCTTTCCAACCTGACTATACCATGGGCTTCGGTACTAACCTGAACTACAAAGGATTCGGTTTCAATATCCTTTTTGATGTAAAAGATGGTGGTTCTTTCTTCTCGCTGACAAAGTTCTCCACAGAGTTTAACGGTACAGCCGCGAATACGGCAGATTTTAACAGGGAGGCTTACATATTCCCTAACTCGGTCATCGAAAATGCCGACGGAACATTTACGCCGAACAATATCGAGGTTACAGAACAGGATTACTTTACCAATTATGACCCGTCACCTTCTACTTATTTGATTGATGCGAGCTTCATTAAATTGAGGGAGATTGGTTTGAGCTATTCAATTCCATCTAGCATCCTGAAGAAGGCCTCCATTCAAGCTGCCACTTTTTCCGTATTTGCAAGGAATCTTAGATTCTGGCTGCCAAGCGAGAATACTTTTGCCGATCCTGAAATCAACGGACCAGGTTTGACTGGAAATGCCAACGGTATTGAAACAACCCAAACACCACCATCGAGGAGCTTGGGTTTGAACCTGAAACTTACTTTCTAAGCAATGATGAAAAATAATGCCGGCATATAGAAGGCGATGCTTTTTAATGAAAGTATCGGCTCTATAAGCCCGGAGAATGAAATTATTTTTATCGCTTTTTAATTAATAAAAATTTTGATCAATGAAGAATATAATCAGATTACTATTGGCTTGTGCTGTATTCTTTCTGGTGAGTTGTGAGAAGAATTTGGAAGAAGTCAACATTGACCCAAACAACTCCCCAACAGCAAACGACAGCCAAGTACTTTCGAGTGCTTTGGGCAGTCTCGGATACTGGGTGGACGTGGACCTGAATTCACAGTCATTTCTTTGGGCACAATACTATACTTGGGGCATCGGTGTTTCCATTGGAAACCAGGAACGGTTTGTATCGCAACCTGACGATTATGACAGTGGGTGGAACCGCGCACATGAACAATGCCTTATAGACCTAAAGTTTTTGACCAAGAGTGAAAGTGCTGCATATCGCGGCGTTGGCAAACTGCTAACCGCATATATCTACCAGGGATTGGTGGATCATTTTGGAGACATTCCTTATTCTGCCGCATTGTCTGGCGAGATTGAGGAGGGGTCTATCCTTACGCCTACTTTTGATAATGCTGCCACCATCTACGAAAACCTCATAACCCTGACCGATGAGGGGATAGCGGAATTCAAAAATGCCACCAGCGATATTGGGGACGACGATTTTGTCTATCAGGGAGATTTGAGCAAATGGACAAAATTTGGCAACTCGCTAAAACTTCGTCTATTGATGCGGTTGTCAGAAATAAACCCAAAAGGCGAACAGGTGAAAAACCTGATCAGCAACGGAGACTTCATTGCTGACTTGTCGGATATTGCAGCTATGCCTTTTTCAGGGCAAACAGGGAGTCAAAACCCCATGTACGCAAGGTTCGAATGGGGTGTTGGCGACTTTTATTTTGCCAGCAACGCCACTGTTGATGTCCTTAACAACCTGAACGACCCACGGCTTTTTGAATTTTACTCCCTTGCAACAGTTGGTGCGTTTTCAGGTCAGATCAGGGGCATTGACCAAGGCACCATTGACAACGAACCTTTTACTGCCGATGCGGCAGAATACAGCGGCTCTTCTCCTTATGCTTATGGCGTAGCTAATTCCGTTGTATTGATGAGCCCTTGGGAAGTATGGTTCTTGCGGGCCGAAGCCGCCGCACGGTACGGAACAGCGGACAATGATGAGGCAGCATTTAATGCTGCCATTACCAGCAACTTCGACAATATCGGCCTGAGCGACGCAGACAGCTATATCTCAACTTTGAATTATAGCGGATCTTTGGACGAAAAACTCAACATGATCGGTATTCAGAAATGGATTTCATTGAACGGTACACAGGAAGATGAGGGATGGATTGAAACGAGAAGGTTTGACAGGCCAGGCAACAGGATTTTCACCGAAGGGATTTTCCAAAACCCGCCGCTGTCTATTTTACCTGCTGGCACCTTCCCTGCGTCTTGGCTGTATCCTGCCTCTGAGCGTAGCCTTAACCCAAACACCCCTGCTCAGCGCACCATTACTGATAGGCTTTTTTGGGACAACTGATAAATACATGACCGAAGGGGATTGCACCCTTTGAACGGGTGCAATCTCCTGTCATGTATTATTTTTTAACAATGAAATTTTTGACAATGAAAAACATAAAATTTTTTTTATTACCAATTTTCATGGTCGCACTTTTTTCCAGTTGCGATAAAACTGAAAATAGTGCGGAGCCATCCTTCATTACCTACCTGCCCAAATTGACGATGAACGGACCTTCCAGTATTACTTTGGATTGTAACGCCACTGGGTACACGGATGAAGGATTGGTTGCCGAGGAACAAGGGACTGAAATCCCTATTATAACCTCTGTTGAACCCAGGTATTTTGGGGGCGATGCTGTAGATGGCCCAGATGTTTACAACATCGTTTACAGCGCCGAAAACAAAGATGGAATCCCCGGCGCAGCAGTAAGGACAATAGTTTGGGAAGAATGTAATGGTGACTTGGTGAACAGCATTGCCGGCATGTACACGGCATATTTGTCAAGAACTAGCGTATCCAGTGGTGCAGTATTGGCCACGCCGCAATACCAAGGCGTGGGCCCAATTATAATCAGGGATTTGGGCAACAATGAGTATGCTATTTCAGACGCTATAGGCGGTTGGTACGAATATGGCAGGAGCCTCGGCGTCGCTTATGCTGCAATTGGGCAGACCATTACAGCTAATAACATTCCTGCCAATGACTTCACCTTTGGCCCTGCTATTGAAGTTGGTGGTTTCGGCGGCGTGAATACGTTGACCGACTTCACCGTCATTCCCGCAGAGAATAAAATTGTTTTCACTACTGATTGGGAAGCCGGGTTCACCTTTGAAGTTACCTTGATTCAGAACGACTAAAAGAATTATTTAAATGATAGAAAGGTATGCCCTTATTAAGGGCATACCTTTTTTTGTGCGCTACGCATACCATATGACCAGAGGGTTCAAGTCCCTTACAGCCTTGCCGAAAACTACAAGGCTGTTCACCGTAATCCACTCTAAGGAAACCGCCGTACACGTAAGTACATACGGTGGTGTGAGAGGACGACAAAGATGAGTTGCGAAACTTATCTTTGTCTCCTACTCGATTTTAAAATTTTTTGATTTGGATAGAAGGCAAACAAAAGCGGCTGCGCCAGATGAATGGCGCAGCCGCTTGCTTTTTTGACAGATATAAAACACGTGTACGTTCTAACCTATATTCACGGTGTAAGAATAGGAACTACCGCCAGTGTTAGGCTTTGAATTTTCTTCAGTTATTGTTGGTGAGATTGTGGGGGCGTAGTTGAATTGGATATGCTGTGTTCCCGCCATTTGTGGCAACCTAAAATGTACCTGTATCGTCTTATGATAAACCACCCGCAGCCCCCGTGGCTTATCCACCAAGTATTTCATGGATTTCACCAACCGAATAGCCTCCTCGTCGCAGCCGAGCCCTAGCGCATGACCGATGGTTTTTGCATCCACCACATCTCCTTTGTGGTCAATGTCGAAGCGAACGGTCACAGTCCCCTCTAACCGTTGCGCAAGTGCTGCTTGAGGGTAACGAAGGTTTTCTGCAATGAACTGCTTCATGGCTTTTGGGCCGCCTTCGTACCAAGGTTGTTTGATGAAATGCTTGTCTTTGGATGGCTTGTGCATGATATTTATTGAATATTGAACTGCTTATAATATTTTCGATTAGATAGGATGATTAACCCTGTTCCGATAAGGGTTGGCAAAGTCCAGTTCAGCAAGGTGATGCCAAACAGGTTTTGAATCACCGCAAACGCAGTCATGGCAGCGATATAAGAAATGTACATGCGCCCGAAATGCTCAAAATACCATTGCATCTTATGCCCGCTCAACTTTCGGATTGGCTTGCCGAGCACAAATTCCCGAAAATCCTGCCAAGTGGTCCAGCAAAATATTGCCCCGAAAAACAGGGCCACAATGCCAAAGCCGCCGCCATGTTTCAATACTAAAAAGATGCCCCAGCCTAGCGCCCCAATGGCTGCTACCATACCGCTGCTAACCACCACTTTGTCAAAAAGGCCAATAGCTATATCCCGCTTGTGCCCAAAACGATAGCCCGTCAGCGCCATGTAGAAACCCAATACACCAAACAAGGCGATGAGCGTACTACCAATGATGGCACCAGTGATGACGACCACCAACCACGACCAGAAGTAGGTCAAACCAATGACTCGGTGAAGTTTACCGCCTTTTTTCAAAATGATTTGGGTCAGCCCTGTAAGGCCAACGATGGCGCCAGCAATAGCATGTAGGAGTTTGATTTGTTCCATTTCTAAGATTAAGAGTTAGGCCATGTGCTTAATATACTGCCTAAGCGCCTCCAACTGCACCCTGGTACCTAGGAGGATAAAACTCGAATTTTCGGTCAGCACGATTTCTGGCCCGGGGTTCACCACATAGCTGCCATCGGAGTGTTTAAAGCCGATGATATTGGCCCCTGTTTCCCGGCGAATGTGCAAATCCCGGATATTTTTCCCTTGGCAGGATAGTGGCATGTCCCGGTAATGGATTTCTTCGAACTCGATGTCCGACTCCGACTCATTGGTGATATACTGGAAAAACTCCGTGGCGCCGGGCTTGCTCACCAGCGTTGCCATATAAAAACCGCCAATCTGCTCTGGCATGATGACGTGGTTTGCGCCAGCCAACTGCAATTTGCGTTGCGATTTTGCCTCAGTTGCCCGGCTGATGATGTTCAGCCCAGGATTCATTTGCCGTGCCGTCAGCACGATGAAAAGGTTTTCCGAGTCGTCGGGCAGGGCAGTGATCAATGCTTTTGCAGTCATGATGCCCGCTTGCTGCAGCGCTTCATCGTGCGTGGCATCTTCCTCGATGTAAAGCACTTTATCCTCGCTCCGTTGTATCTCTTCAATGACCGCCCTGTTTTGTTCCACAATGACAAAAGGCATCTTGTGGTGGCGAAAATTGTTCGCAACCTCCCGCCCGTATCGGCCAAAGCCGCAGATGATTACATGGTCTTTCAATTTTTCAATTTTGTTGTTTATCAAACGAAGGTGCATCTTCTTGAAAATCTCCCCATTGATAACGTAGTAGGAAAATACCGATAGGGCATACGCAAATATGCCAATATTGAGCAAAATAAGGAAAGATGAAAACCATTCACCTGCTGGACTGAGTGGCCGAACGGCACCATAACCCACCGTGGAAATGGTGATGGTCGTCATGAAAAAAGCTTCTCGGAACGTGTAATTTTCCAACCACATGAACCCCAGAATTCCCAATAAAAACTCACTGAATATTAAAATGAGCGCAAGCCTATTGCTCAATAGGTTGCGTGGGATGGAATAGAGGCGATCCGCCCTTACAGGTAGGAATGGTGGGAGTAAACGTCTATTCAAAATATTCGAAAAAAGGTACGTGGCTGAGGGTTAAGTTGGCAACCACGCACCTGTTGTTTAATTCAACAGTTTCTTAATCTTGTCATACTGAGGCTTGTTTTTGCTGCTTCCAGTGCAGCCCAATTTTACCGCCTCGGCCCTGATGTCCTTGATGCGATTACCCGGATCGGGGTGGGTGCTCAAGAATTCAGGTGGATTGCCGCCTTGTCCCTTTATTTTTTCAAAAAAACCTGCGGCTCCAGCTGCATTCAAGTTGCTGTTGCAAAGGTAAATCACCGAGAATTCATCGGCCTCGGCCTCGTGGCTGCGGCTGAACTTCAACGTGGCTAAGCCCAACGCCAGCTGTGCCAAAGCTCCAGCGTCTTTTTGGCCAGTTGCAATTTGCCGCAAGGCATCCAATCCATAGAGTTTGGTCATCTGTTGGGTAGAGTGGCGTTGCGCAGCATGTGCAATCTCGTGGCCCATCACCCCAGCCAATTGGTCTTCCGAGTCGAGGTATTTGATGAGGCCCGTGTAAACATACAAGTGGCCGCCCGGCACAGCGAACGCATTCAGGGTTTTGTCGTCCTTGATAATCTGCACCTGCCAGTCGAAGTCGTTGGCGTGGGCCACCTTACCGGAGCGGAGCAACTGCTGCGTCAGGCCACGGATGTACTTATAAACTTCCTCGTTGCTCCGTTCGGGCAGCAGCGGGTAGGTCTTTGGGTCGCTTGCTATTTGGGCACTCACCTGTTTACCCAGCGCCTTGTCGTCCTCGATGGAAAAAAGATTGAAGCCACCTTTGCCAATGCCACAATTCCAACTGACGACGGTGGCGGCAACGATGGCGATTGAAAGCAGAATTTTTTTGGAAACCATGGTTATCTTGATTTAAGTTTAAAGGTAGTGTTTAGCTGCCCAAAAATTGTGAAACAGCCGCTATTTAACGAAGAAAACTGGCTACTCCTGTATATGTTCATTGTTGCGGAAGCCTTAAATTTTTATTCAAAGGAACCTGGCCTTCAGGTCAGGGGTAGGTAGCCAACAGGCTTCTTTCTTCCCAAACCAACGGTAGCGATTGCTGGCAACCCAATCGTAAACGGCATTGCGGAGCGGCCTCGGTACGATCCAGAACACCGATAAAAGCGGCCAAGCGCCACCTATTTTTCCAACAATTCGCAGCGGCACATCCGAGCGAGTATGGGCTTTTTCACCGTCAATCAACACCACGGTGTTCAGCTCGTCGGTCGGCAATTGGTATTGCTTCAGCAATGTTTGGCCAGTTTCCGATTGCAAAGAAGCAAAACGGAATTTCGCCTTGGGGTCATGTTCAATAACCCACTGAATAGAGGAATTACAGAGGTTGCAAACACCGTCGAAAAGAAGAATGGGATATTGTTGATTTGTCATAAAATATTGATTGTCAATTTTTTATAAAATTATCTACTGCTTTTTTTGCATGTTGAAATCGCTGCTTTCCACTTCCGCCTACCTCCGTAAATTTTACCCTGAGCGAAGTTAATTCCCTTCGGTAAATACCCAATAAGACGTCCCGTGTTTCCCGGTTTTCACGTAGCGGGTCAGCTTCCCAAGGCAAATCGGGCAGGCAAAGCAAGTAGTGGTCGGGGAGGCGGTCTTGAAGCTGCTCCAGCGTCCACGGTGCGCAGTGCCCAAACCGGGCTTCAGACCAAATTTTTATTACCTCCAAACTAGTGTCCAAGAAGAACAGCCCTTTGGCTTGCTTGGCCATCTCATCCTCCAAGGCCACTTGCCCATGGGCGATTTCCAGCAAATCATCGGCGATATAAGGTCGGCCTAAATTATCAAGGTACTGCCTTGCAAATTCTGGCACCCAAACTGTTCCGAAGGCTTCCGCCAACTGGCTGGCGAGAGTTGTTTTACCAGAAGATTCCGGCCCTGTGAGTACGATTTTTTTCATCAAAACCTTGGTGTGAATGTTTGGTGACACCGCCTATTTTTGGAAAAAATTAATGATCATTTCACCTTGAACAATCAGCATTGAAATTGGTTAGTTTCCAGCATCGAACGACTTTGTTTCCCAAATATCCAAATAACTCAATATCCCAATCACATTTTCATGCAAGATATTGCGCCATTCCATCGCTGGCTGGACGATTATGACCCGACCCGTGACAAAAAGTCCCCGTTTTACGGACGGGCTTACGATGAGTTCAGGTACACGCAGAAAATTTACGACCACTATATCCACCCGCATTGGGATGATTTTGGCTCGCAGACGATGTACCTGAAAATCCTCTTCGCCGACTACGAGGAGGGCTTTGCTGTCATTGAATTGATCGGCGAATGGAACGACTGCCTTTACAACGACATCATGTTCTTGAAGCGGGATGTAGCCGATGAATTCATGCACCACGGCATACACAAGTTCGTCATCATCGCTGAAAACGTGCTCAATTTCCATGCCTCCGACGATTGCTACTACGAGGAATGGTACGATGACGTTAAGGACGAGGACGGCTGGATCTGCCTCGTCAACCTCTTCCCACACGTGGAAGAGGAAATGAACGATGTCCGGCTGGGGTACTACATGAGCTTCGGCAAGCGTTTGAACGAAGTAAACTGGCGGGTGTTGACTCCCAAGGGCCTCGTACTAAAAGTAGAAGATTTGATGGGGGTAAAACGGCGTTTGCACTAGTTTCGCTTTTCATATCGAACAACCTTTTTGCCCCAAAATCACTCATTCTTTCGTTCTCTTATTCTCTCATTACCTTTGCAGCTATGAAATCGAAAAACTATCCAATCCTGCTTGCGGCGCTATCGGTGCTGCTTTTGTTTGCCGCCTGCGGCGATGCTCCAAAAACAACGGAGCCTGCCGAGCCGACGGCCACTGGCACCACGCCGCAGATACAAGACCTTTCCAAAAAAATAACCAAGGACTCGACCAATGCCAGCCTCTACGCTACTCGTGGGGCGCTTTGGTATGAATATGAAAATTTAGACGAGGGCATCTCCGACATGGAAAAGGCTATCCAATTGGACTCAACTAAACCGGAGTATTACCATATCCTGGCCGATATTTATATGGACTATTATAAATCGAGGCAAGGCTTGGCGGTAATGGAAAGGGCTGGGCTTCGCTTCCCTGAACGCATACCCACCTTGCTGAAACTCGCTGAATATCAGCTTATTGTGAAACAGGACATACAAGCCTTGGCCACACTTCAGCGCATCCAACAGCGGCAGCCGCTAAACCCCGAGATGTTTTTCATGTTCGGAAATGTTTTCTCCGATATGGGCAAGAATGACCAAGCCATTACTGCCTATCAGAGTGCCGTGGAGAACGACCCAAAGCTCGTGGATGCTTGGGTAAAACTTGCCAACCTGCTTGCGGAAAAGGGTTCACCTGTTGCTGGTAGGTATTTTGACAATGCCCTGAAAGCGGATTCGAACAATGTGGCGGCACTTCATGCGAAGGCGTACTACCTTTCCAATAAAAAAGATGACCTCAAAGGCGCCATTGAATTGTACCATAAAATCAACGTCATTGACCCGCAATATGCCGAAGGTTACTACAATATTGGCTTGATTTACCTTGACATGGATTCCGTGCAACAAGCCTATAAAAGTTTTGACCTCGCCATTAAGGTTTCCCCGGAGTTTGCAGAAGCGTATTTCCATCGGGGACTAGCGGCTGAAATGAAGGGAGAAAAAGCGCAGGCTCGGTCAGATTATGAAAATACGCTGCGGATTGATCCCAATTTTGAAGGGGCGAAGGCAGGGGTTGCCAGAATGAAGTGACCAATAAAATTGGTGGGTTCTAAAAGCGGTTTATCAGATTGTTGTGACAGGCAGGGCAAACCCAAAAGTGCTGCCCTTCCCCACTTTGCTTTTTACCCAGATGCGCCCGGCTTGGGCTTCCACAAATTCTTTTGAAATAGCAAGACCAAGGCCAGTTCCTTTAGTTTTGTCGCCCGCAGCTCGGCGGTAGGGTTGGAATAATTTGCGCTGTTCTTCTTCGGTGATGCCCGGGCCTTTGTCGGTCACGGAGAATTGTATCATTCCATTCTGACGCTCAACCTTGATTTCTATGGCCTCATTTTCGGGCGAGTAACGAACGGCGTTGGTCAGTAGGTTGACCAATACAGCGGTAGTTTTGTGAAGGTCAATGTTCAAAACGGGCAGCTCTGGCTCAATATGCTGAATCACGCTGATTCTTTTCTCCGCAATAAAAGTCTTTACATTGTCCAATGAACGTAGCACGATATTGTCGGGCATCACGCTTTCCAATTCCAAATGCAACTGTCCGGTTTCGATGCGGCTGATGTCGAGTATTTCATTCACCATTTTCAGGATGCGGGAGGTGTTGAGGCGGATGGTCCCCGTCAGGTCCCACTGTTCTGGATTCATGGAGCCGATACGCTCGTCTTCGAGGAGGTTCACGCTCATGTCAATGGCAGCGATGGGCGTTTTCAGCTCGTGGGAGAGCGTGGCCATGAAATTGGTTTTTGCCAAATCCTGTTCCTTCAGTTCAGTTACGTTTTTCAAAATAATGACATACCCAACGCTGGTAGGCGTTTCGGAATCTTCGCTAGGGCTTTCGATGCGTAGGATATCCTTGTCGAAATAGTGCCGTTTGCCCGCTTTATCAACGCTGATGGCGGGGAAAGTTCGGCTGGTTTTCACTTCGTTGTTCAGCACTTCCTTGAGCAGTCCTTGCAACAGCGGATGTTGACGGGCTAGCTGTCGGGCATTTTGACTGATGAGGTTTTCGGCCAATAGGCCAATCAATTCA
Organism: Saprospiraceae bacterium; assembly: GCA_041752395.1. GTDB lineage: Bacteria > Bacteroidota > Bacteroidia > Chitinophagales > Saprospiraceae > UBA6168. The sequence continues at coordinate 8,086 of JBGSWN010000156.1, read as the reverse complement.
AGTGCGGGAGGATTTGCGAAGAGAATATTTTTGCTGTCATCCAAGCCGATAATGGCCTCGTTCATGCGGCTGACGATGGTCTCTGTTCGCTTCTTTTCGCTCAAAACCTGCGTCATGTTGATGCTCTCGTACTCTTCCAGTTTTTCGGCCATGAGGTTGAACGACTTGGCCATCTCACCGATTTCGTCGCCCGATTCAATCGTTATTCGTTCACGGTAATTCTTTCGGGCGATTTGCCGGATGCTCTCCGTCATGGACTGTATGGGATCGGCGACGTAGTTGGGGAAATAGAACATGGCAATGACTGCAAACAGGAAGAATACTGCGCCCAAAATGACCATGCCCATGGTGACTTTATTGGCGATTTTATTGGCTTCCAAAGTTCGTTGCTGAATCATTTTTTCATTCAAATCATACACCGACTTGAGCATCTCGTCAATGTATTTCTTCTGCATATAAATATCCGTGGACAGCTCTTTCGTGGAGGTAACCCGCATTAAGGTATCCCTGAAGCGCTCAAAATCATTTTTTAAATCCACTGTGATTTTTTGCTCCTTTTCCTCCGTTATTTTCTTTAGCTGCATGTTGAGGTTGAGCACAAATTCGTCAGAGGCTACCCTAAGCTGTTGGTTCCGGTAGGCGGGTGCCGTGTTTTCGAGAGCGAGTATCACAATCATGTCGTTCACGGCCTTGGACATACCCCGTGTATAGTTGATGGCTTGGTAATTTTCCTGCAACATGAGCAGGGAATTGGTGGAGGTGCGCTGAACGTAGTAGCCGCCTAGCATTCCCAAAAGCGTTACAACCATAAATAACGCAAGCAACACCAACCTAATTTTTGTTTTTAATCGAAGGCTGCGCAGTTGTTCAACTGCCTCCGAGCGTGTCATCTTCTTCAAAACCCTGGTCGAATGCCCAATTTTTCTTCTGAAAAACCTTAGAATTTGAGAGGTTCTGCCCTTCTTGCTACGCTTCTTCCCTTGTTTGGTGAGGGCTTCCTTTTCCTGTAAATCGTCCGTTGTACTTCCCTTTCCAGATACGGGAGGCGACTTTTTTTTGAAAATAGAATTGGGTCGTAAAGGCTGTTTCATTAAAAACAAAAAAGCGATGTGAAGTGCCGAAATGGAAATTCAAATGTATGAATCTATTCCAAATTCGTTGCACCGCACATCGCAGCGTTGAAAAATGGCCAATGGGGCTTGCGGGGAAGATGAGGTTTTGAGGGATTTGTCGGAAAAATCGGTTTGGAGCTGGGAAAATTAGCGCCCCCCGCTTGGTTTTTAGTTTAGCACTGTGGTATCGTATGCATAGTTGAAATTGATGGTTTCCATCAGCTTTTGCCTAGCGAAAAAGATGCGGCTTTTCACCGTGCCGATGGGCAGGTTCATGTTCTCCGCAATTTCTTCATATTTATAGCCTTCGAAAAATAGCTGGAACGGTGTGCGGTAAATATTGTCCAGTGTGTGCATGATGCCGTTAAGCTCGACCATGGTCATATTGGAGTGGGCGCTATTGTCCACAGCATGGTTTTCGTTCACGAAAACATAGCTGTCAGATGGCTCGGAAGTAGTAGCGCGGTTTTTCTTCTTGCGGTAAATATTGATGAAAGTATTCCGCATGATAGTGGTCACCCAAGCCTTGAAGTTGGTGCCGGTTTCAAATTTTTCTTTGTTGTTGTAGGCCCGCATGGCAGTTTCCTGAATCAAGTCCTTGGCGTCCTCAACGTTGTTGGTTAGCCTGTAGGCAAAGGGCAACAGCTTGTGTTGCAGTGTGTTGAATTGGCAATTAAATTCGATGGTTGTCATAATCTGAATTTAGGAATTATAAATCTGTTTTTGAGATGGCCTTTCGTTGGTTTCAAGCTTTCTGTTCGCCGATGGTAGTTATGGCCAAAAGGACCAGAAAAGCCAAAAAAATGGTCAAGAAAAAAATAGCAACTGTCATTTTGGGTCAATTTTAGTTTTCTCTATTTCGCTGTTGTACCGCTCATTTGCGATTCTGAAAGCCTGTATGCCAAATGCTGTTCCGTGAGGAAGATTTTTTTTAAACTTTTTTTCAAATAATTGATTTTCAGGCGATTAAGTCAAAAAATATTTATTAGCACCTTTCACAAAAAAAGAAAACCCTATCAAAATGAGAGGGTCGGATTTCATTTTGATAGGGTTTGAGCCTTCTAATTGAATACGGTGAAAAGAGGTTTGAGCCTAGTCTTACAACATGGCACGACCCAAAAACAAAAAGGCAACGAAGCGGATGCCTCATTGCCTTTTTGTTTCGTAGCGAATTGCGGAGAATCTAATTATTCATCGCCATAACCGTCGTCATCGCCTTCATCCACAGGTTTTACTGTTTGTATCTTATTGAGCAACTGCTGTGCACGCACCAGAAAGTCGGCGCGGTGCTCGTAAAATTCATTGTGAATCATCAGCAAACGGGCTGCATCCCAAGCTGCTGATTTTGGGTGGAGCTGCTTGGCAGCAATCGGGTGCAACCAGTACTCCAAGTTGTTGGAGCGCAGGTAGGAACCATCCATGTCATAGCCCGTGATGACAGAAAGCTTGTTCAACGAAAACAGGTAGTCCGTTTCCTTGTTCAGCTCCTTCTGGAGGTCAACGATTTCGATGCGACCGAAACGCACGCCAGCCCTTTCGCAAAGGAAAATATCCCGGCGGCCATCAAAAGTGATGATGGTGTCAATTTGGTACTTGCGCATCGAGTCGAACATGAATTTCTTCACCCGGCTATGTACTGGCCTGAGCTGTTTGAACGAAAACTGCAAAGCCCTCTTGTCCACGTGGAACTCCTCCAAGAAGGGTCTCGTGCGGCCTGTGCGCATGTTCACGACCACCTTGTTGCGCCCCACCGTGTGACCAAGTTCATTGGTCTTCGAATAGACGCTCACATAGTCAACATCGGCGTTATTAACGAAAGTATCGAGGAAGATTTTTTTGGAACGGCCCTCGTACACCAGAAGTGCTACCTCAGCAATGGCAAAGAAGTTGGGGAACCCTCCGTAGATGTTGCCGTATTTCAGCTCTAAAAATGCAATGTTTTGATCCACGTTGATAGTGTTGTTTTGGGAAAAAGGTTTTAGAAATAGATTACTTGTTTGGTTTTTTTAAAAGCACGGCCAAATTTATGAAAAATGCAAACAAACAAGCCTTTTTTTGTATTACAAATTTTAATGGCTTGATTATTTTGCCTTATTTCCAACTTGTTTTTCAAAGGAGAAACTTTCCTCCCTCGTAGATTTTTTCGCCATCGGCGAAAATCAGGCCACCGTTTTTCATGTCTGCAATCATGTCCCAATGAATGGACGACTGATTCTTGCCGCCCGTCTGTAAATACGATTGCCCAATGGCCATGTGTACTGTCCCGCCGATTTTTTCATCGAACAAGATATTCTTCGTAAAACGGTCAATCTTGTAATTTGTTCCAATAGCGGCCTCCCCAAAATGCCTCGCACCTGCCACATTGTTGAACACGTCGTCCAACAATTCTTTGCCACGTTTGGCCTCCCATTTTTCCACCCGACCATCTTTCACCCAAAGCGTAACGCCCTCCACTTCATGGCCAGCGTGAACGATTGGATAGGTAAAATGAACCGTACCATTAACGCTGTCCTCTACGGGAGAGGTATAAACTTCGCCGCTGGGCATGTTCGTTTGGCCGTCGGAGTTGATCCAAGTACGGCCTTTGGTCGAAAAACTGATGTCAATGCCTTCGCCCTGATAGCGCACCGTTTCTTTTTTGTTCAAAAAATCAACGATGTGCTGCTGCGAACGGCGCACTTCCAACCAAGCAGCGGTCGGGTCATCTTCGTAAAGCCGGCACGCAGTGAACACGAACTGCTCGTATTCTTCCAACGACATGCCTGCCTGTTGGGCATTTCCTAAGGTCGGGTACAAGCAAAGGTTTCGCTTCAATTTCCTCGTTGCCGTCCGCTCAAAATACGTTTTGTTCAAATCTTTGGTCGCCTCCCGGCGAATGGCGGCCCTGCTGGCATCAATGTTCTGCTCTTCCCGCAGGTTGAACGGTGCCATGATGTGCAGGTAGCAATCGAACTCCTCCATGGCCTGCCTAAAGACGGGTGAAACATAGTTTAGTTGCGCATCGCTCGCCTCAGCGTACAGGATGCGGTTCTTCTCCCGAAAGGTCATGTCCACTTCCACAATTGCTCCAGCCCGCAGTGCCTCCCGCCAAACTTCCCGCACCAACGGCTCGGCCAGCGTGGTGGTGCTCACGTAAAGCCGCTCTCCTTCCTGGATACTTAGGCAGTACTGGACAAGTAATTTGGCATATTTTGCAAGCATCGAATCCATGATGAAATGATGGCGGAGGTTCTTCAGACTGATTTCAGGTGGGTTGAGTGGGGCGCAAATATCAAAAAAAATAGAACACAAAAAAATATGCTGTGAAAAATCATGCACCAAGCCGCCACAGTTAACGATTTATTCATCTCTAACTAGAGCATCAATAAATTCTAAAGCTATGATTTTAACTAAAACGCAACGCCGGGCATTGCCCGAGGTGAACGCCAGTTCTATGGCGGACATCGCATTTCTCCTCCTCGCATTCTTCCTCGTCACCACCGTGATTGAAACGGAAAAAGGCATTGGCGTAAAGCTCCCGACTTGGGAAACTACCGAACCGCCACCCGTGAAAAGTAGAAATGTTTTCAGTGTAAAAATCAATTTCACCAACCAATTGCTCATCGAGGGTGAGCTTTCTTCCGTTGAAAAATTGCGGCAGCGAACCAAGGAGTTTATCCTGAATCCAGCCAGAAGGAAAGACCTTGCCTCCAGTCCAAAAGTAGCCATGGTTTCTTTGCAAAATGACCGGGGCACTAACTACATGACCTACGTCTCCGTGTACAACGAACTAAAAGGTGCGTACAATGAACTGTGGAGCGAGGAGGCGCTTAGGTTGCACCAATTGCCCTTTGCGAAGCTCAGCCGCAGCAAGCAACAGGCCATTCGTGAGCGAATTCCGCTGGTGATTTCCGAGATTGATCTGGTGGATTTTGCGGCAAGTAAATAGCTCAAGCGACCGAGGCCAGCCGCATTTCATCCTGCCGCTTTTCTTCTAAACGGGCGAAACGGTAGCCTTGCGAAGCAAAATGGGCCAGCACTTTGGGCAACACGAACTGAAGTTTGTCCCAAGCCTTCAAGCTGTCGTGAAAAACCACAATGGAGCCTTGCTTTGCGTTGCTCAGCACGTTTTCCAAGCATTGCTCGGCACTGATTTCCGGATCAAAATCGCCACTGAGCACATCCCACATCACAATGCGGTAATGCCGTTGCAGGAAGTCGCCCTGCCGGGGTTTCAGTCTGCCGTAGGGCGGCCTGAACAAGTTAGACCGGAGCGCATGGGCGCAGCGCCGCACGTTTAAAAAGTACTGCACGTTGTCCGTCAGCCAGCCGTTTAGGTGGTTGAAAGTGTGGTTGCCGATGGCGTGGCCCGCCTTTTTTACCATTTCCAGCACGTCATAGTGCTTGCGCACATTGTCGCCGACGCAGAAAAAAGTGGCTTTGGCATTGTGCTGCGCAAGTTGTTCGAGGACCCAAGGTGTCACTACGGGAATTGGCCCGTCATCGAAGGTGAGGTGGAGAACTTTTTCGTCCGTAGGGATTCTCCATGTGAAGTTCGGGAAGAGCTTTTGGATAAACTGTGGGGTTTTTACCAAGTACATAAGTGTTTCAAATTTTTGGATATGTTCAATCGGTTCGGTACTTCGACCGCATTTTGAAAAAAAGTAACCGTCAAGTAGCTTAGTTTTGTGGCCCATTTTGGGAACTCATGGAAGCTGCTGAACGGTTATTTTCGTTTGTAAATCAACGATTTATGAAGAAAAAATGCTGCCAGAAATAGCGGATGCATCAAAAATTTTACACTAAATTTAAATATGGTTGATAAGGGTTGATAAAAAGTTGATAACAGGTTGATGAGGAACTGCGGTTGCTGACTATCAACTTTTTTTCAACCCTTTTCAACCCTTTTCAACCCTTATCAACCAAGAATGAGCAATATTCGGGTACGTTTTGCGCCAAGCCCAACGGGGGCGCTGCACATCGGAGGCGTGCGCACAGCGCTTTACAATTATCTTTTTGCAAAAAAACACGGTGGCACTTTCGTCCTCCGAATTGAGGACACAGACCAGGGCCGCTACGTGCCTGGCGCCGAAGATTATATCATCGAATCGCTGCAATGGTGCGGCATCATGCCCACGGAAGGGCAGGGCATCGGTGGGCCACATGCGCCCTACCGCCAGTCGGAGCGAAAGGATATTTATCAAAAATATGCCCTCGAACTGGTAGCCAACGGCAAAGCCTATTACGCCTTCGATACGCCCGACGAACTGGACGCCAAGCGCCAAGCAGAGGCTGCTGCGGGCAACCACAATTTCAAGTACGACGCCATCAGCCGCAAGGTGATGAAGACCAGCCTGAACCTGCCGCCTGACGACGTGCAGCGCCGACTCGAAGCTGGCGAAGACTATGTCATCCGCTTGAAAGTGCCTGAAAATGAGGTGGTTACGTTCACTGATTTGATTCGGGGAGAAGTGAGCTTCGCAACGAGCGAACTGGACGACAAGGTGCTGATGAAGTCAGATGGGATGCCGACCTACCACCTCGCCAACATTGTGGATGACCATTTGATGGAAATAACGCACGTGATTCGAGGCGAGGAGTGGCTACCCAGCACAGGCCACCACGTGCTGTTGTACCGGGCTTTCGGTTGGGAGGCGACGATGCCGCAGTTTTCGCATTTGCCGCTGATTTTGAAGCCGGACGGCAAGGGTAAGCTGAGCAAGCGGGATGGGGCAAAATTCGGAATGCCCGTGTTCCCGCTGGGCTGGGATGCAGACACGGAGGAAGAAAGTTTTCGAGGATTTCGGGAGTTTGGCTTTTTGCCGGAGGCGGTCATCAACTTCCTCGCCTTCCTCGGTTGGAACCCTGGCACGGAGCAGGAGATTTTCAGTTTGGCGGCGCTTTGCGAAGCATTTTCCATCGAAAAAATAAGCAAGAGCGGCGCCCGCTTCGACTACGACAAGGCCAAATGGTACAACCAGCAATACCTTCATGTCGCAGATGATGCCGAATTGGCAAGGTTGGTGCGGCCATTGGAGGATGCCAAGGGATACCAAGTTTCGGATGAATATTTGGCGCAAGTATGCCACATGATGAAAGGCCGAGCTACCTTCCTGTCCGACCTCGTGGAGCAGGCTCCGTTCCTTTTTGGCGATGTGCAAACGTTTGACAATGAGAATATTGTGAAGCGATGGAAGCTGGAAAGCCGTCAGGTTTTTGAAGCACTGGCGCTCAGTTTGAAGGCACAGCCTGAATTTGTGGCAGCGCCGTTAGAGGAGGCAGTAAAAATTTTCATGGCAGAGCAAGGCAAAAAGCCGGGGGAAATCATGCCCATCCTGCGGCTGGCCCTGGCCGGTACGATGCAGGGGCCTGGGGTGTACGAGATGATGGAATTGCTGGGAAATGAGCGGACAATTGACAGGCTGACGAAGGCCTTCAATTATTTTGATGGCCAAATGGCATGAGGCTTTTGGCCGCCCAATTTATTGGGCTGGACTTCAGAATTAAATTTTAAAAACGGTCAGCCCAATAAATTGGGCGACCACAAAAAGTCATGGCAAAAAAATCCAAACCCACCGCAAAGCCCCCCAAAGTCCACGACGAACTCAAGGGCTTCGACATCAAAATCAACGCCTTTGGCGAGATGACCTCGAACCTCAACATCGAGCGGCTGAACCAGTTTTTGAACGAAAAAGTGGACGACATCAAGCTCCGTGACCGCAAGGACGCCAAGACGGAAGAGGAGTAAATGTCCTCAAATTTTACCCCAAACCAAACTTTTCTTCGGTTCTCCCTCCTTTTTCGTGCAACCACTTTGCAAATCTCCTGTCACTTGTGACCGAAAACTAACTGAATTTGGACTACGGCAGCACCCATCGGGACATCGTCGAGGACTGCATGAAGGGAAACCGGAAGGCGCAGTTCGAGCTGTACAGGCTGTACTCACAGGCGATGTACAACGTATGCCTGCGCATGGTGAACAACAGCCTCGATGC
>JBGSWN010000155.1:0-17103 GCA_041752395.1 Saprospiraceae bacterium | reverse complement strand
TTGACCGGGTTTTTGGGCTGTTGACTGCTTCCGGCACTGTGCTTTTTTCCTCCTTGCCAAATAGGGAAGATGAGGATGTCTGGGCCGGGATGCCAGCGGCATATTTTCCTTCGCTTCGGTCTGAAACAGTGAATGTGGGAGCCATTTCTCAGGGCGTTTTACAAAATCGCAAGACTGAAATTGATGCGGAGGCGGGCATTCATTTTTTGGTAACAAACGCTTCGGCGCAATTTTGTAGAATTCAGAACAATTACGTTCAGGAAGCAATTTCGAGCAGTTATGCCACCTATTTGATAGCAGGCGTGGCGGCGCTTTACCTGGCTTCCATCAAAAAAAGGGAACAGGCGGCCTACAAGCCAAGGCTACAAAGTGACTTCCTAAAAGGGCTGAGTCAGAAGTTCATTCATCTGCTGGATGCGCCAGATTGGGATGGCATCCAACCAGTTTTTTATAAAACATCGGCTGTGAAATCTGGTCCGGTTGACGAACCAATTTCTTAATTTTGTTGAACAAACCGTTTTTTCAAAATGATAAAAAGTGCATTAAAACTAGTTGCCATCCTTGTCATTGGCATTTTAATTTACAACCTATTCCTTGGTACGGATGATGAAAAACAAGGTGCCAAGAAGATAGTGGGAGAAATGAAGGATGTGGGCGTTGCCGTGGGCGACCTGCTAAAAACTGAAAAGCAAAAATTTGATAAAGGCAAGTACGACAAGGCCATTGACAAAATTGGCGGCATGTTGAGCAACTTGCGTCAAAATGCCAAGGATTTTGACCAAAAATATGTCAAGCGCTTGGATGAACTTGAAAAAAAGCGGAAACAGCTTCAGAACGAACTGGATGCTGTGGACGAAACTACCCTGCCAGACAGCGAAACCGTTGAGACCAAAGCTATCAAGGAAAAAATCAAAGCGCTGGCCCAAGAATCAGATGCTTTGCTAAAGGATTTGGATTCAGGGAATTAGGTGCGAGTTTTTTCTAATTTTGCGCCGTCTTTTGCTAACAGCAACTTCTTTGATGAAAAAACCACCCGTTCACAAGCCGAATTACTTTTATACCATCGTCAGCGTGACGCTGGTCTTGTTCTTGTTAGGGCTTTTCGGCATTCTCGTGGTGCAGGGTCAACAGATGTTGCGGCTTTTGCAGGAGCAGGTCGAAATCATCGTTGAACTGAAAGAAGAATCAACGCCCGAACAATTGGACTCGCTGAAAACGCATTTGGCGGCGACTGAATATTTCAAGGCAAGTTCCACAAAGTTCATCAACAAGGCCGAGGGCGCAGCCATGATGCAAAAGGAGTTTGGGCAGGATTTCGGCAAACTCGACATGGCCAACCCACTTTACGATGTGCTGATTTTTAACGTAAAATCAGACTGGATGGATGCCGACAGCATGAGCCTGGTGAAGGAAGATTTGAAACAGATTCCCTACGTCAACGACGTTTACTACCAAGAAAGCGTCACGGAGTCCATTGCTTCCAATTTGAAAAAAATCAGCATTTGGATTTTTGGGCTTGGACTGTTTTTCATCCTTGTTGCCGTGGCGCTCATCCTGAACACGGTGCGTTTGGCGCTTTATTCCAATCGTTTTTTGATAAAAAACATGGAATTGGTGGGCGCATCATGGGGCTTTATCAGTAAGCCTTATTTGAAACGAAGTTTTTGGCAAGGTTTGCTCTGTGGATTGCTCGCAGTGATTGGGCTGTCTAGCTTACTTTACCTCATATTTCGGGACGTGCCCGATATGCATTCCGCCATCAATTTCCCCGGCGTTGCGGTCGTTTTTCTGGCGCTGTTTGTGCTTGGGTTCTTGATCATGCTGACAAGCACCTATTATGTGGTAAAGAAATACCTGCGGATGCGGGTAGATGATTTATACTAAATTAATTTGAAATTGCCTTTTGCTTTTGGCTATTGGCCGTTGGCAAAAAGCAAATAATTAAAAGCTAACGGCCAGAAGCTTCATAGATTGAACCTTTAGCCCAAGCTGGGGTATTTTTTGAAAAAAAATAAAATGAGTACCAAGAAAAAAGTAATCGTAACCACAACGCCAAGAGCAACGCAGGCCAGTGCCCAGCGGGCAAAAACAAATGCAACAGAGGCAAAAAACACCCGGTTGATTTTTGGGCGGCAAAACTATTTTCTGATGCTGGTAGGCCTTGCGCTGATTGCTGTCGGCTTGATGCTAATGAGCGGCGGTGCCATGCCCGACCCAAACACCTGGGACGAAAGCCTGATTTACAGCAGCCGTCGGATCATATTGGGGCCAGTTGTTATTTTGCTGGGCTTGGTGATTGAAATCGTTGCGATTTTCAAAAACCCAGGAATGGAAGAGGCGACATCGATTGAAGAAATTGCTTAACTTCATTGCGCTTTTAGCAGTTTTGGTTAGTTTTTTTGCTAGTTTTAGACTTTGGCGAAAAACTGCCAATAATTACAATTTGGATAGCCGGATTGTAGCCAATTGAATCGGTCAATCCAACAAAATTTGAATAAATGGAAGACCCGCTGCCGAGTCGAAGTATCATGGACGGCACCTGCCTGTTGGTGGATAAGCCCCAAGGCTGGACATCCTTCGATGTTGTGAACAAAATCCGTTCTGCCATCAAGCACAGCCTTGGTTTGAAAAACATCAAAGTGGGCCATGCTGGCACGCTCGACCCGATGGCGACTGGTTTGCTCATCATCTGCACCAGCAAATGGACCAAGAAACTTGCCGAATACCAGGGGCTTTCAAAAGAATACACCGGCACGATCACCTTGGGCGCTACGACTCCTTCCTACGACGCTGAGACAGAACCAGATGGCATTTTTCCGACCGACCATATCACTGAAGAACAACTTGAACAAGCTCGCCAAGGATTCATTGGCCAAATAGAGCAGATGCCTCCCATGTTCTCAGCCATCAAAGTAGATGGGCAGCCACTCTACAAAAAGGCACGACAAGGCATCATGGTGGAAATAGCCCCAAGGCCCGTCACCATTTATGAATTTGAAATGACCAAGGTCGAACTCCCAACCATTGATTTTAGGGTAAAATGCAGCAAAGGCACCTACATTCGATCATTGGCATTTGACCTCGGAAAGGCGTTGAACAGTGGGGGATACCTATCCTCCCTTTGCCGCACCAGGATTGGGGAATTCGATTTGAAAGACGCTTGGGATTTGGAAGCACTCGTGGCGCATATCGGGACCTTCGCCTCAAATCCTACGGTTTGATTTCGCAAAATATTGACAATCAGTGTGTTGATGTTTTTTATCACCTAGAATTGATTGATTTTTGAAAGATTCCTACTTGACTTTGGCCGACCATTCCGCCGGGGAATTCAGAGACCGGGGCAGCAAATTCCTTGCTTATGCTTGGCCCGTCCGAACCGAGGCGGAAGTCCCCGCACACCTTGAATCGCTTCGCAAATTGCACCCAAAGGCCCGCCATGCCTGCTACGCTTACCGCATCGGCCTGGACAACAACAATTTCAGGGCAAATGACGACGGCGAGCCCAGCGGAACTGCGGGAAAACCTATTCTTGGCCAAATTGACAGCTTCGGATTGACCCATGTTTTTGTGGTGGTAGTACGCTATTTTGGAGGCACGTTGCTAGGCACTTCCGGCCTCATCAATGCCTATCGGAGCAGCGCTCAGGCTGCCCTCCAGCAAGCCACGATTGTCGAAAAATTGGTGGAAGATGTGTATCGCCTACGCTTCGAATATGCCCTCATGCCCGATGTGATGAATGCTGTGAAAAAGCTCGACATCAATGTGGTGAAACAGGATTTTGGGGAAACGGCAGCTTTGGAAATTTCGATAAGACAGAGCATGAAAGAGCAGGTTTTTATCCTATTGAAAGCCCATGTAGCCAAGGTAAGTGTAGAAGAAGCCGCTTTAATTGAAGACCTGCCCGGCTTGGAAATTGAATTCCTTTTCGTTGTGTAAATATTGTTTAACATCTTGTTATCGTCTCCTTCGCCTTCCAATTATTAAATCTTCAAAATTTTGTTTTATTTTTTTGTACAAAATCTATGGAAAACCAACTGCTTTTTTACCTTTGGCAAATACTTTAAGCAACTCAAGAAAATTATCAAAAAGCTTTCCTTTTAACACAGTTGCTCCTAACTATTCAAACTCAACTGCTCCTTGGTCGAACAAATAAATTTCGCCAACATTACTCCTGAAATTGTTTTTAGCCAATTTTTTTCTGGCTTTCTACGATAAGATTTTTGACCATTTTTTAAATAATCTGACCCTATGTCTTCACGATTGGCATTACTCCCAATTGGGCTGTTTGTACTATGGTGTGTGGTGTGCCAGCAATGGTACGTCTGCCATATCAAGCAAGTCTGTGGTGAAAAAGTGGTAGTGGTACCTCCACCTCCGCCCACTGCTGACAATCGCCCACTCGTTTTCTCGTGGTCTTCTGCCGAACCAGAAACACGACCCACCTGGCAAGCTTACCGGGATTCCATTTTAGCGCTGCTTACCGATGGCAAACTCTTGGAAATCGTCGGCTTGTACTCCAAAGACGAAGCTCCACCATCAGGCTTTACGAACATGGGCCTCGCCCGTGCTGCCAAAATCAAGGAGCGGCTGTTGGCTGAAGTTCCCGGCATTGACCCTGAAAAAATTGCGGTGACCTCCCGGCTGGTCAATGAATCACCTGATGCTCGAACGGCAAAGTTTGTGGCTTCCGAATTCAATATTAAGGACAAACCCAAGGATGATACCGTGGAAATCGTTGAGGTGGACAACACTATCACCATTCTTTTCCCCTATGCGAAATCGGTCAAAGAGCCCAGCCCACAAGTGGACGAATACCTTGAAAAATTGGCGAAGCGACTAAAACTGACGGAAGAAACCGTGGTCATTACTGGCCATACGGACGATTCTGGAACGGTTGCTTTCAACCAATCACTGGGAATGGCACGTGCGAAGCATATTCAGGACATTCTCATTGCGAAGGGTATAAAAAAGGAACGCCTGTCCATTTCCTCAAAAGGAGAATTGGAGCCCGTGGCCGATAATACCACCGAGGAAGGAAGCCGCCTGAACCGCCGTGTCGTGTTGGTGCTCAATAAAAAAGACCTAATTTAAACAATTGATTATCAGTCAGTAACACAAAATTTACTGCTTCATCAAAAAAATAAACTTACCATGTTTGAAAATACTTTCCAAGGCCCCGGTGCTGGTACTTATGTTGACCACACCATTGAAGTTCTCCTCATGCTGTTGGTCGCTTTCCTGTTGGGACTCCTGCTCGGGTACATTTTATGGTACAAATGGAACAAACTCTACCACGAACTGAACGCCGAGCACGACCGCTTGAAAGGTGTCCACCTTAATTTGGAAAAAGACCATGCTGGCTTGCGCTACCAGTTGGAGGAGAGCGAAAAAGACAATGCGACCCATCGGAGGAAGGTCATGTCACTCGAAGGTGATGTGACAGGCTTGCGGTTCAGGCTGGAAAAAAGTGAGTCCGACTTGGCCTTGGCGCTAGCTGGTGCAGGAGCCGCTTCGAAGGCAGCTCCCATGGCCGCCGCTGCGGTAATCGTTCCACCGCCAAATCCTGATGACCTGAAAAAAGTGGAAGGCATCGGCCCAAAGATTGAAGAACTCTGCAACCAAATTGGGATTTGGACTTTTGAGGCACTTGCTTCAACACCCGTTGAGCGGCTTCAATCAATGCTTGATGAGGCTGGGCCTCGGTTCAGAATTGCAAACCCTGATACTTGGCCAAGGCAGGCAGAACTTGCTGCTTCTGGCAAATGGGACGAATTGAAAGAATACCAAGATTTCTTGAGCGGGGGAAGGAATCCAGAAGAATAATCTTTCTTATTGGACTTTGATTCCAAATGAAAGCGTGGGCAGTCTCGTCCTTACCCGGAGACTGCCTTTTCTTTGCCCAAAATCAAAGGTCAAGAAGACCCTCGGGCAAACAAAGCACTAGCTGCCTTGCTTTTTCATCCAAACTCACCACCATCTGGGGGTGCAGTGGAATGAAAACTTCTCTGCCCAGATATTCTACGATGGCTAAATGCTGCTGCGGCATTACTTCCACGGATTCGATTTTGCCAATCAGGCCAGATTCTTCATCAAAAATTTCATAACCGACCATCAGTTCAAAAGTCAGCACTTCGCCTTCTTTTTTCGTGATTTTGATGTCTTTTTCCCGAAGGAAAAGCGCTTTGCTGGTTAAATCTTTTGCATCGCTAGGTGAGTCAATGTCTTCGATTTTAAGCAAAATATCTCCCGCCTCCCGCAGGTTTTCGATGAAAAAAGGAAGCGGCTTGCCCTGCACATTGATGAAAACCACTTCAGAATTTACAAAATCATCGAAGTATTCGTCCTTCAAACTAATTTTCAGTTCGCCTTGAGAGCCATGCGTTTTTTTGGTAAACCCAACACCTATCAATTTGTCAGTCATCAGTTGTTGTTCAAAATGGTTTGTTTCAAAATAAAACCTTTTTCTGCTTTTTCCTCCCAAGGTTTTCCAACACAGTCGTCAATACACTGTGTATCCAAAATCCATAACTCCCTGTAAACCAGGCCAATACCTTTGGCGTAAATGGCTGAAGACCTGCGCAGTTCAATCAAGTTTTCGTTATCAGCCTCCTCAACGGTCGCCGTTTCATCAAACTGAAAATTGCCAATGGTCATCGCCTGGCCCACTTGATTTACTTTATAATTCCAGCCCTTGAACATCTCGATTGTCTCTCCTTCAACCGTAACAATCAAACCTTCATCAAAGTGAATATTGCCATCCCAGCTGTTGTTTCTTAGTATCGGGAAAGTGAGTTTGATAAAACGAAGATTGTCCTCCGTCCGAATAGCTTGTTGGCCTTGAACAGATAACGAAAGCACTTTTTTTATTGCCCAAGGCAAGGTGTCTGAGGCCCGCTCGAATTGTTCGATTTTATAAAGAACATTGCCAAGATTATCGCTCAAGGTGTCGATGATTTCCTCTTTTACGAAAGTCGTAGACTGAAAAATTGTCGAGTCGCCGTTTGGATCGTAGATGGTCGAATCCATTTTGTATTCAATGAATTTGCCGACTTGCAAAGGATAGTAGTCCAGGCCAAGGTTTGGCGTAAAATCGTCGGGGGTATTTTTGCAAGCAGCAAAAAACAAAAACGAAACAAGGCCAAGCCCAACACATATTTTCAGGTTTTTCACAATTGATTATTTTTATAAAAAACTGTTAGTCAGCTATTTAGCGATAAATAATGCCACCGCCAATCACATCGTCGCCTTCGTAGAATACGGCGGATTGGCCAGGTGCAATGCCTTTCACATTGGCCAAGAAATCCACTTTTACATGGCTTTCTTCCATGTTGCGAAGCAAAGAAAACGTGCCGCCGTCACGGTAGCGCACCTTGGTCACGGCCTCCATACCTTCCGGGATTTCGGCGTATTTCATCGGGTTTACCTGCCCGACCTTCATGCTGTTTCGGATGAGCTCGTCCTCTGTCCCAAGCACGACGGTATTGGTTTCTGGCCGTATTTCCGACACGAACATTGGATGCCCGAAAGCAAGTCCTAGCCCCTTCCGCTGGCCGATGGTGTAAAAAGGATAGCCTTCGTGTTCGCCCAAAATATCACCATTTGCATTGACGAATTTTCCGCCAGCTACCCGCTCTTCGAGCCCGTCCACTCGGCGTTTCAGAAATCCCCGATAGTCGTTGTCTGGCACGAAACAGATTTCGTAGCTCTCGGCTTTTTTCGAGAGGTCGGCGTAGCCTTGGTCGAAGGCGATTTGGCGTACCTCCGGCTTCGTCAATCCGCCAAGCGGGAAGCGGCTGCGCTCCAAGCATTCTTGGCTCAAGCCCCAAAGTACGTAGGATTGGTCTTTATTCAGGTCTTTTGCCTTTGAAATAAAGCGGCGGCCCCCCTGCTCATTGATGACGGCATAATGGCCCGTGGCGATGAACTCACAATCGAGGGAGTCCGCCCGTTTCAGCAGGGCGCTCCATTTTATATGTGTGTTGCAGAGCACACAGGGGTTTGGGGTGCGCCCGGCCATGTACTCATCCACGAAATTATCAATGACGTAGTCGCCAAACTCTTCTCGGATGTCCACGATAAAATGATGGAACTTCATGTCAACAGCCACTTTTCGGGCATCGTTGATGGAGTCGAGGCTGCAACAGCCGGTCTCCTTGGAAGAGCCGCCAGACGAGGCATAATCCCAGGTTTTCATGGTGATTCCAACGACCTCGTAGCCTTCCTCGTGCATCAACATGGCAGTGACCGTGCTGTCAATGCCGCCGCTCATGGCTACCAAAACTCTACCGTGCTTACTCATTTTCTGATTGAAATGGTTGTCGAAACGGGGTATGTCGTTAAACCTCACCCACGAATTTTGACCGATTTGATTAAAATTTTGCGCTGAATCAACAACGGAAACTGGCGCAAAGTTACAAATTGGACATGGAAAGCACTGATAATCAAAAGCCTGTGTGGAAAATACATTTGCGCCTTTTGTGAAAAAATGGTTATTTTGTCAGAGAATTTTCCAAAAATTGCTGCGTTTTACACCGCAATCAGAACAACTAAACTTCATTCTTTAATCTAAACCATGAAATTTCTTGGCTTCCCCATTTTACATAACCTGCTGAAAATCAAAGCAGTGGGAGATGTGGACTGCCAATTTTAAACAACGTACCATGAAAAATTTACTGAAGATTTTTATCCTAAACCTACTTTTCACGACCAGCTTGCTGGCGCAAAATGAAGAGTTTGGCTTGGCTTCCTACTACTCTGACCTTTTCCACGGAAAACCAACGGCAAGTGGTGAGCTTTACGACAAAACGAAATTAAGCTGCGCCCACAAGACTTACCCATTTGGCACTATGTTGAAGGTGACCCGTTTGGACAACAATAAGTCCGTTCAGGTAAAAGTAACCGACCGTGGGCCATTCATCAGCGGTAGGGTAGTGGAGATTTCCAAAGCTGCTGCCGAGCAAATCGGCTTGGTGCAGGACGGCTCAACCCGTGTAAAAGTTGAATTGTCAAAACAAGAATCCGCTGCTGAGCCAGTAGTTGAAGCACCTAAAGTAGTGGAAGAAAAGCCTGCCACGACCGAAACTGCTGCAACTACTCCGAAACAAGAAGAGCCTAAAAAAGCTGCTGAACCAAAGGTTGAGAAGCCCGCCGCTGTTGAAAAAACTGCCGTCATAAACAAAAAGCCAGAAGCTAAAGAAGTGCCAGCCACTAAGCCAGCTCCTGCTAAAATGGTGGCCAAAGATGCCCCTGCGAGCAAAGCGGTTTTGGTGAAAGGCAGCGATTTTGAGCCTTACGACCTTTTTGAAATCGAGCTGAAAAAGCCAGAGAAAAAAGGATACGGCGTGCAAGTGGCGGTGCTTTCCACGCAAGAAGCGCTTTTCAAAAAAATTGGCGATTTGCAGGAAGATTGGTTCTCGTCCATCTTGGTGAGCGTTCAGAAAAACGGAAAAGGCGAACAGCTGTACAAAGTGATTCTCGGTTCTTTTGCTACCGAAACTGATGCCGCCAACTACAAAGCCAACCTAAAAAAGAACAAAAAAATGGATGGCTTCGTGGTTGACCTTTCGACCATGGGAACGAAGGACTAATCCATTTGAATTTTAACAAAGGGAAGCCCGCAACCTGATTCAGGTTGCGGGCTTTTTTTTGAAACTGCGCAACCAAATCAAGGTCGCCGTGTCGTTAGTTAAAATTACTTCACAATAAAAAACACCGAGCATGAAATCAACTTTGTCTTCAGTCCTTACGCTTTTCACCATCTTACTTTTCACTTCAAGTGCTTGCACCCAAAACTGGTCAGGAACAGGCGTCTTCGGTGAAGGTCCAAAAGTTACCAAAACCTTGGACATAGCTTCATTCAATGGCCTCACATTGGCCATCGCTGCCGATGTGACGATTCGCCAGGGTAGCACACAATCCGTAAAAATCGAAGCACAACAAAACCTGATTGACCTGTTGAATCAAGAAGTAAAAGACGGTATTTGGAAAGTCAATTTTAGTAAAAATGTATCTCACAAAGAGAGTATAAAAATCTGGGTAACTGTTTCAGATATAAAACAATTGTCGTTGAGCGGCTCTGGTTCCATCATTGGCGAGGGTGGTTTTTCAAACATTGGAGACCTGGCGCTGACATTGACTGGAAGTGGCAATATTACACTAGATGCAGCTTCCAAAAACCTTAGCGTGATTATCAGCGGCTCCGGCGACATGAACCTAGCGGGTTCAACGGGGGAGGCTAATATGAAAATAACAGGTAGCGGTGACATCAAGGCTTTCGACCTTGTCGCTAAAACCTGCGAGGTGAAGATTTCCGGCTCCGGTGATTCCTCCGTCAACGTGAGCGAATCCTTGGAGGTAGCAATAGCAGGCAGTGGAGATGTTTACTACAAGGGCAGGCCGAGTGTCCGCTCCAAAGTTTCCGGCTCCGGCTCGGTGGAATCCAGATAGTTCAAATTTTTCATAACTAATGTTTTAGAGCGTGTGAAGCCACTGCCCTATTTTGGGTGGTGGTTTTTTTTTGAATGCTGTGAAACAAAGCCCTAAACGTTGAGTAAAAGGATGGCAAATATCTTAGTTTTGCATCCCACTCAAAGGAGTTGGTTTTGAAAACAAGCCACCGTAGCTCAGTTGGTAGAGCAACGCATTCGTAATGCGTAGGTCAGGAGTTCGAGTCTCCTTGGTGGCTCCTTGCCTTTTTATACCTACATACTTCGTTCTAAAACTAGTGGTCGCCTTTACATTGGTCAGACCAAGGATGTCGATAATCGTTTGGTGGAACACAACGAAGGTTCGACATCAAGCACAAAAGGCAAGGGCCCATGGGAGCTGATCCATGTAAAGATATTTGAAACTAGGGCGGAAGCTATTTCCTTTGAACGGAAACTAAAGAATTGGAAAAGCCAAAAGCGAGTGTTGGAGTGGATTGAAAGGGAATCAGCTCAGTTGTTAGAGCTACGTCCCGACTCGAAGTCGGGATAATGCGTAGGTCAGGAGTTCGAGTCTCCTTGGTGGCTCTTTTTAAAGAGTGAGAGGGGTGAGAGAGGTGATCGGGGGAGAATCTGCTACTCACTACTTTGATTACGATATTTGAAAATACCGAGTGAAGACTTCCGAAATCTTAAAGATTTCGGAAGTCTGGCACTGAATTGAAATTTAAACTTTGAAGCGTACCATTTTCAAATGTCGTAATCAAACTCTCACCAGTTATTTGCGTCGTTCGAGAAGAAAAGGCCTTAGCCTAAAACCCTATCACTTCCTTAAAAAAGCCTTGTAAATTATTGATTTACAAGGCTTTTTTATTTTTTTAAAATATTGTCATTGAGTTTAAAATTGGTGTCGTCCATTTCTCGAAGATAAGTATATTGCAGCGTTTGTGGACTAGGTTTGGTTGTCCCTGATTTTGGTCAAACATTGTTTAGTGCCATTCAATACAGCTTAATTTCAAAACAATTACACAATAATCACGATGAAAAACAGCTTGATACCGATAGCCTTTCCAAATTTTGAACGGCCTCCAAATGGCACCACGATACTCGCTGCGGATATTGGTGGCACGAAGACCGATATGGCTTTTTTTAGGGTAGAAAATGGGGTGCCTACGCTCGTCAAGGAACAACGTTACCCTTCAAAAAAGTATGATTCCTTGGTGGACATTGCCAATGATTTTAACCAAAACGAACACCACCCAAACCGCCTTTGCATTTCGTTTGCTGGGCCGGTACGGAATGGAAAATCGCTCGGCACCAACCTCCAATGGGATGTGGACAGCAAGGCCATCAGTGAGGAAATGGGCGTAGAACATGTGTATTTGCTCAATGATTTGGAGGCCAATTGCTATGGTTTAGCTGCTTTGAAAGAGGAGGATTTGCGCATGATTTACCCCGGAAAAAACCATGATAATGGCAATGCGGCCATGATTTCGCCCGGCACTGGCTTGGGGGAAGGTGGGCTGTTTTGGGATGGAAAAGCTTACCGCCCATTTGCGACGGAAGGTGGGCATTCACATTTTGCTGCCCGCAATGATTTCGACTGGGAACTCTTCCAGTTTTTATCCAAAAAATTTGGCCATGTCAGCTGGGAAAGGGTTGTTTCAGGGATTGGTATTGCCGAGATTTTCGGTTTCTTACGGGACATAAAAGGCTGGAAAACATCCGAAACATTGGATGAAGCCTTGAAAACCAATGACATCGCCGCTGCCGTGGGTTTTTCGGCCCACGAAGGATGCGCTATATCCATGGAAACGCTTCGGATTTTCATGCGCTATTTGGCGGCGGAGGCGGCGAATATTGCCCTTAAACTAAAGGCAACGGGCGGGCTATATTTTGGTGGAGGAATCTTACCGAAAATATGGAACGAGGAACATTATGCCATATTTCACGAATACTTTTTTGCGGTGGGACGCCTTACGCCACTGGTGGAAGCAGTGCCTGTGTACATGATTTTGAATCAAAAAACAGCATTATGGGGGGCGGGATATTATGGTGCTTATGTTTCAAAATAAGTAACTCCATAAAACAAAGAAGCCGAGCATATAACTATATGCTCGGCTTTTTATATTTTGTGAAATGGCAAACGGCTACTTCACCTCTTCTGCGCTATCCACCAAGTAATTGGTTTCGCCTTCCCAGACGAAGTTCTTGATGTACTGTTTGTAATGCAGTCGAACAACTTTGCCACCTAGCAAGTTGAGCTTTTCCGCAACAGCATCGTCCTTAACAGAGAAAGTCCAGATTTGATTGGCGAGGGCCGTGCCGGGGGCGGAATTGACAATGCCGCCTTGGTTCAGTTCGCCCTCGTAGGTCTTGAACACATAGCCCTTGCGGGAAAACTTGATGAGCGTTCCATCACGGTAGCCATCACTGAACACAGCGCCGTAGTTGAAGTAAGTATAGCCGCCAACGCCCAAGGCAAGCACCAGAAAAGACCATCCAAATATTCGTTTCCACCTGATACCACCTAAAGGATTCTTGAATTCCATTGTTTCTATTTTTTTTGCAAAGTTGAGTTATTTTTTCAATTCAACGCCGGATTTGACACAAGTCACCATGTAATAAGCGAACTGACGTTTGAAAGGAGCAAGCGCCAGCGTCAGCAGCAGTGCATGGATGTACCAGCGTTTGCCTTCATCTTTTTGAACAAGATTTGAGAGGAAGAGTTTCGTCACAACCAATGGGATAAAAGCCAACGAAGGCAGCATGTTCCAACTGATGTCCTTGATTTCTACCTGCTCAAATCCGTGCAGGTGCAGCGCCTTTTCAAATTCTCCAATTTGTGCCAGCGAAGGCATCCTCCAAGCCTGCAAGTTCTTTTTGTACAGCAAATTTGCCAGCCGAGGCAGCTCCCGTCCGTGCTTTCGGAAGCCATCCACCACCACCAGCCGGCCACCGGGGCGCAACAACCGTGCGGCTTCCCCAATGAACGCCGCCTTGTTTCCCCCATGACCATAGCAGGAAGTTTCAAGGGCACAAGCAGCGTCAAAACTGTCAGCGGGCAGGCCAGTTGCTTGAAAATCGGCATGAAGAAGTGTTGCTCGTGATGCCAATCCAGCCTTGAAAAGTGCTTGCTGCGCAAACTGAACCTGCGCTTCGTCAATGTTTACGCCAGTGATTTTTATCATCGGAAAACAGGTGAGCAACTGCTGCATGGTAGCGCCGTAGCCGCAGCCGAGGTCAATGATATTGCGGGGTGGGAGGTCGTTTTTGCGGAGCAAAATGGAAACCGTTTCATTCATCCGGCGCAGCATTTTCTCTAAAGAAAAAGGGTTGTCACCCCAACGGAAATAGCCGAAATGAATATGGAGCGAAGCGCTCCAAAGGCGATAGTGCGAAGGCAAATAGTGGGTATTTTCAATAAAAAAAAGCCCGGGAACTGGACCCGCCAGTTCCCGGAATGGCCGTTGCTTATGGGCCGGGCGGAAAATCTTCTTCTCCTTTATCCGGTGTACGAAGCACCGTGAAAAAGAAGTAGATGGTAAAACAGGTGATGGTTACCTGCGCCAATAACATGATGGTCAGTGCTGATGAATTCATGGCGTATTTCTTCCTTGTTTAACCCGGATATGATAGGCCCTGTAAACCAGCGCTGCTATTCCAAGGAACAGCCCCAACAGCATGAACCTTGCAAACGGGATATAAGTTAATTTTTTGTTCAGCGTATCGAGGTAGGCAGCGTCGGAGGCTTGCCTGACCTTGCCAAGCTTTTTCTCGTAGCGCACTTGGTCGAGCGCCTTTGCTTTGATATCGGTGCTGGCATCCATGGTGGCTTTTATCTCGTCCGCTTCTTTTTGGAGGGCCGGCAAGGTTGCAGGGTTTTGCAAAGTTGCGATTTCCTCCTTGATGCCAGCATTGCTCAATTGCTTGATGAGCGAGCTATTGTCAAGTGTCCAGCCCTCGCTGCCGAGCCTGCTGAATGCACCCGCCCAGTCGTTGCCCTTGGGCGTGAAAACCGAGCCGAGGAACACAAACAGCAACAAGGTCGGCGTGACCCATTTGATGATGTGTTTCAGGATGATGGGCAGCTTGATGTCGGCGCCGAGGTTGATTTCGTGCCAGCCCTTGGTTATGCCGAAAATCCACGAAAACAGGATGGTTTCGAGCAGGGCGAATACCACCAGCGAGACTGTGCCCGCCCAGTAATCGTATTCGTCGAAGACGCCGTAATTGTAGAAAAATACGGTGGGCAATCCCATTATCAATACGATGATTCCGAAGGAAATGGCTCCTTTTTTTTGCTCCCAACCAAACTCATCCCGCATGAAGCCAATCCACGGCGTGCCCATGGCGAGCGAGGAGGTGATGCCCGCAAAGAACAGCAGTCCGAACCAGAAGACCCCCGCCACAACGGCGAGTGTCGGGCCCCATTGCTGGAAGAGGTAAGGCATGGTTTGGAAGGCCATTCCGAAGCCAGCGTTCTCCTGAACCCAAGCGATGCCGAGGTAGCCAGCGGCGATTGGAATCACGATGCTCGCACCCAGTACCACTTCCACGAACTCGTTCATGAAACCAGCCGAAACGCTGTTCAGGGCGATGTCCTGCTTGGAGCGCATGTAGGCCGCATAGCAGTGGATGGTGCCCATCCCCACCGAGAGGGTGAAGAAGATTTGCCCCGCCGCAGCGAGCCAGACCTTGGGGTTGGTGAGCGAGTCGAATTGCGGCGTCCAGAGGAAGTTGAGACCGTCAATGGCGGATGCGGTTGGGTGCTCCGCCGTAGCACCAGATGTACCGAGGGTAAGCCCTTTGATGGCAAGACCGACGGCGAAAAGAATCAGCAACGGCATCCCGATTTTGGCCACTTTCTCCACGCCGGCAAGGCCACGGGAAAGTATCAAGGTGTTCAGTATCAAACAGAAGATATAGAAAATGACTGCCTCATAGGGTATGCCCGTGGTGGAGACGCCGATGTCCACATAATCGTTGAAAAAGCTGGCTACTTCCCCTTGGCTTTTGCCTGTGAAAGTACCGCCGATGGAGTGGAACACGTAGGACATCGTCCAGCTCTCGATGTAGCAGTAGTAAGCCGCCACGGCGATATTGGTGAAGATGCCGAAGACCCCGAAATACTTCCAGAGTCGGCCCTTGGCCATGGTGTCGAGGATGTAGGGTGTGCTATGATTGCCGAAGCGGCCACCAAAACGGCCCATGCTCCACTCAATGAGGAGGAGCGGGATACCCATCAGCAGGAAGCAGACCAGGTAGGGGATGATGAAAGCGCCCCCGCCGTTCTGCACGGCCTGCACCGGAAAGCGGAGGAAGTTGCCGAGGCCAACAGCGTTGCCCGCCATGGCGAGTATCAAGCCGACCCGGGAACCCCATTCTTGTTTTTTTGCACTCATTCTTAGTTAGTTTTATTTCATTTTGCTGCCTAGCGGCAATTGGTCAACATTGTTTTTCGAATAAAGCGAGGCCAAGGTAATCAGGATTGTTTTTTAAAGAAAAAAATTAGGGGGAAAAGTGGCTTTTGGTCCGAATTGCCCATTTTTTATTTCCTTTTCGGAATTTTCACCAATGCCTTCCAATCACTGGTTTCAAAAGGTTTCATGTTTCATGTTTCACTGGGGGACTAGCCAATTTGAGAATGAATGGCCATTTTGAATTTGCTTCTTTGTCCATTCAAGCTTATAGGAAATGATGCAAGCAGGCATTTGCGTGAAACCAAAAACCAAAAACCAAAAACCAATGCCAATACACCTAAAAGCAAGACTACCCGCTGGTTATTCGTTATTTCGCCCCATGAAATTTTTCGTGAAACTATCCTACAAAGGCACGCACTACCACGGCTGGCAATGGCAGCCGAAGCACCTCAGCGTTCAGGAAACGCTGGAAGGGGCACTTGAGAAAATGCTCGGCTACAAGGTCAGCTGCATCGGCTGTGGCCGCACGGACGCCGGGGTACACGCCAGCCAATACTACTGCCATATAAAGGTAGAAGCGGACTTCGACTACGACCCCGTTTTCCGCCTCAATAAAATGCTGCCGGACGACATCATCATCCACGATTTTATCAAAGTGGGCTGGTATGCCCATGCACAAAAAGATGCCATTACAAGGACCTACACCTACCGAATGCACACGACGAAAGATGCCTTCCTGAGCGAGTTGAGCGCCTATTACCCGAAGGAAAACCTGCACCTCGAACGGCTGCAACAAGCGATGGAGATACTGCCCCGCTACGAAGACTTTCGGGCCATGTGCAAGCAACCAGACCGCTATAGAACTACGCTTTGCGAACTCACCCAAGCCCAATTATTCGTGGAAAATGACGGCGAGCGCCTGACTTTGGTGTTCACCGCCAGCCGCTTCCTGCGGGGGATGGTGCGGATAATGGTCCACCAGCTATTGGAAGTGGGCTATGGCCGTACTTCCTTGGCCGATTTTGAAGAATGCCTAAGAACGGGCGTAGCACCCGTCAATTTGAAATCGGCGTATCCGCAGGGGCTGTATTTGTCGGGGGTGTTGTATGGGGATTTGGGCTAAAATTGGTGAAGGTTGATGTCGAGGATGCTTGGGGCGATGTAAATCAGCGTGGATTCGATGTCAACGAAGCTTCTTTCGATGTAAATCGGCGTGGATTCGATGTCAACGAAGCTTCTGTCAATGTAAATTGGCG
>JBGSWN010000154.1:0-21638 GCA_041752395.1 Saprospiraceae bacterium | reverse complement strand
GGGATATTCTGGAAGTAGCTGAAAAGCCACCGGCTGCGCTGCGTCTCCACAGCATCGGCACTGGTCACTTTTTCATCATAACAGATGGCGTCCCAAGCGTAAGCGATTTTGGTGTCTTTGCGGAGCAAAAAATTCTGGAGGATTTTGTCCTCTTGGAGCATTTTCTTCCATTGGTGCTTGCCCTGCTCGATTTCGGGGCTGGCTAGATACGCTTTGTAAAGTTCGGCTTCCACGGCCATGCCGCTACCGCTAATCACGGCAGACGAACCAATCCGGTACGGCGCTACTCTGTCAATATAGTTTTTGTAAAACTCGCCCAAGGCATCGGCGCAGGCCATCAGCGTGTCGAGGTTTTTAGCGGTACGCTGGCCTTGAATGGCCACGTAGCCAGCGTTTGCGTAGCGGTTTATTTCCGTTAAAAAATCGGGGTGCGCCAAGTTGTCCGCATCGAAAACAGTAATGTAATCATGGTTCCGCACGAAATTTTCGATGCCGTGGATGATGCTTTTTGCTTTCAAATTGAGCGGTTGCTCCGGCAGGAGCACAGTCAGGCGCTTATCTTCGATGTCCCAATTGGTGAGGTCGCAGCCATCGGCCACGAGGTAAATGTGGTGATTGGTATGCCGTTGTTTGAGCAAGGATTGAACGAGGCCCTTGGCAATGTCAGCGTTCTTGTAGGCGGTAATGATGTTGCCGTAATCGAAGTCTCTAGGGTACTTCGGTGCTTTGAGTTTTTCGGTGGTGAACAGTGAAAAGAACACGTTCAGCGTCGGCAAAACCAAGAAAAATGCCAGCACAGCTGCTGCAATGAAGTAAGTGTAGTTGATAAAATCCATCGTGTTTGTTCAGTGTTTTGGCAAAAATAACGAGTTCCCCGCATTGGGGAAGCCGGGAATTGTCGGTTCCGGCTTTTTCAGAAAAAAAAGTAAGGGGGGTAGAGTCTGGTCGTATTTTGATTGAAACTGCGAAGGGGGCCGAGTCAAATTGATTGAATGTAAGGGGGGTAGAGACTGGTTTGTCTTGCGGCTTTTGGGAAAAAAAGTTCGGGGGGTAGAGACTGGTTTATGTTTTAGGTTCTTGAGAAAAAAAGTTCGGGGGGTAGAGACTGGCTTTTCTTGCGGTTCTGGGATTTTCTGTTGTCTAAAGTCTCCTGTCTAAACTCTGAAAAAAAAGTTCGGGGGGTAGAGACTGGTCGTATCTTTTGCTCGGTGAAATTCCACCGGATTGCTTTTAAAAATGCATTCAAGTTCACAAAATCGCCTTTCAGGAGGAACATCAGGCTGTTTTTAGGAACTGTGAAAAAGAACAAGAACACACAAAATGCAATCCACTGTGCTTTCGTCTTGTTTCGCCGCATAAAAAACAGGCGGTTGCGGTTGATGTAATAGGTTTTCAAAGCGCTGATTTTTCCAACAGAATAGCTTTCCTTATGGTAAATCTTGGCGTTTGGTTCTATCCAAACATCGTAGCCTGCTCGGCGGATTTGCTCGCACCAATCCAATTCCTCGTAGTATAGGAAGAAGTCTTCCGACATCATGCCGGCCTTTTTCATCACCTCACGAGGCACCATCATGGCTGCGCCATGTGCGTAGGCAGTTGGTTGTGCGGTTTGATACTGTCCGTAGTCAATTATCTGTTCGCCGAGAGTGCTGTTCCGGGCAGTGAGCGGATGAACGTGGGTGGTACCTGCGTACTGAATCACGTCCGGCTCACTACCCGGTCTAGCGTTATGGTAACAAATTTTCGGACTTGCGATGCCGATTCCGGAATGTGTGCTGAACAATTCTAAGAGCGTTTCGAGGGCCCCCGCTGTCAGTTCAGCATCGTTGTTGAGGAAGAACAAGAATTCACCTTTGCTCGCCCGGATGCCAAGGTTGTTGCCACCCGCAAAGCCAAGGTTACTTTCGCTTCTGACATATATTACTTCCGGAAAATGGTTTTTCAAATAATCGCCCGGATCGTTTTCCGAGGCGTTGTCCACCACGATTACCTCTACACTTTTTCCTCCGAACTTGCGCACAGATTGAAGCAATTCGCAGGTTACCTCCAACGAATTGTAGTTGACAGTGATGATAGATACCATAGACTGACTAAACGTTTTCTTCTTGAATGATAGCAAACGGGGTCTTTGCAATGATTTTCATATCGTACCAAAATGAATGGTGGTCTGCGTAAGTCACGTCGAGGTTGATTCTTTCCTCGGATGACATATCGTTCTTACCACGCTTGGTCACTTGCCAAAGGCCGGTAAGGCCAGCTGGTGCCAAGAAGCGTTTTGCCCAAAGGTCACGGGTAAGCTGCTCCGCTTCGTAAAGTGGGAGCGGCCTGTTGCCCACGATGGACATATCGCCTTTCAAAATATTGAAGAGCTGAGGAAGCTCGTCCAAACTGGTCTTGCGAATAAAACGACCAACTTTCGTAACCCTTGGGTCATTGTTGATTTTGGTAAAAAGTGGGCCATTGCCTTCGACACTGTATTGATTCAGGTGCGAAAGGTCTTTCAAGCGTTGGTCGGCATCCTGGTACATGGAACGGAATTTCAGGAAGTCGAAAACCTGGTAGCCTGTGCCTACTCTTTTTGAGCGGTAGATGGCTTTACCTTTCGACTCAAGCGTGATTGCCAAGGCCACCAAAATCAAGATTGGGCTTAGAACAAGTATCACGGTCAATGAAAAAACGATGTCGAAAAAACGCTTGGCAGGTGAAATCCGAACACCCATTTGTTCCGTTTCTTCAATGGAAACTGTATCAAATTCATGTAAAAAATGGGTCAAGAAATCAACCCTGTCACGAAGCACTTGCCAATGCACAGGCACATCGTAGTAATCGTCAAAGCCTAATTTGAGGGCATCAAGCTTATGGTTGAGGCCATCCCGGTTCATAGCAATGAGTGGGATGTATTTCAGTTGGGGATGTTTTTTTACATTTTGGAGCAGGAGAAAATTTTCTTCTTCCAAAGAAGCAAATTCACAAACAATTGCCTTCGGTAAATCGTGGTTGTGTTGGGTGGCGACAGCGTTGTGCAGCCATTGAAATGCAAGAAAAGAGTTGTCAAACTCCCTTATCTTGAAGCCATTTTCGATGCCAGAGGCATTGATAAGGCATTCGTTAAAGGAGCCATCAAAACCTAGTACGACTATCTCTTCCAAAACACTTGTGTCATTTTTTAGAGGTAAGTTTGAGTTCATAATGCCGAATTTAATTTGTTACCAAGTAAAACCTTCTTTCCAGTCCGACTATGAATGGGGGGAGTAAATTAGTTTAGAACCAATGCTTGTGGTTCGTAAAGCACATTCGCTATCCGTTGTTTCAACGAGATAGGGTTGAACGGCTTCGTAAGGTAATCATCCACGCCCCAGCGGAGGCAATTTTTGACATCTTCTTCTCCGTCATTTCCAGACACTACTATTACTGGAATGTCACGAAAAAAACCACTTTGGCGGATATTTCTTAGGAAATCGTTGCCACTGAGTCGTGGCATGCTCATGTCGAGCAGGATTAGGTCAGGAAGGTTGCCTCTTACCAGCCAAGCCATTCCTTCGAGACCATCTTTTTTTGTAACTACCTCGTAAGATTTGGCAAGCATGGTGCCTAATAAAAGCCGGATGCTTTCATGATCCTCAATAATCAGGATTCTTTTCCTTTCGATGTTCATGTCAGTGTTTGTTTTGGTTAATAAAATTGTAAATAGAATGCCCTTAACGTAAGTTCAATAAAAACGCTTAACATTTTTGACCGAGGGAAAATCAAGAAAAGTTTCCTTTCAACATGGGCCAATGGAAAACATGAGTCCATGTAAGGAACTGAGAGGAGAATTACTCATGTTGGAATTTGATCCAACTGAATCGGTTAAGGGAAAAGTACGGGGAGAAAATTTCAGCTATTGCTTAAGACACATAAATAACGGCAACAAAGGTAATCGGAATAATCTAAAAACAAAACTTGGTCAAAACGAATTCATGTCACAAACTTACAAAATATTTTTTGATGAGGCTGCAACAAAAAAAGGCGGAAATGTAGATTTTGTATTTCTAAAATATAAACCAACCCAATTTAGAACTCAATTTACAAGTCACAGAAAATGAAAAATCAATGTACTTACTTTCAAAAATTTCCACCTGACGAAAAATTTGGAATGCTTTTTTAAAGTGAAATGCCCTCGAATCATTCAAAGCAATTTTTGGGAAATTGTACCTGCCTCAATTCACAGCGGTGAATCACCCAACTCCAGAATCTTGTCGAATTCTTGTTTCTCTAACGGCATAACCGACAAGCGGCCTATTCGAACCAACGCAATATTCTGTAACTCGCTTGTTTTTTTGATTTCTGAAAGATGAACTTTTTTGTCCAGTTTCTGCATTGGCACCAAATCAATTGCCGACCAATCACCACTTTCAGCAGTTGGGTCTGGATAAAATTCCTTTGATACTTTCGATATCCCGACGACTTCCCTATCATCTACGCTGTGGTAAAAAAGCACAGGGTCGCCAATTTTCATTGCCCGGAGGTTATTCCTGGCAGCGTAGTTACGAACACCACTCCAAACCGTGGTACCATCTTTTACCAAGTCATCAAAACTGTATTCGCCAGGTTCTGATTTTACCAACCAATAGTTCATTTCAATTGAATTTTGTTATTAAATTTCAGTTTCCTGACAAGTTCCCAAGTTACTATTCCTACGCAAACAGCTACATTAAGCGAGTGTTTTGTACCGAATTGAGGTATTTCAAGAAATCCATCGCAGACGGCCAACGTTGCTTCATTTACACCGTTCACTTCATTTCCAAAAACAACCGCCATTTTGTTACTTGCCTGAAAATCAAAGTCTTGTAATTGTTTACTTCCTTCAACTTGTTCCACTGCCAAAACATGATAGCTTTCATTTTTCAAAGCCAAAACCACATCTTTTGCATGCTCCGCAAACTCCCAAACTACGGTTTCCGTCGAACCAAGTGCTGTTTTTAGGATTTCTCGATGGGGCGGCGTGGCGGTTATTCCGCAAAGATAGATTTTCTCCAAGGCAAAGGCATCTGCCGTTCGAAAGGCAGAACCGACGTTTAAGGCAGACCTAATATCGTCCAAAATCAAAACGATAGGAAGCTTTGATTGCGCCCTAAATGACTCAGGCGTTGCCCTATGTAATTCGTCCATGTTCAGTTTTCGCATCTTCCAGTTTTTGGATTTTTAAACAAAACCAGCTCTACACCACCGCTTTTTTGTTCAAAAATCGGCAGCCAATTTTGAAAAAGGTCATCTATTGCCGCATCCGTAAAATCATTCATGATGTTGGAATACAGCACGTAACAATTTTGGGAAAGGTCAAGTTCTGTGAAACCCTCCTGCACTCCGTTCAACTCGTAAAGCTCTCTAGGGCCAAGCACTGGGAAGGTGCTACCTACCTGTGACAAAGGAATTTCATTTTTTGTCAAAAAAGCCAATGCTTTTCGCTGAAGGCCATACCAAGGCACATGTGCAAAAGTGCTGTCCCAACCCATCGAGACTTTCCGTGGATATACCCATAAATTGCCGGAAGCAAGCCCCAAGCCTACCAACATGGGTAGCACAGATACCCTACTGCTCAAATTTATCCGAAACAAAAGTACCAACGCCCAAAGGTTAAGCAACAAAAAAATGGGGAGTAAGTACCGATGAGCAAGCAGCCCTTTGTGCATCAACTGCAACGGTACTGTCGCCAAAAACAAAAGAACAAGCAGCAACGGCAACTGCCAAAGGGGAGGCGAATTGGCAACCCAGCCAGTCGTCTTTCCTCGCTGTTTTACGAAGAAAAACCAAGCTGAAAGGGCAATTGCCGCCCAAACGAAAACCCGCCCAAAATCGAGCAATCGCCAGCCAAGTACTGCGATGTTTCTTGCAAAACCTTGAAAGTCAACACGTTGGAAGCTAGGCGCCCAGGCGGATTCGGCATGATAGCCAATCCAACCTGTTTGCTGATAATGATAGGCGATGTAGGCGGCGGCCAACAAGCCACCAGGCAGGAAGTGCAGGATTTTTTTTAATGCACTACCTAGGCTTGGCTTTTTTCCTTCGGCAAAAACTGTGAAAAGGCAAAGTGCCAAACTAACCATCATGCCTCGGGTGCTGATGAGCCCAAGGCCAATGACGGCAACGGTGAGCCACCTTGGTTTTTGCTCCCAGATTGCCCAAAGGGCCATTAAAAAAAAGCATACAAGCACCACATCCGGGCTGACAAGGATACTTTGGCCCAATAGCACTGGGTCTACAAAACAGAGCAGTGGCAACCAGTCCGCACGTTTTTCGCCCAGCCAAATCCTTCCTATTTTGATTAAAAAAAAGGCAATACCAAAGAGGAATGGGAGCATGCTCAAATGGCTTGCAGCCAATGTTTTTCCGAAGGCAAGCCAAACAGCCGCCACGTAAATGCCGAAGAGCGGCGGGTGGCCACTATCAATTTCAGTTGGAAGTATAACTGACTGAAAACCAGTCTCGTAGAAAAAATGTCCGTGCTTTGACGCCAATTGCACGGTGTCCCAAAAAAAGGGATTATGAAGGGAAGCGATGGTAATCACCAACAAAATCCCCCAAAAGAATAGCACTTTGCGAATCATTTTAGGCAAGCCTTCACAAAGCCAACAAAAAGCGGATGCGGCGCTTCCACCGTGCTTTTCAACTCTGGGTGAAACTGTACGCCAACAAACCAAGGGTGGTCTTTCAGCTCCACAATTTCGACCAAGTTATTCTCCTTGTTGATACCCGTGGCCAAAAGCCCTGACTTTTCCATTCGCTCCAAGTAATCGTTGTTGAACTCATAGCGATGACGATGGCGCTCGCTGATGTGTAGAGAACGGTATGCCTTGTAGGCGTTTGAGTTCTTTTTGATTTCGCAATTGTAGGCCCCGAGTCGCATGGTACCGCCTTTTTTCGTGATTTTTTTCTGGTCAGGCATCAAGTCAATCACAGGTTCCTCGGTCTTCGGATTTACCTCGGTGGAGGCTGCATTTTCAATTTTCAAGACGTTTTGGGCATATTCCACCACCGCACATTGCATACCCAGGCAGATTCCGAAAAATGGCATCTTGTTCTCACGGGCATAGCGGATCGCATTTATTTTACCTTCAATCCCCCTTTCTCCAAAACCAGGTGCGACGAGAATTCCATTGAGTTCACCAAGCCTGCGGCCAACTTCCTCAAAATCGCCAGCCAATGACTCAGAGTGAATCGGCACCACTTTCACCCTGCACTCATTGACTGCGCCTGCATGGATAAAAGCTTCAAAAATAGATTTATAGGCATCCTGCAATTCGTGGTATTTGCCAACCAAGCCTATCCGAACCTCGTGAATCGGATTTTTCAAACGACCCAAAAACGCCTTCCAAGGGGCGAGGTCGGGCTCCTTGCGGTCTGGCAATCGGAGTTTCAACATCACCGTTGTATCCAGTTTTTCCTTTGCCATCAAAAGCGGCACATCGTAAATTGTTTCAGCATCAATCGCCTCGACCACAGAGCCGATGTCCACGTTGCAGAACAGTGCCAGCTTGCGACGGATATCCATGTTGATTGGGTGTTCCGTCCGGCAAACAAGAATGTCCGGCTGAATACCAGCGCTCAAAAGCTCCTTCACGGAGTGCTGTGTCGGCTTGGTTTTCAGTTCCTTGGCGGCATTCAGATACGGAATCAGGGTCAGGTGAATGACCATGCAATTGTCACGGCCTAGCTCCCAGCGGAGTTGGCGCAGCGCCTCCAAATATGGCAGTGACTCGATATCACCGACCGTCCCACCTAGCTCCGTGATGACGATATCAAATTCATTGTTTGCGCCAAGCAATTGCGCCCGCCGCTTGATTTCATCGGTGATATGTGGGATAACCTGCACCGTCTTACCCAGATAATCACCCGCCCGCTCCTTGTTGATGACGGTTTGGTAAATGCGGCCAGTGGTCACGTTGTTCGCCTGCGAAGTTGGCCGATTCAGGAAACGCTCGTAGTGGCCAAGGTCGAGGTCAGTTTCAGCCCCATCGTCGGTCACATAGCACTCGCCATGTTCGTAGGGATTGAGGGTGCCGGGGTCCACATTAATGTATGGGTCAAATTTTTGGATGGTGACGCTGAAGCCTCGTGCCTGTAGCAGTTTGGCGAGGGAAGCTGAAATAATGCCTTTACCTAGCGAGGAAGTAACTCCTCCCGTAACAAAAATGTACTTTGCCATTAAAAAAGGATGAAAGATGAGTGATAAATGAAGGAGTCGCCCGACGGCAATTCAATCACCTCGTTACGGGGTGCAAAGGTAGGAATTTAAGCCCGTGAACCGACTTGTTTTGTGAAATGATTTTTTTCAACACACTCAACGACCCTTCCAAACCACCTCCGTGGCGCCCAAATCCTGCCCAATTTTTCGAGCCAAAACAAACAGGAAATCAGACAGCCGATTCAGATACCTCAGCACTTCGGCAGCCACAGGCTCTTCCATGTTCAGCGCTACCACCAACCGTTCCGCACGGCGGCAAACACAGCGGGCAACATGGCAATGGGAAACCGTTGGGTGGCCGCCCGGCAAAATGAAATTCTTGAGCGCTGGCAAGGTTTCTTCCATTGCATCTATCTCATTCTCAAGCAGTTGTATATCTGCTTGCGCAATGGTCGGAGTGGTCAAATTCTTCGATGGGTCGGTGGCAAGGTTGGCGCCGAGGTCGAAAAGTCGGTTCTGTATTTCAAACAAAATCGCCCGAACATGCTCGTCGTCTGAGCGGTCACGAACCAAGCCGAGGTAGGAATTAAGTTCGTCCACCGTTCCGTAACACTCGATGCGGAGGTGGCTTTTGGGCAAACGTTTTCCCCCAAAAAGGGCGGTCTGGCCTTCGTCGCCAGTTTTGGTATAAATCTTAAAGGCCATTGCAATTGGTTTAGGCTGACTGTAACACCTTGACAGGGTTTGGGTTCACCACGTCGCTCTCTACCCTACCATCCCGCATTTTTACGATTCGGTGGGCAAATTCAGCAATATCGGGTTCGTGTGTCACCAGTACAATGGTATTGCCCAAGGCATGTATTTCCTCAAAAAGCCCAATGATTTCGTAGGAAGTTTTCGAGTCCAAGTTACCTGTCGGCTCATCGGCGAGGATAATGCTGGGGTCGTTGACGAGGGCACGTGCCACAGCTACCCGCTGCCGCTGCCCGCCAGAAAGTTCGTTCGGTTTGTGGTCCATCCGGTCGCCAAGGCCCACCGATTCCAGCACATGCTTGGCTTTTTCTGTGCGTTCGGCCCTGCTTAAGCCAGCATAAACCAGCGGCAGCGCCACATTGTCCAATGCTGTAAGTCGAGGCAGCAGGTTAAAAGTTTGAAAAACAAAGCCGATTTCCTTGTTCCGAATACCAGCCAATTCACTGTCGTCCATGGTGCTCACATTCGAGCCATTTAGGATGTACTCCCCCGAAGTCGGTGTATCAAGGCAACCAATGAGGTTCATCAAAGTTGATTTTCCTGAACCAGAAGGGCCCATGAGCGCCACGTACTCATTTTTGTAAATTTCGAGGTTCACGCCTTGGAGGGCATTCACCACGTTGGCCCCCATAAAATAGGTCTTCACCATGTTGCGAAGCGAAATAATTGAATTCATGCGTTTTATTTTTTTCGGTAAAAAAGCCAAGCACTAAAGCACTTTTGGCACTTTGAAATACGGTTCGTTCTTCTCAGGAGCGTTCGACAAAGCCTCCTCGTTCGTCACTTGCCCCTTGATTTCATCTTCCCGAAGCTGGTTCACAGCATCGCTGATGTAGGTCAGTGGCTCCACGTTAGTTGTGTCAAGCTCCTTTAGTTTTTCAACCATTTGAAGGATATTAGTCAAATCCAAAGCCAGTCGCTCCCGCTCAGTTTCGGAGAGTTCGAGTTTGGCCAAGTTTTCAAGTTTTAAAATTAGGTCACGGTCTATTTGCATAATCGTTTTTTAGATGATTCGCCACATTTCATAGAGATAAAATGATTTATCCCGCTTCGCAAAGGTTGCCCAGCATGGCTTTTAGTTGTGAGAATTTTTAAACAAAAAATTTTATTTTGAGCAAAGTTTCTATTTTCGTGCCTGTTTGGAAAACCATGAAACTTATGAATGAACCAGTAAAACCCATCGTGAAGCACGTTGCCATCGCCGGAAACATTGGCGCCGGCAAAACGACGCTTTGCTCAAAGCTCGCCAGGCACTTCAATTGGGAAACCCATTTCGAGAGCACGGACGACAATCCCTACCTCGCCGATTTCTACCACGACATGCAGCGCTGGTCGTTCAATCTGCAAATCTACTTTTTAAACAACCGATACCAACAGGTTTTGAAGATTTTGCAGGGCAACCAAACCGTCATCCAAGACCGGACGATTTACGAAGACGCCTACATCTTTGCCCCAAACCTGCACGACATGGGGCTAATGACCAGCCGGGATTTTGAAAATTATTTCAGCCTTTTCCAAACCATGTCTTCGCAAATTCAGGCGCCCGACCTGCTTATTTACCTCAAGGCAAGCATCCCGACGCTGGTTTCGCACATCCAGGCAAGGGGGCGAGAATACGAGGGCAGCATGAGCCTCGACTACCTCAAGCGCCTCAACGACCGCTATGAACAGTGGATCGGGAATTACAAGGAAGGCAAGTTGCTCGTCATCAATTCCGATGAAATTGACTTTGAGACAAACCCAGAAGATTTGGGGAAAGTGGTGAACACGGTTCGGGCGGAATTGCACGGGCTGTTTTAAGCCTTTGGCTTGTCCACAATTTTTGCCGTCGGCGATTGTATTTTTGATAAAATCTCCTCGCTTTTTTCGCTTTGCAAAACGAGGAATCCAATCAAAGCAAGGTGAACTACCAAGGTCACCAGCAAAGCAATTCGACTGCGCAAGGCAGCAGCATTTTCAAATTTGCGGTTCGTTGTCATGTCGTCTGCGTTTTTGGTACAACATGAAAACGGTTTCAGAAAGTTGATATTTTCAACTGCTTCGCATTAACATAAAATTTCATTTCAACTTATTTTTCATTAACACTAAAGCATGGTGTCATGACTTCAATGGAGCAATTGGTTATTGATTTCAAAGCCTTTTACGATGACAATCCATGGTTCGGCGATAGTTATCTCGACGTGATTGCCAACATCTCACCAGCCGAGGCGCTCGCTACCCCACCCAACCAGCATTCCATCGCTGTCCTACTTTGGCACATGGTGAAATGGCGCAAGGCGCTGACCGAGCGGCTGTTGGGCAACATGGATTTTCAAGCCGATGTCACTGATGCAGACAATTGGCCAGCCGCTTCCAATCAAACTGCGGAGACTTGGGAGGCAGCCAAGGCGGCTTTTGCGGAGCAACAAAAAATACTCGTGGATGAATTGTCAAAGCGGGACGAAGCTTTCTTGGACACGGATTTTGTTCCGGGAAG
Organism: Saprospiraceae bacterium; assembly: GCA_041752395.1. Taxonomy (GTDB): domain Bacteria; phylum Bacteroidota; class Bacteroidia; order Chitinophagales; family Saprospiraceae; genus UBA6168. The sequence goes on along the minus strand of JBGSWN010000154.1, from coordinate 10,245 downwards.
GACCTTTAGGCGGCTCGTGAGCGGGGTGCTCCAGCACGATATTTACCATTTGGGGCAGGTAGCGATGGTGAAGAGTTTGGTGAGGAATTTTGGCATTTGGCAATAATGTGAGTTCTTTTGTCACCTAATTAAATAGCATATTTTACCGGATGAAAGAAAAAAAACAAGCCCAAAACGTAGCATTCAATACCATGAGCGAGTTGCTCGCTTTTCTACCTGATGACCAACTAGAAATAGTAGAAGTCCTGCGGGAAATGATATTTTCTACCCTTGACGATGCGAAAGAAAGGTTATCCTTCAACGTGCCTTTTTACAGCTTGCGCAAAGGCGTCTGCTACATCTGGCCAGGCGCAGTTTCTTGGGGTAGCAAAACTTGGGAAGGCGTCGAATTCGGCTTCAATTACGGCAATCTGCTAGCAGATAAAGCCAACTACTTGGAGCGTGGCAGTCGTAAACAGGTGTACAACAAACGCTTTTTTTCGCCTTCGGAAATCAATGTGGAGCTGCTCAGCGCCTATCTTTTGGAGGCCGCTGAAAACGATGATTCAATGTATCGGGAAAAGATGACGAAGGCACGCAGGCGCTGATTTTTGCGAAGAAAAAAGGGGAGACTAAAAATGAAAAAGCTCCGAAATGGCAGTGCCACTCGGAGCTTTTTTATTTATTAAATTGACGGCGAAGCCATCAAATCTTATATTTCTTCTTCTACCAGTTCTACCGTTTTGGTGTTGCGCTTGCGCTCAAACTCCTTTAGATAGATTTTGCGGAGGCGGATGCTTTTCGGCGTCACTTCCACGTATTCGTCTTCCATGATGTACTCCAATGCTTCCTCCAAGCTAAACTTTACCGGCGGTACCAGTTTCGTCTTTTCGTCAGCACCAGAAGCCCGCATGTTGGTGAGTTTCTTGGTTTTGGTCACGTTCACCGTCATGTCGCCAGGCCGTGAATTTTCACCCACAATTTGGCCTTCATAAAGGTCTTCATTAGCTTCCACGAAGAATTTGCCACGGTCTTGCAGGTTGAAGATGGAGTAAGGAATTGCTTTGCCTTGCTCCATGGAAAGTAGGGAACCGTTTTGACGCTTTGGCAATTCGCCCTTGTAAGGCTGGAACTCCATGAAACGGTGTGTCATAATCGCTTCACCTGCTGTGGCGGTCAGCAGATTGCTCCGAAGGCCGATGATTCCCCTTGATGGCATTTCAAAGCGCAAAATAACCCGGTCGCCTTTTGGCACCATGGAAGTCATCAAGCCTTTGCGGCGGGTGACCATGTCAATTGCTGTTCCAGAGCCAGTTTCAGGCACGTCAATCGTCAGTTCCTCAACTGGTTCGTGAAGTTTGCCATCAATGCGTTTCAGGATAACCTGTGGTTGGCCGATTTGCATTTCGTAACCTTCACGACGCATGGTTTCTATCAAAATGGCAAGGTGCAAAACGCCCCGACCAAATACCCGCCAAGAGTCTGTGGTTTCACCGTCTTTTACCCGAAGGGCAAGGTTTTTCTCCAGCTCCTTCTCCAAGCGCTCCCGGATATGGCGAGAAGTAACAAACTTCCCCTCCTGACCAAAGAATGGAGAGTCGTTGATGGTAAAGAACATGCTCATCGTTGGCTCATCAATGCTGATGGCTGGCAATTGCTCTGGGTTCTCCAAGTCAGCGATGGTGTCGCCAATTTCAAATCCTTCAATGCCCTGAATGGCGCAAATATCACCAGCCTGCACTTCCTCAGTCTTCACCTTGGCCATGCCCTCAAAAAGGTAAAGCCCTTTTACTTGCTGGCGAACGAAAGTACCATCTCTTTTTACGAGCGCAATCTGCTGGTTGGCTTTTAAGGTGCCACGGTGTAGCCTGCCAATGGCAATACGGCCAATATAATTGGAGTAATCCAAGGAAGTTACAATCATTTGGAGCGTACCCTCATGCACTTTAGGTGCAGGGATATGTTCAATGATGGCATCTAGCAATGGTGTGATGTTGTCAGATGGCTGTTTGAAATCTAACCCCATCCAGCCCTGCTTGGCTGAACCGTAGAGCGTTGGGAAATCCAATTGGTCTTCCGTAGCGCCAAGGTTGAACATCAGGTCGAAAACCATGTCTTGTACTTCGTCAGGCTTGCAGTTTTCTTTGTCCACCTTATTTATAACAACAATCGGCTTGAGGCCAAGTTCGAGGGCTTTTTGCAAAACGAAACGAGTCTGAGGCATGGGGCCTTCAAAGGCATCCACGAGGAGAAGCACGCCGTCGGCCATATTGAGCACCCGCTCTACCTCACCGCCAAAGTCGGCGTGGCCAGGGGTGTCAATTACGTTGATTTTATGGCCCTTGTACCAAAAAGCAGCGTTTTTGGCGAGGATAGTGATGCCACGCTCCCGCTCAAGGTCGTTGTTGTCCATGATGAGTTCGCCGGGCGCTTCATGGTCGCCGAAGAGTTTGCCAGCTACGAGCAGCTTGTCCACCAAGGTCGTTTTGCCGTGGTCAACGTGTGCGATGATGGCGATGTTTCTAATGTCCATTACTTAAAAATGATGAATGGTAAATAAAAATGGAAAGTCCAGAGACTTAATTTCAAGCGAAAAACAAGTTGAAAACAGGTTCTGTTAACTGATTTACAGCTTTTTTTCAAAAGAGGCGCAAAGGTAGGCATTTCGCCCAGTTTTTACAATGAGATTGAAATAAAATTTTGTTAACCTAATTTTAAATAAAAGGTTTCCAAATTTCTGCAAAGAATCTACTGTTTAGCAGCAGAAAGTATTCGCTCGGCGGCCTCAATGCTGTTTTTCATTTCATCTCGGACTTTGGCAATTTCCAGCTTCTCGTTTTCTAGATACGCCATGATTTCTTCGTGATTTTTACTTTCCCGCAGCTTTTCCGGGCTTTTGAAATTGTTCATCCAATTCATCATGGCATCTTCCGATTTTTCCAGTTGGGCATTTGTAGCCTTGACCATTGGCCCTGAAATCGAATCGGTCGGCATTTCAATTAAGCCACCTTTTAAACGCACGATGTCTGACATTTTGGGCATTACCTCATCGTGAATCGCAAACACCTCATTGCGCAGCGAATCTTCTTGCTCAAAATCTGGATTCTTCGTTTCACAACTACAAACCAATAGCAACGAAACCATTGTCATGGTTAAAAATGCAATTTTTTTCATGATAAAAACTTGATTTAAATTATTGATTACCAAAGGCTTATCAATTTATCGTAAGCCTCCTTCACACGGTTAGCGATTGTCAAATTGGCAAAATGCTCTCGGATGAATTCACGTGCCGCAATGCCCATTTCTTGAACCATAACAGGATTTGCCAAACACCAGTTCATGTGCTTTTCAAACTCCAAGGCGGAGTCTGCAATTAGTAAATGTTGGCCAGGCACAGCGGGTATCCCCTCGGCACCTATCGAAGTGGTGATGACCACACGTCCTAGGGCCATTCCTTCCAACACCTTAATTTTGATGCCGCTGCCCGAAAAAAGTGGGGCTACCATCACCGGAAATTGCCGGTTGAATGCTTTTGCATCTGGTACTTCTCCATGCACCGTCGCCAGTTTGCCAGCCTTGTTGCGGAGCCATTCAGGGGTGTTTTTTCCTGCAAGGTGAAACACTGCGTCAGGATGTTTGGCAGCTATTTTTTTCCAAACTTTTTCCAAGAACCAAACTACGCCCTGTTGGTTTGGCATCCAATCCAAAGCACCAATAAAACCAAAGCCTTTTGGATGGATGATGGTGTGGTCTATCAGCGGATACTCCAATATATTTATCCCCACTTGGGCCACTACACCCTCATTTCGAAAACCCGAGGCCCGAAATGCATCCAAGTCTCGTGCGGTGATTGCCAGCAGTGCATCAAATTGATTGAGGTGGTCGAGCTCAAAAGCTTTCAGGTGCCTGTTCTGGTTTTTTAAGTACCATTTTTTGAACAGGTTTTTGGTATTGGAAGCTACTCTTTCCCAAATTTCATGCTCAACGTTGTGGGCACGGAGCGAGACAACCGCATTTAGTTGTTTTCGGATAACTGGCAGGTAATGCGCTAAATAAATCGTTTCCAATTGCACCACATCATAGCGTTTGCTTCGCAACAAGTCCTCCAGTTTTTCTTCAAATTCTAGTGACTTGAAACGGTCAAGGATGTAGGATTTTCCAGCAACCAGGCTTCGCAATGCGCCAAGAAAATGGATGTCGTTGTTGACTTTAACAGAATGAACTTCACTGAAAAAATTTGCAGCGGCAGGGAAGTCTTGTGGGTTAAAATAATGTTTCGAGGTGTTCAACACCAATAAATCTATCGTACAACCCACTTTCATGAGTGCACCTGCCAAATAGTTGATGGCAATGGGTTCTCCCTCAGTTAGGGGAAACGGAAACTTCTTGGTGATGAGTAGGATTTTCATTTTCGGTGGCAAATTTACACACAACCGACCACTTTAACTTTTTTTATAAAAAACTGAATATCAATCAATTACATTAAATTGGGATAAAGCATTAGGGAGTCATCGTAAAATTTCTTCATCATCAGCCGACCAAGGAGGGCTGACTACACAGAGGAATACCAGCCTGCCTTGCCCCAAATTTTGAACCGATTGAATGGCATTGGCAGGCACGAAAACGGTATCGTTCTTTTCTACTCGATGGACTTGATTGTCTATGGAAATAGTGCCTTCACCTTCCAAGAAAAAATAGGTCTCAGAACTTGAAATCAATTTATGGGGCAAAGACACATCCCCTGGTTCGAGGTAAGCATGTGCCAAGCTGAAAGATGTGCCAACATTAGTATTTGCAGGATGCAACAACTCTCGAAGCCAAGTATGATCACCTGCTTGAAAACAGACTGAATCAGCGATTTTTTTAACCATAACAAGATAATTTTATAAGAAAATGAGTATAAATACGGAGTATAAAAATACGGAAATCACTTATTGGTGGCTACAATTCTGATGAGCTACCTTTGCACCGCTGCAAATTACCATTTCATCTACATCTGCCCATTCTTCCAGTCTCACTCAAAAGCAGTATCCAGCAAAATTACACCTTTGTCAACAGGCAATTGCACTGCAGTTACATGCTGGGATTTCACGCACTATTTAGGTAACACATCAAACTGAATCTATAATCCAGAAGCTTGTTTTTCCATCATGATGGTTGAGCAACACTTCTTCATATTCTCATCATTTTAAAAATTGAACTCCCTATGAAAAAGGTTTTTCTCATCTGTTCATCTTTCGTATTTGCTGCTACAATGGCAGCGCAAACCAATTCCAACAACCTAGAGCAAGTTGGAAACAACAACTCATCTGATGTCACACAAGTTGGCACACAAAACAAGACCTTGGTCATTCACAACGGCTCAGGCAACCTGTTGACACTTGGACAAAACGGCAGCTCAAACACCGCTGAAAACCAAGTGACTGGCAACCAGAACTCTGTTTTCATTCAGCAAGTTGGCAGTGCAAACCAGGGTGTAACCAACATCCAAGCCAACAACAACAAGGCTGTCATTTCTCAGGATGGCAACGACAACGTAGCCAACCAAGACCTCCAATCTGACGACAGCGACGCCACAATTTCCCACTTGGGCAACAGCAACAAGTCTATCCAACAGCAATTGGGTGCAGGCAACCAGTCTGCTCAGATTGACGTGAAAGGCAGCAACAACATCACTGCTCAATCACAGAACGGTGAGAACCAGTTTGCAAAACTCAATATCATCGGCGATGCAAACCTCAACGTTGTTACTCAAAACGGAATCTCCAACAGCATGAATGCAACCGTGGAAGGCAGCGCCAACCAAATCAACATGCTACAAGATGGCTCGAACAACTTTGCTGGTTCAAACAACGACCCACGCCTCATCCAGATTGGCAACGACAACTCCATCCTCGTAATCCAGCAGGGTGATTTGAACGCCAGCTCAATCCGCCAAGAGGGCGATTCAAACAAGACCATCAACACGCAGAACGGTGCTGAACACACCAACATCGTGCGTCAAATTGGTAGCAGCAACACAGCGACTGTTACACAGTCAAACAACTAATTACTTAAGATACAGGGATTAATATATCAGCTTTCTGGTTAAGACTTTAGTAGGTTCGAAGTGGGGAAATCAAGATTTCCTCCTTCGAACTTGTTTTAACCCAATTTTGACCTCCATTTTTTTGAAAATTCCCCTGCTGTGAGAAATGCTTTTTGCATAAAATGCTCCGCAATCCTAACGATGGTAATGCTTTCGTTCGGACAGCTTTCGGCACAGTTGCTGAACGATGCGGACTTGCTTTTGCAGCCAACCGAGTTGCTGAATTCCAGCACATCGGGGGCAGGGAGCGATGCCTACATTCAGCAAATTGGCACTGGAAATGAGTTGAATCTCACCCAAGACCAAGAAGGGCTGGAAGGGAATTTAGCGAGGGTGCTGCAATCGGGCGATTGGAACGTGGCCATTATCTCCCAGACCGAAACCGGGAACAAATTGGCCTTGATTCAAAAAGGCACCAACAACTACTACGAACTGTCGGGCAACGGCGCCGGCAATGAATTGGTGAATATTCAGAACGGCTCCGACAACCGGATTGTCCAGCAATTTTTGAACAGTTCAAATATCAGTTCGGAGTTGGTTCAAATTGGAAATTCCAACGAAATCATCCAGATTTTGGAGAATATCCAAGGCCAAAACTTCACCGTCCGTCAAGTAGGCGATGGCTTGAAAGTCATCATCAAGCAAACAGGACAATAAAAATTGAGATATTGAGATATTGGGATATTGAGATAATATACAACAACTCAATCACGCAATCACCCAATAACTCAATTCCCCCTAATTTACCCCCCTTGGTAAAATAGGACTTTTGAAGAAAACACTTGCAATTCTGCTCTTTTTGCCGCTCCTGACGACGGCGATTGGCCAGCGTACCGACAAGGTCACTGCATGGATAGATTTGCAACAAACCGACGGCAAAACCGTCATTTCCTGCTGGTGCCAAAACCACACATCTTCTCCCCTTCAATTGCAGTACAAAGCAATTTTGATAGCAAAAGACAGCCTAGTGCGGGAAGGTAAAACGCTTGCCCTGCCCGACCAGCCCAACCTGCTGCTTAATGCAAATTTTCTGGTTTCTGATGGCCAATTTGACAAAATTCAACTGCTTGTTTTCAATAAAGAAACGCTTGTAGCTAGCTCCCAAGCCGTTGGCCCAAAACCCGAAGCACCAGTTTCGGCCTTGCCCAATAAAACCGAAACACCACTCAGTGAATTGAACATGGATGGCGGCGAAATCGGAAGCTTGGTGATTGATGAGACCCGCTCCAAATTGGCGCACGATTTTTACGAATTGTTTTACAACGGCTGGTCCAGTGTTGAAGAAGACATCAAAACCAACTACTCGATTACGATAAAAGAACAACCAACGGGCATCGGCATCGGAACCCGCATGATGGTTGAACTGAACGGGGAGGAAATCCTCCAATTCAACCTTCAGCCCCGCATGGAAATCGTGGAGGAAATGGCCGTTCAACTGGTGCAATCGCTCTACGACCAAATTTTGCACCCCGACCAATCCTACCAAGAAATTGATACGGATGATATTTCCGGCAGCGGGATTTATTGATTGTTTCATTAAAAAACTTGAGCCATGAATACTTTTTTCAAAGCAATCTTCGCCATCGTTTTTCTTTTTTGCGCTTCGCAAATGAGTGCACAGGACTTGGTTTACAAAGCCAAAAACCCGGCATTTGGTGGCGATACCTTCAACTACAACTGGCTGCTAAGTTCCGCCCAATCGCAAGACCTGACGGGAGAGAACCGAAGCAGGCAACTATCTTCGCAAAAAAGCACCGTGGATGCCTTTGCCAGCAACCTGAACAACCTGTTGTTGAGCCAAATTTCTCGGCAAATCATCACGAGCCAGTTCGGGGAAAGCGGCCTGCAGGATGGACAGTACACCCTCGGCAATTTCCAAGTGGACGTGGCCTCTACCCTCGAAGGACTGACTATCACCATTTTTGACCAAGTGCAAGGCCAGTCCACACAGATTGTGATTCCGTTTTATTGACCTGAACTCCCCGCTACGCACACCTCGAACACATAAGGCCCCCCTACCCCTTTTTTCAAATTACCACAAGGCAATTCCATGTCTTATGGTAAAGTCGTTTTTAAAGCTGATACGCTATGAGCAAAAATTTATCCTTGTACAAACTCCTGATTTTCAGTAGTTTGTCATTGTTTTCAGTAGGCTGTGGGTCTTACCTCTACCAACCCATACAACAGACGAAAGCACGGCTTGGAGAGGAGACCCAAAGCACCCAAGATTTGCAAAGCCTACCCGAACCGAAAGAAAAAATCGTAGTAGCAGTCTATAAATTCCGGGACCAAACGGGGCAGTACAAACCCACGGAAGGCGGCACAAGCTGGAGCACCGCCGTGACGCAGGGAGCCACCAACATCCTCCTTAAAGCCCTCGACGATTCCGGCTGGTTCGTGCCCATCGAGCGGGAAAACGTGGGCAATTTGCTCAACGAGCGCAAAATCATCCGCAGCAGCCGGGCGCAGTACAACAATGAAACGGGCGAGGGAAAAGACAACTTGCTCCCTCCCCTACTTTACGCTGGCGTTATCCTCGAAGGCGGTATTGTAAGCTACGATGCCAACGTCATCACGGGTGGAGCGGGGCTTCGCTATTTTGGCGTGGGCGGCAGCAGCTCCTACCGACAAGACCGGGTGACGGTCTATCTGCGGGCGGTATCGGCGAGCAACGGAAAAATCCTGAAGACGGTTTATACTTCCAAAACCATTCTCTCCCAAGCCTTGGACGGCGGCATGTTTCAGTTTGTGAAATACAAGCGGCTGCTGGAAGTGGAGACGGGCTTCACCTACAATGAACCTTCTGAAATCGCCGTGACCGAGGCCATCGAAAAAGCCGTGATGAGCCTCATTATTGAAGGGATAGACGCAGAACTTTGGTTGCCGCTCGAACCTCGTAAAATGGCCGAATCGCCCGTGAAAGAATACAAAAAGGAAAAAGAAATGCTGCCGAAGACCGATATTTTTGGTAAAAAAATTGACAACCGCAGGGGAATCATCGCCATGCAATTGGGGACGGCCAGCCTGTTGTACCAAGGCGATTACCCCAATCCGATTTTAAAAACAGGCGCTGATTTTGGCTTTCAGGTGAACCCGACACCAGCCTTTGGGCTGGCATTCAATCTTGGCTTAAATTCCCTCGCCACCCAGAAATTCTACGCTTCCAAAGTCAGTTATTTTGACTTCACTGGCAGCTACCGCTTGTTTCCTTACGACCAATTTACGCCGTATTTGCAGGGCGGTTTTGGCTTCCTGACTGAAAACAAGGCCACACGTTTTGACTACAGCTCGCCTGTTTACCCCAAAGTGCATATTGGTGCTGGCTTCGAAATTCTGGTGAACGATGCCACGGGCATCCGCTTTTCTGCCGACTACAATTACCTTTTCAACGACCGCCTCGACCAAGTGGAGCAAGGCAATTACAACGACTTCTTCTGGCGGGGCAATATTGGCGTGAATTTCTACTTCGGAAGGAAGGTGGAAGGTGCTCGGAAGTTTGAAAACAAGAAAAAACTTGACTCCGACTTTTGAGGAGCTATTTCAAAACCTCAACATATCCGCAACGAATTTTCAAGAATATGAAACACCATTATTTTTCAATAAAAAACCTGAACTGGTTGGCCTTTGCGGCTATCTTTTCCCTGCTATTTTTTGGTTGCAAGGAAGACACCATCACCCCCGAAGTTTTCGGAACCTTAACTGGCCAAGTCTTGATCGATGGAACGGATGTGCCACTGGCAAACGCCATCGTTTCGACCAGCCCGGCCACCAGTCAAACCCAGACTGACGCACAAGGCAAATTCATTTTTGACAATATAAAAACTGGCACCTACACCGTGCGGGCAGAGCTTTCTGGCTATGTATCTGGCGTGGAAACCGTGACCATTTCCGAAGGATTGGAGAGTTCGGTCATCATTTTGATGAAGGAAAAAACAACCGCAAACACCCCGCCAACTGCTCCTGAAAACATCAGCCCAGCCAGCGGCTCGACCGACCTTGACATCAGCCTAACCCTGCATTGGACGGCGACCGATGCCGAAGCTGACCCGCTGACTTACGACGTTTATACTTTTCACTCCTTGCAAGGGCCGGGCATCTTGATGGCTTCGGGCATTACCGATACTTTCCTCGTGCTCAATAATTTGAAATACGGCACTACCTGCTTCTGGCAGGTGGTG
>JBGSWN010000153.1:0-24329 GCA_041752395.1 Saprospiraceae bacterium | reverse complement strand
TCCAAGGGTTTTACGAAGAAAATCCACTCGGTAAACTCGTCCTGTTCAAGAAATTGTTCGGGCGTGGAGCGGCTGGTTATTTCAAAATACTCGCCGTCGCCTTCGTCGTCAACGAGTTTCACTTCCATGTTCTTGGAGACTCTTAGCGACTCAATCACGACGTCCACCTCAGTGTCGAGCGTGTCTTTCAGAACGGATTCGTCATAGGCCACCCGCACCGTGCATTTTGATTTCTTGAGCTGTTGCATCCGTTCGGGAATGCGGTAGAGCACGCCGCCGAGGTTGGCCTTTTTGGCGGTTTCCTTCGAGAAATCACTTTCTTCCAAGGCACTAAAAAACGAGAGCACATCATCCCGCAGCTTGTCGTACCGGAGGGTTGCCTGTTCGTTGGAAATAACGTTTTTGATGCGCTGGTTGTCAATTTCTTTCAGGCGGGCAATCAGTTGGAGGAGCGGGTCATATTTCGGGACGTCCGTAGGCAGGTTTTTTTCCAACTCCCTCAATGCAACTTCCGTCCCTTCGTCCGTCACGAGGTCACGCAGTGTTTGTTTCAGTTTGCTCAAATCAAGCATAATGGGTTTGGTGTTTGTTTTAATTTTTTCTCATATAAGTTGGGGAGGGGATGTAAATTTAGAAGAATTTAACACATTCTCCTTGTTTATAGCAAAATTATCGTTCGGTTATCACGAGTTGAGCCTTCATTTTTGAAATTTTCGCCTAACTATTCCCGACGGTTGGAGCATCTTGCCTTTTTGAATTTTCAAAGAATATCAAATTAAATAAAAATCCTCCCCCCACTTTCAGCTACCTTTGTCCGCCCTTTTTCAAAGCCGGGATATCAAATATGGATTTAACTACTTTTAGGCAGCGCTTCAAGGAATTAGACGAAGTGGAGCGCACCATACTCAAGCTGCTCGCCATCGCTTACGAACCCATCAACCAAAGTATGATGGTCACGCTGCTGCAAGAATGCGACGTGCGCACCGACCGTGGCAATGGCGTTCATGGCCCGCAGGTGAAGGAATACCGGGAACTGCTCGACGCTGGCGGCTGGCTGCACCTCGGCCTCAAACTCGAAATGCAGGTAGCGGAAAAAGTGCGGGAACTCGTGATGCGCATGGCCGTGGTGGACAAAAACTTCAAAAGCTACATCCGCCACATCCAAAAAGTGCTGCCCTACCGGGAATGGATGTGGGGCCCCCGCAACTACGATGTCTGCATCCGGGAGCTGCGCATCGCCCTTTACGAAGGCAACCAAAAGCGGGTGGACGAGGTCATCGGCGACATCGAGCGCTTCCATCCAGCGGATTGGGCGAACTCCGATTTTTTCAAAAACTTCTTCTCCCCGTTCAATCCCGAATGGATGGCCACTTTCCCGGAAGTCATCCAGGGCTTGGCGATTGGGCAGCTCGTCACCTATGCGCTCGTGGAGCTTTCTCCCGCCAACGAGTACTTGGCCTACCTCGAAAACAACGGCTGGCTCACCGACAAGGAAAAAGCGAAAACCGGGGCGGTCATCCTCTCCAGCCTGTTGCACCGCCAAGGCCGTTTCGACGAGGCAATGAAGTTGGCAGAAAAGGAGGAGGCCAGTTTTGGCAGGTTTTTGCGCATTGGCACGGCGCTGTTTTTCAAGGGTCAGCACAAGTTGGCGCTCAGTTATTTCGAGGAAGGCCTGAAGTCCTTCCGCAAGGATGTGGGGCTGCGCAAGGGCACGTTCCCCGCATTTTACGGCGTGGTCCATGTGCTGGCCATCCTTCGGGAAAAAGAAAAAGAATACCTGAAAACGGCCCAAAAACTCGCTGAGGATACCCCGGCCAATCCATACTCCAATATTTTGCAGTACCTCCAATCGGGCATCCATTTCCAGCTCAACAATTTCATTGACGCACAGGATTGCTTGGACGAAGTGCCAAATACCCCGCTCGAATGGATTTTCTTCACTGCTGCCCACTACTGGAACAGCATGGTGCTGCCCGCCCATGTGCCGCCTATTTTGAAAGAACACCTCCACAACGCCACCAAAAACGGCTACCGCTGGGTAGAAATGGAGCTGAGCGCCCTGCTTGGCGTTTTTGAAAAAGATAAAAAACTGGCGAAGGAATACTCGGAGGTTGCTGCGCAATTGGCGAAAAAACTTGGTTGCGAAAGCATCCTAAACCTCTTTCCCCGCACCGAGGCATGGGAGCGCTCGCTGGAGGCACTGCTGCACATCCAAGGAAAAAAAGCCAAGCGAGCAGCCCCCACCGAAGGCAAAGCGACCCGCCTCATCTGGTTGGTCAATTTCGACCATTACCAGGTACAGCCCATGGAACAGACGCTCGGCAAAGGTGGCTGGTCAAAAGGGCGGAACGTGGCGCTCAAGCGGCTCAAGGAACTCCAAGTGGAAAACATGACCGACCAGGACAAAGCCGCCGCCCGATCCATCAAAATGAGCAACCACGGCTTTTATGGCGGCGTGGAGTACATTTTTGAAATGGAAAAACTCTACCAGGCGCTGGTCGGCCACCCGCTGCTTTTTCATTGGGACAATCCCGCTATCTCCGTCGAACTGTTGGAGCAACAGCCACAACTGCTCGTGGAGCAAAAAGGCGAGGACTACGTGCTTCGGTTCTCGCACGACTTCAAGGAGGCGGGCGCAACCTTGGTCCGGGAAACGCCCACCCGCTACCTTTTGATGAAAATCGAGGAGCAGCACGCCGAAATCAACCGGCTGCTCGAACATGGCAAACTGCGCATACCGCCGCAGGGCAAACAACGGCTCATCGAGGCAGTGGGCAACCTCAGCAGCATCGTCACCGTGCAGTCGGAGGTGGGCGGCGAGGCCGTCAACGTGCCGACCATCGAGGGCAACCCGACCACCATCGTCCACCTGTTGCCCGTCGGCGATGGCTTCAAGATTGAGTTCTTCGTAAAACCTTTTACCACTGACCCGCCCTATTTCAAACCGGGCGACGGGCGTGACCGAATCATCGCCGAGGTGAAAGGCCAGCCGACCAAGGCCACCCGTGATTTGAAAGCGGAAAAAGACAATGCCAAGCGGGTGGAAAACGCCTGCCCTACCCTGCTGCGCTCGGACAGCGAAAACCGGGAATGGCTCTTCGACAATGCCGAGGACTGCCTCAATGTGCTGATGGAACTGGAGCCGCTGCGTTCGGCAGGCGAGGTCATCATCGAGCACCCAAAGGGCGAGAAATTGCGCATCGCCGGGCAGGTCGGCTTCGACCAGCTTTCGATTGGCATCAAAAAAGAGCGGGACTGGTTCTCGATGGATGGAACGGTGCAGGTGAACGAGAACCTCGTCATGGATTTCCGGCAACTGCTCGACCTCTCGCAAAATGCCAAAGGCCGCTTCGTGGAACTGAGCGATGGGAATTTTTTGGCCATCACCAGCCAGTTGCAACGCAAGCTGGAGGAGCTGAACAATATTTTCACAAAAACAAAAAACGAACTGCGCTTCCACCCGTTGGCGGCGCATTCCTTGGAGGATTTCACTGGGCTGCTCCACGACGTGACCTTGGATGCCGCCTGGAAAAAGCAGCTTTCGAGGCTGGCGGAATCCAGGGAAATCAATCCAAAAGTGCCGTCCACCTTCAAGGCGGAACTGCGCCCGTACCAAGAAGACGGCTTTCGTTGGCTGTCGCAATTGGCGTACTGGGGCGTGGGCGCCTGCCTCGCCGATGACATGGGTTTGGGTAAAACCGTGCAGGCACTGGCCATGCTCCTCGACCGAGCGAAGCAAGGCCCTGCGCTGGTTTGCGCCCCTGCCTCCGTCGTTCGGAACTGGTACCACGAGGCCGTGAAGTTCACCCCGACGCTGCGCCCGCTGGTGTTCGGCGAGGGCGACCGCCAAGAAATGCTCGACAACCTCCAGCCTTTTGACCTGCTGCTTTGCAGCTACGGCCTGATGCAGCAGGAGGCGGAGAATTTAACGGGAACGCATTTCACGACCATCGTGCTGGACGAGGCACAGGCCATCAAAAACCGGGCGACGAAGCGCTCGCAAACGGCAATGTTGCTGCAAGGCGATTTCAAGGTCATCACAACGGGTACGCCCGTGGAAAACCACCTCGGTGAGCTTTGGAACCTGTTCAACTTCCTGAATCCCGGCCTGCTCGGCTCCCTCGACCGCTTCAACGACACCTACGCCATCCCCATCGAAAAACTACAAGACCGGGAGCGGCGGAACCAGCTCCGGCGACATATCCAGCCGTTCATTTTGCGAAGAAGAAAAAACGACGTGCTGGACGAGCTGCCGGAGAAAACGGAAATCACGCTCACCGTGGAGTTGAGCCAGGAGGAGCGGGCGTTTTACGAAGCGCTGCGCCGCAAGGCCATCGAGAACATCGAGGGTGGCGGCGGAGAGGCTGGCGATAAGCGCTTCAAAATTTTAGCAGAACTGATGCGGCTGCGGCAAGCGGCCTGTCACCCACGCCTCGTTTCGCCGACAAGCGAACTGCCCAGCAGCAAGCTGAATCTCTTTGCCGAAACGGTGGAAGAACTGTTGGAAGGTGGTCACAAAGCGCTGGTTTTCAGTCAGTTTGTGAAACACCTAAAGCTCATTGAGGAGTGGGCTAAAAAGCAGGGCATCAGCTACCAATACCTCGACGGCAGCACCCCACTGCCCATGCGGGACAAGGCCATTCGGGCTTTCCAAGCGGGTGAAGGCGACCTGTTCCTCATCAGCCTCAAGGCAGGCGGGTTTGGCCTCAACCTCACCGCTGCCGACTACGTCATCCACCTCGACCCGTGGTGGAACCCAGCCGTGGAAGACCAGGCCAGCGACCGTGCGCACCGCATCGGGCAACTGCGCCCAGTGACGATTTATCGGCTTGTTTCCGAAGATACCATCGAGGAGAAAATCGTGAAGCTCCACGCCGATAAGCGTGACCTTGCTGACAGCTTGTTGGACGGCACGGAAATGAGCGGGAAACTGAATGCTGAGGAATTATTGGCGCTGATAAAGGGATAAATCTAACTTTACCCCCTGAATGCTCACCAACGAAAACAACCTGCCCTTTTTCCGCCGCTTTTTGATTTACCAAAAGGAGCGGTTTCCGTTTGTTGCCAATAGCATCTTCCTAGCGGCATTTGCATTTTCGGCCATTTCGTATTCGAGGGTTTGCCGGGGGGCATCGGGCTTCGTGGATTGGAAACTGTTCGCCTCCGCCGTAATCACCACCATCAGTTTTTTCTTTTTGCTTCGGGTCGTTGATGAGTTCAAGGACCGGGAAATTGATGCTGCGCACCGACCGCACCTGCCCGTGCCGAGGGGCCTTATCAGCTTTCGAGAACTGAAATGGCTGGGCTGGGCAGCTTTTGCAGTGCAAATCCTCGTGAACCTCTTCCTCACGCCTCGCATGTTCGGATGGCTGCTCGTACCGCAGGCCTTCCTCGTGCTGATGATGTTCAACTTCTTTGTGCCAGACTGGTTGAACCGTAATTGGGTAGCTTACGTCCTCAGCCACATGTTTTTCTTTCCGGCCCTGGACATGTACTCCAGCGGCATGGACTGGTACCTGGAAGGCCCCGGCCATGCACCCGTCGGCATGGTGTTCTTTTTCGCTGTGTCGTATGTCAACGGCCTGGTTTGGGAAGTGGGCCGCAAAATCAGAACCCCCGAAAACGAAGAGTTCAACAGCTACACCAAGATGTATGGCCAGCGCAAGGCCGTTTGGATTTGGATGGGCATCATCACGCTGGCTTTCGCAATGGCCGTGGCAGCTTCCAGCTATGTGAACCTCGGATGGCTGGGGGCAGCTGTGCTGCTGGTCATCTACGGGTCGTCGCTGGTGTACGGCATTTTGTTCCTTCGTAAACCAACGGTAAAACTGTCCAAACTCATCGAACTGGCCTCTGGCGGCTGGGGCCTGCTAATGTACTTGACCTTGGGGGCGCTGCCGATGTTGATTAAGTTGATGACGGTTGATGACGGTTGATGACGGTTGATAACGGTTGATAATGGTTGATGACGGGCGTCGTCATGCGAGAATATAAACCGTTATAAACCATTATCAACTTAATCAACCATTATCAACCAAAAAAAACATACAATGAGCTACACTTATGCATTTGAAAAGCTGGCAGTTTGGAAAACAAACAGACAATTCATAAAGCGGTTATACAACGTTACCAAGACTTTTCCAAGGGATGAACAATTTGGAATAACCAGTCAAATTCGCCGTGCTACAATTTCAATTTCCTGCAACTTGGCTGAAGGAAGTGCCAGGATTTCCAGTAAGGAGCAAAATCGCTTTTATGAAATTGCTTTTGGCAGCGCCGTGGAAGTCGTCAACCTCCTGATTCTAACCAATGACTTGGAAATGCTATCTGACAATGACTTTGCCTCCCTAAGAAATGAAATAGAAAAAATCACCTTTGACATCAGTGCACTGATTAAGAGCAACAAGAAAACTTAGGTAGATGTCGGGTTAGTACGGTTGATAATGGTTGATAATGGTTGATAATGGTTGATAATGGTTTATAACAGTTGATGGCGGGCGTCGTCATGCGAGAATATCAACCCTTATAAACCGTTATAAACCTTTATCAACCCTTATAATCTGTTATCAACCAAAAAATTACAGATGATTCTAAAACCCGGCGATGCATTTCCGCCCACCATCGGTGGAAAGGCACGAAGCTTGTTTCAAATGGTGGCACTGGGCATTCCTACGGCCCCGTTTGTGGTAGTGCCCGATACGTGGTTTGAGGCAACGTTTGGCGGGCAATTGCTCGACAATCAGGGTGCTCCGCAATTTGGTGGAATGCAACTGCCCGGTGAGCTGCTGGCTGAAATCAGGGCCAGTTTCGATTCAACAACCCACTACTTCGCTGTGCGCTCCTCGTACCGGGACGAGGACTCCGACCAGTTTTCATTTGCGGGGCAATTCAAGACCCGGCTCTTTGTGCCAGCCGCCGAGTTGGCGCCAGCCATCCTCGATGTATGGGCCTCTTGCGCCAGCGAACACCTGCTCACCTACCAACGGGAACATGGGTTACGGCCCATTCATTACCTCTCCGTCATCGTGCAGGCGATGCTCGAACCCGACGTGTCAGGCGTAGCGTTTAGCCTGAATCCAGTGACGGGCCACCGAAAGCAGCAGGTCGTCAATGCGGTCTATGGCGTGGGCGAGGGGCTTGTTTCCGGCGACTTACCGGCTGACCAATACGTCGTGACAAATGGGCAGGTGGAAGCGCATATTGCGACGAAGGAGCACTCGTATGTTTTTGACGAAAAGGCTGGCAAAGGCTTGATCAGAAAAGGCGTTGCATCAACAAAGCAAAATGAGCCGTGCCTGACCGACGCACAGGTGCTGGAGGTCGGCCAGCGGGTGGAACAACTGCACCAACACTTTCTAAAGCACCAAGATGTGGAGTTCGCCTTTTGCGGCAGCAAGCTCTACATCCTGCAAAGCCGACCAGTGACCACACTGCGCCAACTGCCCGACATATACGGGCATTATATCGTTTGGGACAACAGCAATATCATCGAGTCGTACCCTGGCCTGACTTCCCCGCTCACGTTTTCATACATTATCCAATTGTATGAAAAAGCCTATCGGCAGTTCGTGGAGCTGATGGGCGTTCCGAAAAAAGAAATCGAAGCCAAGGCCGAGCATTTCGCCAATATGCTAGGCCTGCTCAATGGGCGGGTATATTACAACCTGCGCTCATGGTACCAGATGATTTCGTTGCTGCCGGGCTATTCTTTCAACGCACGTTTCATGGAGCAGATGATGGGTGTGAAGGAACGCTTCGACCTCGAAAAAACCGACCGCCGCTCCAAACTATGGGACTCACTGCGCATCGGCAACATGGTGGTGAGCATCCTTCGCAACCTGTTCACCCTGGAGGCACAGAAGCGGGATTTCGTGCGGCAGTTCGAGGAGATGGAGGCAAGCATTCGAACCATTGACCCAGCGTCGGTATCCGCCGACCAAATCATGCGGATTTACAAGCGGCAAGAGATTTTATTGCTCAAAATATGGAAAGCACCGCTCGTGAATGATTTTTTTGCCATGATATATTTTGGCTTGCTAAAAAAGCGCATGACTGACCTTTTTGGCGAAGGAACCAATTTACACAACGATTTATTAATCGGTGGAAACACCATCATAACTACCAAACCCGCTGAGTTGATAGCAACTTTGGTGAATAAAATATACGCTTCCACTGAACTAATCAATTTATTTAAAAACCCTGATAAATACTATATTTTAAACCAAGTAAATACCGCCCCATATTTAGCGGAAATAAAGCAGGACATGGCAGCATATATTGACCAGTTCGGCGACCGAATGGTGGGCGAATTAAAACTGGAAACGAAAACCTTTAAGCAACATCCCCAACTTTTTATTGATGTGCTGCAATCGTATATCCTCAACGACCGCAAGCCCCACAGCTTCAACTTCCGCACGGGGCACGAAGTGTGCCTCGCTGCCGAGCAGGCCATTTGGGGCAAATTGCGGGGAAAGCCGCTGGCAAAAATGTTACTTAGGCACATCATCCGGCGGGCGAGGCAACTGGTGAGTGGGCGGGAAAACCTGCGCCTCTATCGCACCAAGGCGTTCGGGGAGGCAAGGGCAGCGTTCTGCAAGCTCGGCGAAATCTTCTTCGGCGAGGGCCTACTCGATGCGCCCGACGACATCTTTTGGTTGACGAAGGACGAGATTTTCCATTTCATTCAAGGCACTTCCGTCAACCACGATTTGAAGGGCTTGGCAGCATTGCGCCGTGCGCAATACGCTGATTTTCAACGAGAAGCGACTCAAAGCGAACGCATTAAGACCTACGGCATCGTCTATCAGGGCAATGCTTTCGTGCAGGGCAAGCCCATCGAGGAGCAACCTGGCGCACTGAAAGGAATCGGCTGCTGCAAGGGCGTCGTGAGCGGCAAGGTGAAAATCGTGCAGAGGCCCGAAGACGCCTTCGACATGGACGGCGACATCCTCGTGACCACCACCACCGACCCCGGCTGGGTGACGATTTTCCCGTCCATTTCTGGCATCCTCGTGGAGCGGGGCAGCTTGCTTAGTCATGCTGCCATCGTATCCAGGGAGATGGGCATCCCATGCATCGTGGGCATCAACGGACTGACGGCAAAGCTCAAACCGGGCGATTTTGTTGAAATGGATGGGGAAAAAGGAATCGTGAACATTATAACCAACAGACTAACAGAAGCCAGCAAATAGTATTTATGTCATCAAAAAAGCTGCTTTATACAAATTGCTGGGAGGATGCCGAGCTGCTGCTGGAAGCGCTGAACCCCGGCAAAAACGACTGGATATTATCCATCGGCTCCGCTGGAGACAATAGTTTTTCCTTATTATCCAGAAGCCCGGAGCAGGTCATTGTTTATGATATTCGTTTACCACAATTGCATTTAATTGAACTGAAAAAAGCGGCATTTAATTACTTGGAATATACTGATTTTTTGGCTTTTTTGGGATTTAATGAAAGCAATAATAGGCTTATCATTTATCGGGAAAAAATAGGCCCAAAGCTGCCACCGACAGCCCAGTCTTTTTGGGATGAAAATGAATCGCTCATTGAAAAAGGCGTCATTCATTGCGGCAAGTTGGAGCAATATTTCTCGCTGTTCAGGCGGTTCGTGCTGCCCATTTTGGCCTCGAAAAAGGACGTGGAGCATTTCTACGAAGGCCCAGCTTCAGAGGCCGATTTAGTGAAGTACCGCCGCAAGCTGGCCAATCCCGTTTTCCACTGGTTGCTGAAGTTTTTCCTCAGTGAGCCCGTGCTAAAAGCCACCGGCCGAAACCCTGCCTTTTTCAAGGAGATGAAAATCAGCATGTCCAAGTACCTTTTCAAGAGATTTTCGGCTTTCATCCTCCATCCCAACAGCTACCAGAACCACTACATGTACTATCCAGCGCACGGCAATTTCGGAAAGGGGCTGCCGCATTTCGCAAGGGCTGAAAACTTCGAGGCAATCCGCTCCAACCTTGACCGGCTCATCCTTCGGTACGGGCGGTTGGAGGACGGCCTCATTGCGGAGCAAAAGACTACCCTGATTAATGCTTCGGACATTTTCGAGTACATGCCAATAGCGGATTTCATGGCTTTTGGCAACCAACTGGCAGCACATTGTCCAGGTTTGCGGCGCATAGCCTACTGGAATTTTGTGGTGGACAGGTTGCTGTCGGAGGTGCAGCCGCAGCATTTTAAACTGGAAACGAATTTAACAAATAACCTGTCGGCGTTGGATAAAATCTATTTTTACAAGCGGTTTGTGTTGGAAACCTTGGTGACAAAAAGCAAATCATAAATGCAGCAAATCAATGAAATAGCCGTCATCGGCATACTTGCCGCCGCCTTCGTGTTGGTGCTGGTGCTGGCGCAATTCATGCACAGCCACCTTGGTGTTAGAGCCGAGCATACCCGCAAGTTTGCGCACGTTGCCATTGGCCTGATTTGCGTGCTGGTGCCGTTCCGCTTTACGAGCCATTGGTACTTGCTGGCAGGCACGGTCGGCTTCATCGGATACATGATATATGCCCGGCGACAGGGGCAACTCTCGTCACTGTTTGACATCGAACGGAAGTCGTGGGGCGAAGTGCTGCTGTCGGTTACGATATACGGGAATGCCCTGCTTGTCATTCAATACGATTTCGAGACGCTGTTCTATTTGCCAATGCTCATCCTCGCTGTTGCTGACCCGGCGGCGTATTATGTTGGGCAATTTTTCAATAAAAAAAACAAGTCGTGGATTGGCTCGGCCAGTTTTGTAGTGGTGGCTTTTGGGGCTTCCTGGTTATATTTGACGGCCTTTGCGGCAGCACCATATCCCTATCAAATGGGGCTGCTGGTGGCTTGTGCAATATTGGGAGCTTTAGTAGAGCATGTGAGCGTAGGCGGCTCGGACAACCTGACAGTGCCGCTGACAGTTGCAGCGGTCTTGGTCGTTTACCATGAAACTATTTTAAAATATGCAGTTAATTAAAATCCTTCCCGACGCCCCCGAAATTGACGACATCGCAAAAGTGCCGGGCGAGTTGTTCCCCGACAACATCCCCTTGCAGATGGAGTCGCAGTATGTGAACCGCTTGCACCTGTTGCACGGCTACCTGCTCCGGGACGGCGACCAAGTGCTGGGCGGCATCGCCCTTTACGACAACCCCGGTCACTACCTGCAAGGCGAGCGGGCCTGCTGCGCCGGGTATTTTCACTGCGTGAACGATGTGTCAGCGGCTTCGCAACTCATCGAAGCGGTAAAAAAGGACGTGCGGGCGTTGGGCATCCAGCACCTTATCGGCCCATTGAACGGCACCACTTGGGAGAACTACCGGTTTCGGACTTCGGACGACCCACCCGCCTTTTTCCTCGAAAGCCCGCACCCGATTTATTACAACGACCTCTTCACGGCCTGCGGTTTCCAGCCCATCAAGACTTACTATAGCTTCCGTGTGAAGCCCCTCCGCCCGATGGACGAGCGGGCCCTGAACCGGGAGCGGGATTTGCGGCAAAAGGGCATCAGCATCCGGCACATCAACCCAGAAAACTATGCTGAGGACCTGCGGAAGATTTACGACCTATGTTTGATTAGTTTCAAGGATAATTTTTTATACACCCCATATCCTTGGGAAGCCTATATCGCCAAATATCGCCTGTTGGAAGGCATGAACGCCCCCCGCATGACGGTCATTGCGGAGCACGAAGGCCAAGTGGTTGGCTTTGTTTTTATGATTGACGACTACTTCTGCGAGGACGAAAAACGGGTGGTTTTCAAGACCTATGCCGTGCATCCAGCGGCAAAATATGCGGGCCTTGGCGCCGTCATCTCGCAGCGCCTCACGCAAGACCTGCTGGAAGAGGGATATGCCTCCGCCATCCATGCCTTTGTGATTGAAGGGAGCGCCTCGCAGAACTCATCGTCGAAGGATTCAGAAGTTTACCGGACGTATAAACTATATGCTTTAAACATCAATCATGGAGCATAGCCAGCCCAGCGTCGTGGAAATATTGGGCAGCGTGGCCAAGGCCAACGCCAACAAGCCCGCTATTGTGGACAAAACCTCGTCCATTACTTTTGGCGAACTTGAACTCGCCATCCGCAAAACTGCCCGCCATTTGCTGGAAAAGGGCATACGGCACGGCGACCGGGTGCTGGTGCTCGTGCCACTGTCCATTGACCTGTACCGGGTGACGCTGGCGCTGAATTATATCGGGGCAGCCGCCATTTTCGTGGAGGACTGGATTACCTTTCAGCAGATTGGCGCTTGTTGCGAAGCAGCAAAGCCAAAGGCGGTCGTCACGAATTGGAAAGGCTTGATTTATAGTTGGTTAAAACCTGCATTGCGGCGCATCGCCTTGAAGATAAACCTTGCCGGCTACGCCAATAAAGCAACGTTGGAGGTAGCTCCGCAACTCCGCCCCGAAGATGAGGCCATTGTCTCCTTCACCTCCGGCACATCGGGGGTACCGAAGATGCTGGTGCGGGATTTCCAGTTCCTCAACCACCAGTTCCACACCCTGCGGGAAGTGAAGCAAAGCGAGGTGGATGAAGTGGAACTGCTCACGCTGCCCGCCTTTTTGTTCCTCAATTTGGCGATGGGCAGCACTTCGGTTTTGGCAGATTTCAACAAGCTGAAACCCGACCGTTTTGACCCACAGAAAATTGCGCAGCAAATAGTAAAACACAAGGTGAATGGCATCTGCGCCTCTCCTTCCTTTCTATTGAAGCTGTGCAATGCGGGATTGGATGCACCTATTAAATCAACAATAAAAAGAATAACGACGGGTGGCGCTCCAGTTTTTCCGGAGGATGCTGCGCAAATGATGGAGCATTTCCCAAATGCAAAAATCACCGTTATTTATGGCTCATCCGAGGCCGAGCCCATCAGTGTGGCAGATGGGGTTGCACTAGCAAAAAGCACGGTTGTCAACGGGCTTTTTGCAGGTCAAATCCGTGCTGAAACAGCGGTGAGAATTCAGCAGATTGTTGAAAACCAACCCATTGGCGAAATACTGGTCACTGGCCCCAACGTCATGCTGAAGAGCGAGCAGAACAAGGTCATTTTGGATGGAAAAAAATGGCACCGCACAGGAGACAGCGGTTATCTCGCTGAAAATGGGGCGTTGTACCTGACCGGGCCGGTTTCCGCCTTGGTGAAATCCGAAGGCCAGCTTTGGTCGCCCTTCATATTCGAGGGGCTTGCGAAAAACATCGAAGGGGTGGCTCGTGCAACCTTGGTCAATGTGGGCAGCCAATTGGTTGGCGCCGTAATCACTAAGCTAGGGGCGGACAAAAATCGTGTAAAAAGCGACTTGACGAAGCTAGCCATCCCCCTTGAGGAGGTCGTTTTTCTGGATACGTTCCCAAACGACCAACGGCACGGTGGTAAAATCAAATATACCGAGCTGGAGCAGTTGATAAAAATCAAATTGGCAGGGTATAGTTAGTTATCATCAAACTTGAATTAGTTTTATAGCTTTGCCAATAACTTAAAGGCCATAAATGGCCTTTAAGAAACAGTTTCTAAGGATTCATCATCACAGTTTAAATGCGTCACAAATGAAAACTTCAAAAAATTTTCTCCCATTGCTGCTTGTGCTACTTTTTTCAAATATTAATGGCTTTTCTCAGGAAAAAATATTGGCGGGTGAAAAGTGGGAAGAACTGACCAAGCAGCGGTTTTTGGCCAATTATTTCAAGGATTACTTCATGAACCTCGGCGTGGAAGTGGTCGAAACAGGCGAACGCATCACGGTTTTGCACAAGGGCGACCATTTCGAAATCGTGAATGGCATTGACGAAAGCAAGGTGGACTTTGTGTTGCCCATTGGAACGCAGAACGTACTGAACTTAATCAAACATGCGGAGGATGGGAAGATTGACGAAGTGGAGACGTACAAGATTTTGGCCGTGTTTTTTACCCCAATGACGGCCATGACGCTGAAAAACCCAATAATGACCAAAAACATACCGAGGGCCTTGAGCAAGATGCAAAACAATATTCATGTCACCCTTTTCAACCCCGCCAAAACGGAGTCGGTATCACATACGCTCATTTATTTGAATAGAGAATGGATGGTAGTACCTGGTTTTTATGGCACTCCGAAGCGGGTATTCGAACTCAATGTGGCGCAGGCAATTGAGTACCAATCACATGTCTTTAATGCCATAAAAACCAATAAAAAGAAAGACTGGCGGAGCTTCAAACGCTGGTACATGCACTGGCGGAAGGACGTTTCAGTCAGCACAAAATAATGTCCAGCATGCAGCGCATCGTCAGCACGATCTGTGCAGGAACATTGCGTTTCCGGCGCCCGATACTCGTTGTCGTATCGGTGCTGGTTTTGGTGACGCTGGCTTTTTTGCCGACCCTGAAAGTTGACAACAGCATCAGCTCCTGGTACAAGCAAGATGACCCAGCCCTGCTGGAATACAACCATTTCTTGCGGACTTTCGGAAGCGACGATGTTATCGTAAACTGCATCTATGACACCCTAACCTACTCTCAACCCGACCGAATTGCCAGCACGATACGCTTCACAGAGGAATTGAAGAAAATCAAGGGGGTTTCCGTTGTTTCGGCTTATACCAATTTCCCATATTGGTACTTGGTGGATGGCTACCGCACACTGGAAAACATGGACACATTGCCTTTGGCCACCAATGTTGAAAGTTGGATGGAAGGTATTGACCTAAAAAACAGGCTGGTTGGCAAGTCTCCCAATTATGTACTTATATACGTCTGGCCGGACACCTCCAATATTATGGAAAAAGGCCGAAACAGCGTCATTGCTGCCATTGATTCCATATTTTCAACCAACTATAGAACCCCAAACAACCAGTTATTCAAGGGCGGATTAGGCGTCGTATATGACGGTATAAACCAGACGACTTTGACCGAAGGCAAATATTTTTTGGGCCTGTCCTATCTCGTTCTTATCCTAGCGATGTTATTGGTATCGAGGAGCTATTTCATTACCTTTTTATCGTTGGTGACCATCAGTTGTGCCACGCTGTTTTTGATGGGGGTAATGCTGGCGACAGGGAAGCCAGTCAACACCATGACATTGGCGCTGCCACCACTGATTATGGTTATCGGAGTTTCTAATTTCATCCATTTCACAATGCATACACGCCAAGAAGTAGGCACGGCAATAAACGATAATTCCCGCATATTTTCCGCCATTACGCTATTGAGCATACCCATTTTTTTTAATGTGCTGACAACGGTTGGCGGCTTTCTGTCGCTCACTTCCTCCGCTATTGAAATAACGAAGGACTATGGAATATTGGCAGCATTGAGCGAATTTTTCGTTTCTCTTTTATCATTTATCGCCATTGTTATTTTTCATAAACGGCTATTTAAAATTAATTTTAAATATGACCCGTTAACTGCCATATCCTTCCGAGTAGATGCTATCATGAATTGGTCGAGCCACCACCATAAAGCGGTCATTGGTGCTACCCTGCTCGTCCTGTTTGCTTCATTAATTGGAATAAGTCGGATAAATATTGACACAAAGCCATTGAGCTTTATTCCAAAAAAACACGCCTTAAAAGAAGGCCATGATTTAATTACCCGTGAAATTGGAAATTATATTTCCCTGGAGTTTGTACTGAAGTTCAAAAAAAGCAGTTGGAAGGCAAAGAAGAACTTGGTGCTACTGGACGAGGTGCAGAAGCTTGTAGCCACTGACGCTTCGGTCTCTTCCACCCTTTCAATATTGGACTTTATAACGGATGCCTACCAACGTACACCGGGGCACAAACTGGACCCTGGAGAGGATTTATCCCATATTTCGCAGACGAAGCTATCGCAAATAAGCGGCAATATCGGCGATGAGCCATTCATCCAAAGGCTTGCCACGCCGGACGGCAACGAGCTGCGGGTTTTGGCGGGTATCCCATTTACCTCCGCCAATCAATTTAAGGCCATTCACCAGCGCATAAGCCAAAACATAGCTGCCAAATTTGGTGACCGCATTGAATTTAGGGCCAGTGGTTATATTCCGTTATATGCGAGGATAGTTGACACCGTTCTATCGGACCAAATCAAGAGTATCGCCTTGGCCATCGTGGTCATATATGTCTTGGTGTTCATGGTATTGGGTTCACTTAAATTGGCCTTGCTCGCCATGCCCTCCAACCTGATACCGATATTAATCATTTTGGGCCTGATGGGCTGGGTAGGCATCCCGCTCGACATCGTCACCGTCACCTTGGCTGCCACCATTCTGGCCATCATCGTGGACGACACTTTACACATGCTGTTCGCCTATAAGCGACTGCTTGCCGAAGGGCACACCACCGCAGAAGCCACGAATCGGGTGGCAAAACTGACAGGCTCGGCGGTCGTCAGCGCCAGCATCATCTTGATATTGGGTTATTCCATACTCGCCATTAGTTCCGTTCCAATCCTCTCCACCACTGGGCTTTTGATGGTGGTCGCCGTCGTGACCGGGTTGTTGGCGGACTTGTTCTTGCTGCCCGCACTGTTGAAAGTGAGTGGTGACAAATGAGGGTGGTTGCGGAGCGATTTTATTACTTTTGTTGTCATTTCAAAAAAATCATCAAAACATGAAATCATTCCGACCCTTCCTTTTCACAATCGCCTTCCTGACCACTTCTGCGGTGGGTTTGCTGGCGCAAAAATCCTACGGCAACCTCTACCATCCCGAAGCCAATGCCACGGAGGACATTGCGCAAGCGGTGAAAAAAGCCGCTGCCGAAGGCAAACACGTCATCCTACAAGGCGGTGGCAACTGGTGCATCTGGTGCTACAAATTCCATGATTTCATAGAAAAAGATGCTGAACTGAAAAAGCTGCTGGAAGACAATTATGTGTTCTACCACCTCAATTACAGCAAGGAAAACGCCAATGATGCTGCCTTTGCGCAATATGGTTTTGCGCAGCGCTTCGGCTTCCCGGTGCTCATCATTTTGGATGGAAAAGGCAACCGCATTCATACCCAAGACTCTGGCCTGCTGGAAAGTGGCGATGGCTACGACCGCAAGAAAGTGGAAGGAATGTTGAAGGCTTGGACGCCTGCGGCGCTCGACCCAGTGACATATACGAAGTAGTAAAAAAAGCCAGAACTGGTGTTCCGGCCTACAAATGTTTAAAGACTAAATGGTATGTTACTAAAATTAAAAACTCATATTCTTCGAGTTTTAGGGTTAAATATCATGGAATTAGCGTTACGAAAATCGTAATCAGGCTGGCCAAAACAATGCACCATGCGGTGGTGAGCAAGAGCTTATAATTTTTTAAATTAGCCATAATATTTTGATTTAAATCGGACAAGAAATCCCAGTACCAGAAACACCCGGTGGCTTCTAGTAAGGTGTTGTTCATTCGGTATGTACTTCAATTTTCACAATCAATACGACACATTGAGCAGTTCCTTTACCTGCCGCTCATTCATACTATCGGGCACGAGCCTGAAAGCAAAATTGCGCAGCCCAGCTAAAATGGGGCTTTCCATTTGCGCCAACTTGCCCAATCGCCAGGAGCGGTTCACGATGAGTGCCGTGCGCTTGAGCCGCACTTGCTCAAAGGTTTGAAAGCCATCTTTTATATCGGCAATTCTCGCCAATGTTTTCCCTAAAATCACCGCCCCTTCGATGGCCTGACAAGCGCCTTGGCCCATGTTTGGCGTGGTGGCATGGGCCGCATCACCGAGCAACAACACCCGATTAAAAGCGAATTTTTTCACGGGGGAAAAGTCATTGATATCGTTCCACAAAATCTTCGTCGGGTCAGTAGCTGCAATGATTTCAGGGATAGGCGCATGCAAATCGCCAAAAGCATGGAGCAGTTCTTTTTTGCCGGAGGCAGCAAAACGCTCGTCTTTTTGTCTGTCTGCATTGAGGCAGGCAAACCAATAAATCCGGTCGTTGGGAAGCGGGACGATGCCAAAGCGCTTGCCCAAACCCCAGGTTTCGGAGGCGGTTTTGCCTTGCGATAGACTTTCCAAGTTTTTGAAACTTGGAAAGTCTTGACCTCCGCCTCCACCCACAACGCCCCGCCAACAGGTGTAGCCTGCAAAGCGGATTTTGCTTTCAGGCAAGAGCATTTGCCGAAAAATGGAATGGATGCCGTCGGTAGCAATCACATAGTCCGATTGAATGGAAGCGCCATCGGCAAAGCGGATTTGCACGCCGTTTTCATGTTGGCGAAAGTCCCAAACCCGCTTGTTCAGGTGAATCGCTACACCGGGGATTTGCGCCAGCAAAACCTGTTGCAAATCTGCCCGATGAACAGCGAAATTGCTGATAGTCTGTAAGTTACGGTTAATGGCGAGGTTGTCGCTCTGGGTAATCACCCTGCCTTTCGGGTCAAGTATTTTGAAGGTTTCCAGCACATTGCTCACCGCCAAAACTTCCGCTTTTACCCCGATTTGGTCAAAACCAAGGACAGCATTCGCCCCGAGGGCCAAGCCAGCGCCTGCTGCCCTCAGTTCAGGGCTTCTTTCGTAAATTTCAAGTTCGAGGTCAGGTCGGAATTTGCGAAGCGAAATGGCTGTCGTCAATCCTGCAATACCTGCACCGATGATGGTGATTTTCATGATATAGCGCTAAAAAGTAAAAGTATGCAATAAGGATTAGCAGGTGATACGGGGGCATATCACCCGCTATTCTTTTTGTTGGAGGAAATTATGCGAATTCTGCGAGTTCAAAAACCATTTGCAGGTTTTCCCATTCCGCAGTTGTCAGCACGTTTTCAGCCAATTTCATGGTCTCTTCAAAAACAGGCGGTGGCGCAAATTGCTGCATACCTTTAAGCATCTCCACCAATTCTTTTTCTGTTTTTGTTGGCAAAATATATTTCAACCACAACATGGACATGTCAGGGGTCATGGCTGCCATGATTCTTGGTTCCATGGTCATCAATTCCTCATCGGTCATATATTCCCAATAAAGTGGCTGAGTATCTCTTTCTTCTTCCATCATGTGGTTGAGCATATCAGTATGCAAAACACATAGTTTTGTGTATAAATCCCGGCCAATCTTGACAGTTTCTTGACCTTCTGCAATTGCTTGATTTATAGCCTCAATTTCCGTGATTAATTCATCCAATCTTGCATGAAGTTTGACATGCTCTTCCCGGTCATGATTTGTTGCACTTGGCAATAACCTATCGAGTTCAGGGAAGCATATATCATCCTCATGGTGAGAATGGGATTTTACGATGCTGAATACCTCGGCCATTAATTGCTTTAATGAAGCTATGTTTTCAGCAATAGTGAAGTCCGTTTTGCCAGCAAGAGTCAGCAAGTTGCTGAATGCGAGGCGCAATGCCTTATGCGGCACATCGAATACTTGGTAACGATTCATTTGATTTAAATTTTAATGTTGAAAAAGGAAGTAATCTGGTTCTTCAGTGGTAATTAATGGTTAATTTAATCAACAAATTACAATACAGAAATCGGCGCTGGTGCATTTTTGAATTTAATTTGTTTTCCTCGTAATTTGCCGATAAAAAGGGACGTAGGGAATATCACTTTTTTCACAAAATCAGGAATATCAATCATATCAAACTCAGTGCGATAGCGGTCCAACAACCATGCACTATCGAACGTGCCGGGGCGACTATTGCCATTTGTTTGCATAGATTGAAATATCTCTGTCAGAAAATATTCACAATTATGGGCCGGTTTAATATGTCCAACGCATTGGAGTATATCGGTGCCAGCATTCCAAAAGCGGTGTGGAACGCCTTTAACAAAAGTAACAGTGTCACCGACACCATAGTATTCAGGCTCTTTTCCATGAATCTGCGCCCCCATTTTCCCTCGAACAATGGTGAGCGATTCTTCTTGTTCAAAATGCACATGCATTGGTGGCCCACAGTTTGGTTCTACGAAATTTTCCACTTCTAAGTAGTCGCCTTCTGCATCATTTACCAACCACTTGAAAACCAATCTTTCGCCAGCACCGTTTTCGATGCTATGTGGATATTGATATTGCATGATTGTAAGTGAATTAAGTTGTTTAATAATTGAAAGAAACCAAGCCATGAAAGTATGGTGGGACATAAAATATGCCCCGCCCATACAAATTCATTTCACCATTAATTCTTCTTAAAAGTCACAGTGAAGGTGTAGGTCAGACCGTCTTCTGTAATTTCGTAGTGGGCTTTGAAAGTATTGTCTTTCAATTCCTCAATGTTCCAGCTCTCCGTGTCGCCATCTTGGGTAACGGAAAGCACTTTTTCGTCAGTGCTAAAAGCCCAAGTGCCGGAAGTAGTCTGCGGGGCATTTGGGTCACATTTGCTGACGCCCTCATCAAAATTGACAGTTCCGTTGGTCTTAAAAACCGTAAGGTCATCCTTGATGCAAGCCGGTAATTGTGCATAGATATTGGTGACAGGAGTGCCGAACCAATCATAAGCTGGGTCAGTGGTAAGCGCTGTCATTTGCCAATTTCCGCCAGTCAAAATTTCTGCTTTCTTGACATCGTCATTGTCTTTTTTGCAACTAGTAGAACAAATGGCCAGTAGGCCGAGCATGGCCACAAGGGCCTTTAATGAGATTGATTTCATTAGTCGAATGATTTAAAATGGTTTATGAATAATTAATTGATGATTTAAATTTAGTTTTTCGTTAGGACTATTTTTGATGCTGAATATCTAGCAAAAAGCCCATTCTGAAGCTGAAATTTTCATGTAGAAATGGGTTTGCGGATACCCAGCCATTTGTTTTTCCTTCAGCTTCTACGTATAGTTTAAAAACTTCACCAAATGGCATATTTGCACGTAATTTCAATAGGCCGCCAAGTTGGCCTTCTTTTGCATAAAAGCTTTCTTTTTCAGGTTGCACCCAAAACATGGCACGAGCGTCCAGCTCAATTGCTTTATTGCCAATATGGGAGCGGATACCCTGTCTTTCCAGTTCAATGCCGCCAAAGACTTTTTCATGGTTGTGGTAGGTATGGATGCCAAGCAACCAGTTTTTATTTTTATGATTGAGAAAAATATCACCTCCCAAATCATAGCCAAAAGAAGTCAGGATATGTCGCACGGCGAAATTGAAGCGGGTCTGTTTGCCCAATCTTATGCTATGCACTCCGACCATTGAGGGCGATAAAAAATTCAGGTATTGCAGTTTGCCCATTTTCACCAAATAATCATCCTCTTCTTGCGTTAGTTGGCCTCGTTTTATGACCCGATTGATGCCCTCGCCATAAGGATGCGGGCCTCTGGCGGTGTAAGGTTCTTCGGGGCGGTGAAGGTCATAAACCCATGCCGTGAAATCCCAGCCAACAAAATCACGCTCCGACAGTTTTTTTCCATAATAATTCATGGTATCAATACTGTCATCATAATCGGACTGCTGAAACTGCCGCACATAATTCACTGCTTGGTTGGTGATGAGGATGTTCATTACCACATTGGGGTAGTCGGTTTGGTGAAAGAAATTATCCTTTTGCAACTCTCGAACAAAAGCATATTGCCCCTCCACCCCTGCTTCAAACGTCCTCACCATTTCCTGCGGAGCGTCCTGTTTAAAGCGCACCATATCAGCATCCATGATTTTGGAGACCGAGCCTCCCGCCCAACCTTCCCCCCCGAAGCGATAATAGGTATCGTCAAAACTACTGATGCCTTGTAAAGTCAAGCCGTTCCGGTGAAATTCTTCGTGCATCCAGACTGGGCCGAACACCATAAGATTATAAGCCATTAGATAATCCACCACGCCAGCAGAAGCATTGGCCGCCAATCGGTTGAGCAGAAATTTCTTCCTATTTTCAGGCTTAATCCAGCGGTTCCAAACCTTATTGTTGAAATAATAGTTGGTCGCATGTAAATCCTTGGTAACTGCCAATGCCTGATTCATGGATGGGCTTTCATATCCCCGCAGCCAATCATTCGCACTGGGGTTTACACCATTGCCCGATAGCTCACCTAGCCGTTTGTTGTACGCCATGTCTGCCGCATATTGCGCATAAGGCACGTCGAGCAACGGAATGTCTAATATCAGTCGTTCATTTATTGGCCTTATAATATCCTGTGCATTTGCCACTGGCAAAAAGCCAATCAACAAAAGGCCAATTATTATAGCAATGGCATAGCGTGTACCACTGCAAAAAGAAGTCAGTGAAAAGGGTTCCATTTTTAAAGCAATTTAATGGTGAAATCAGGATTGGTTTTTCAGAAAAAATATAGGGTTCAAAATTCCTCAGTTTTACAAAACATAAAAAGCTATATAATCTTACTACTTCACCAGCGAGGCCTACCTTCTCGGACAGATACAGTAAGTCTTGCTGGGTGTTTTATTGGGGCTTAAAAAACCACTGTTAAATCATGAGGGCGATGGTTTTTGGTCAAGTATTTCCAAAAATGTGGATAAGTCTGAAAGGAACTCTACTCGGTTTATTCGGTTGTCTGCTGAGAAAGTAAAAAGTTGCGTCACACGAATATCGAAAGGCTTTCCGGTCTTGCGCACTTTCCCTTTCGAGCGGCCAATGGCAATGACCAGTTCACCACAGGTATATACTTCCTCTACCTTAATTTCGGAAATAATGCTCAGGGTTACTTTGGTCAGGTAAGTTCCCACACCCGTCATGCCGTGGTATTGGCCGCCCCAAGGCAGTTCATCCGGCTCGCTGATGGTAATATCAGGGGAAAGCCAGTTGTACATATCTACTACATCTAGGGATTTATGAGGGTCGAAATAATTCAGAATAATTTTTTCACGTTGCGTTTTCATGTGATGGATTGTTTTCAAAATAATTTAAAAAAGTCGAGTGATTTATCTTGGTTTGTGAAGTTTATGAAAATGAGGTGGCTAGTTACTTCCAGATTGTAAAAATCAAATTTATAATACTTCAAAGACCAAAAAAAATACTATGAGTTTGTTTAATTGATGATGCAAAGATGGGGCAGCATCCATCGGATTGAAATAGCACGTTGATGTGATTAGGGAAATAATATTACAGCTTTTATCACACGAAATGGTGTAAAACAATACAAATAGCACCATTCATACAGGGCTTTAAATCAATAAATCTTCAAAACACATTGTCTTTACCGTCCCAGCCACTCCTTAAAATCCGTAACCCGGTCGCTGCTGACGAGAACCTCCAGCTTAGATTTGGGCTGCATATCGAGCTTGAGCTTACCCTTGAAATACACATGTGCCGCCTGCACAGATTGGAAACTTACCAGAAACTGTCGGCTAATGCGGAAAAATTCCTTGGGGTCGAGTAGCGAGTTGAGTTTGTCGAGGCTGAAATCAATGGGCAATTGCTGTGCTTCCTTGGTGACCAGAAAGGTCATTTTCTCCTCGGAATAGAAATAGGAGATTTCCTTTGTTTCGATGCTGCGGATTTTGGTGCCGACGGTAATCATGAAGCGGCTTTTGTACTGCGGCTCTTTTTGCCCAATGATTTGCAGCAGGGCATCGAGGTTGTTCTGCGTGAACTGCTTTTTCAGCGATTTGAATTTTTCGAGCGCTTGCACCAATTCCTCATAATTGATGGGCTTTAGCAAATAGTCAATGCTGTTCACCTTGAACGCCTGAATCATGTACTCGTCATAAGCCGTGGTGAAGATGACCGGGGCACGAAGCCCCGTCCGCTCGAAAATGCGGAACGCCAAATCGTCCTCCAAGTGGATGTCCATAAATACCAGGTCGGGTTCTGGGTTGGCATCTAGCCAATCAACAACCTCCTCCACAGAGGGCAGTATTGCAAGTACCTGTATGGTAGGGTCGTATTTTTGCAACAAACCCTCCAAGCGCTTGGCGGTCAGGTTTTCATCTTCGATGATGATGGTCTTCATATCTTTAATGCGTTTTAAATCTTGTTTAAATTCTTAGTTTAATAATGGCACTTTCACTACAAACTCCGACTCCGTTTCACCCGCCCATACTTGGCAATTGGTGAGCAGGGCATAGCGGTTGATGATGTTTTGCAAACCTACGCCCGTGGACACCACGGCTGACGAACGGGGCTGAAGGCGGTTTTTTATTACTAAAGTATGTTTGTCATCCGCAGATATAATGATCACCAGCGGCGATTTCACCGACATGCGGTTGTGCTTCACGGCATTTTCGATGAGCAATTGCAAGGTCAGTGGGGCGATTTTTCTGCTGTCCAGCAGCTCGTCCGGCAACGTGATTTCCAGGTTGAACTTATTTTCAAACCGGATTTTCAGCAAAAAAGCATAGGACTTGATGAATTCCAATTCCGTGCGCAGCGTGACAAGCGATTGCTCTTTTTGCTCCAAAATATAGCGGTACGAACGGCTCAACTGCTCGATGAACTGCTCCGATAGATTGGCGTCCACATGCACCAACGACGACAGAATACTCAGGCTATTGAACAAAAAATGGGGGTTCACCTGCGAGCGCAGCAG
>JBGSWN010000152.1:0-45538 GCA_041752395.1 Saprospiraceae bacterium | reverse complement strand
AACAACAACAACAACAACAACAACAACAAACAAAGCCAGCAAGCGGGAACCGCTTGCGCCGCAAGTATGACAGGGAATTCAAGCAGGAGGCTGTAAGGATGTTAAAGAGCGGTAAGGGCACAAAGGAAGTTTCCGAGCTGCTCGGCGTCAGCGAGCAGGTGCTGTACAACTGGAAGAGCAAGGAAATGGGGCTGTCCGCATCGGAGAGCAGCTTGGAACTGAAGGCTGCCCGTGAAGAGGCGGAGCAGCTGCGCAAGCGGCTGAAGGAAGCCGAAACGGAGCGTGATATTTTAAAAAAAGCCTTGCACATTTTCAGCCGGACGACATCGTGAAGACCTATGAGTTCATTGACAAGCACCTTGGCCAGTTTGCCACAATGGCCGCATGTGCGGCGATGGGCGTGAGCCGGAGTGCCTACTATGCCCACAAAAATGGCCTGTCGCACCGCCCCTCGGAGCGGGAAGCTGGCGAGCGCTCGGCGCTGCGAAGCAGCTTCATGGAGCACAGAAGCCGCTATGGCAGCCGCAGGCTGGCCCCAGAACTGAGGGGCGCTGGCTTCACGCCGGGACGGCACAGGACGAGGCGGTTGATGCGGGAGGAGGGGCTGAAGGCAATACAGCCCCGGAGCTTCGTGCCCCGCACCACGGACAGCCGCCAGACCCGGAAGCCGTCGCCGAACCTGCTGCTCGGAAGGGATGTGCTGGCCACCGGGCCTAACCAGGTGCTGGTGGGCGACATCACCTACATACCGCTCGGTGGCGGCAAATGGGCGTACCTCGCAACATGGCTCGACCTTTTCGCAAGGAAACTGGTCGGGTGGCACATGGACACGCACATGCGGGCGGAAATCGTGCTGGAAGCGCTGAATAAGGCCGAAGGGCGCAGGTGTTTGGGAAAGGGGGCTATCGTGCATTCCGACCAGGGGAGCCAGTACGCCAGTGCGAAGTTCAGGAAGCACTTGGCAAAAAAGGGCTACGAACAGAGCATGTCGAGGAAGGGGGACTGCTACGACAACGCCTTCGCAGAATCGTTTTTCAGCAGGCTTAAAGGAGAACTACTGCAGGATGGGATTTTTGATACCTTTGACGATGCCTTTACGGAAATCTTCAACTACATCGAATGCTATTACAACTCAAAAAGACGGCATTCGGCGCTTGGGTATCTTTGTCCCGACAAATTTGAGGAATTGTATTTTTCTAACTTAATTGTGTGTCCGTGAAAATGGGACCATGTCATCCTTCCGAAAGTTCGGCTATTGGGAGGGCTACGAGAATAAAATAGAAGCGTACAATGGCTTCCAGTCCTTGGCCGATGTGAAGAAAAAGCAGTTTGACGCCAACGAAACCCTTTGGCAAGGCTCGGTGGAGGAGCGCTCCGACGAAAACTTCCGCATCAGCAACGATATGGCTTGGTACACTTTTGAGCAAAATTCCTATGAAAAGGATACCCGGAAGTTCCTCGGAAAATCATTGGAGACCCGCATCCTTGAAAAGGAAAATGGGGAGTGGAAGATTGCGTATTTAGGCTTCCATTATTACCCGGATACGCTGGGGATAAAGTAGCAGTATTACATGCTTGGTTAAGAATGAGAATCTGTTTCATCTACCAACGCTGCTCAAGCCGGGGTGTAATCATTTGTGTGGATGCAGGTCTTGCTTATTTGTGCTAGCCGAAGCTTCCAGCACTTGGTAAAATTCTCCAGCTCCTGGAAAAAATTTCCAGCACGCCGCTAGCTCAGCGACGTGCTCGTTGAATTTGGGAGAAGCTCCCAAACTTCGGGAGGTGCTCCCAAACTTCGGGAGTTATACCTGTGTTGCAAACACGTGAAGATTTGGAGAAGGTTGAAATTGGCTAAATGTGCTGCGCAAACTTGTTCAAATTGGACAATCATATCGTTTCTGGTTCTTCTCCCCCCTCATTTTCCTCGTCATCATCATAGTCCTCGTCCTCATCATCTACTTCCACCAATTCAGCAGGGAATCCAAGGTGTTGTAGCAACAATACCTTATATTGTTCAGACTGCGCATAGTCCGTGAGTTGGGCATAGGCACGGGACAGGTTTATCAGGATTGTAGATTTAATCTCAGTATGGTCGCCCACATATTCCAAAGCTTGTTTCAAGTAACCAATGCCTTCCTGTATTCTTGCGTCTTCATTGATAGCTAGGGCACCGAAGTTGTTATAAACAAAGGCGTTTTTTGGGTCAATTTCCAGCACTTTTTGATAAAAGGCCATGGCACGGTATTGGTCGCCAAGGTCTTGCCAGCATTGACCAATGCAATATAGTGGATACCATTCAGTGGGATTATACTTGGCGTATTCGCTAAATATCTCAATGGCTTCTTTGGGTTTCTTATTGGTTGCAAACAACCTACCGACTTCTTCCCACGTATAATCGGGTTCTCCCTCATCTTCTCTACCCTTTTCCAAAGCAAGAAGACCATATTTCATGGCGTTTTCGATGTCTTTTAGGTAACCATAGCAGCCGGCCATTTCGTAATAAGTCTCCATGACTTCATCTTGTTTCAAGGCTTCTTGGTAATTGTTGATTGCTGCTTCCCATCGCTGGTAGAATACGTCCAACCTAGCCAAGTTGTGGTAATATTCCCACTTGTAATATTCAAGGTCCGATGGTTTTTCTTCCTCCAAGCGCTCCATCATTTCATCCCCAAATCGTCGTGCATTTTGTTCATCGCCACGCATTCCGTAGAACATCATGAGCATCTTGCACATGTTAGCGTTTTTTTCGCCGTTGTTGTATCGGTCTAAAAGCTGTTGAACCTCCTCTTGATGCCAAGTGTCGGTTGACTCGTCGCCTTCGGGCTTTATAAAATCTATTAACCACATGAGTTTGTTAGTTTTAAAGTGATGAAACGGTAGTCTTTATAGAGTTATATTCGTTTTGTGCAATTAGGTTGCGTTTGCAAATCAATTTGTCTTGCTAAGGTAATTTTTCTTTAAAAAGAAGCTAAAATTTCACTGCCAAAAGATGGTTCTGCATGTGTCGGAGTTTGTTTTGACGGTTACAAGAGTATGGTCTTGCAGTTACAAAGGTGTGGTCTGTCATGTCTCCTACCGCATTGTTGTAACTGCCACAGTGCGATAGGGCAGTTACAACAGTGCACTGCGGCAGTCACCCTAGTGCACTGCGGCAGTCACCCTAGTGGAGTTTTGCAATGCAAAGGTGCGGTGTGGCAGCCATTTTTTGTGGAGGAAAAAGGATTACAAAAGGGGCTTTGGGACGAATCCGTTTTTATCCGCCTAATCCGCTCAATCCGTGGTGCAATCCTGTGCGGGGTGGGGGTGGGTTGAAAAGCGCAAGTTGCGCTGTGCTAAACTTGCTTAACTTGAGTTAAGAAAATTTCCAATTACTCTCGAAATCTTTAATTAGCTTCTTGCCCGGTCGTTGAAAAATATTAAAAACTTCATTTTTGCAGATATCTGCCATTTTTCTGACCTCTTCATCTTCAATTTCGGAATAACCATAGTTTAATTTCCAGTATTTTAACCTTCTACTAATTAAATGTGAATTTAGCAAATGATAGTTTAGTCTTAATAAAAGCAATATAAAATACAATGCTGCATATGTTTCTTTTTTTATGTGCGAATGCTCAAGAGTTATTTGGAAAGACACAGTAGTTGCATGAGCTTGATTGCAAATTAGCACCCAATAGTCATGTAGGCTTGTCTTTCCTTGCTTTTTTAATGGTTTAATTATTTCATCGTATACATCGAATCTTCTTTTTTCAAGCCATCTTTTTGCTTTTTCCTCACTTTTTATTATGCATAAATATTTACCAATTAAAAGATATTCGAAAATATGTCTTTGCAAAATATTGACAGTACCATAATTTCCTTGTAGTATCAGGCCATGACAGTTGTATAGTAAATGAATATTTTTAAGAAAGCATTGGAGGACAATTCTTTCATAATTGTATGTCTTATACTGAGGGTCGATATAAGCGATGTGATGGTTTTTATAATGCAGCTGTTGTATGTTAAAAAAGGCTCTAAATAGTTCAGATTCAACTTTAAACCAACTACCTATTTGTTGAAAATTTTCTTTTTCCATTAACTGGAACTTTTCAAACGTATTTTCAATCATTTTATCATTTTATTTATTTCAGTTAGAATAAGTTGAAACTGTTTTGACCTTCTATTTCAACTCACAACTTCTCCCCCAAAAACTTCTCCGTCCAACTCCCCTCCACCTTCACCAAATCCTCCGGTGTCCCTTGAAAAAACAAGTTGGCCGTTGCGCAGTCATTTCACTAACCCAACCTCTCTTTCAACTTCATGCTTCTCCCATTCCCCAACCACAAACTTTGTCAATTCCACAATCTTATCACCGGGGATGAAATGTGGCAGCCTTTCCACTACTTTGGCTACCAAAATGTTCATGGGCATGGCAGGCTGTTCGGCTTGAAGTTCTTTCATCCAATCGTGTTTGATGATGGTTTTCAGGCTCTGATAATATTTGTTAGTCAGGATTGCCTTGCCTTCTGTTGCTCGAAGCGCATGATAAGTAGCTTGAGTAGCAGCATCAAAAGCAACGATATTTTCGTCGGTAAGTTCTGCTTTACTCCCGTCAGGATATTGATGAATGATAGGCTTTTTCATGTTCGTTGATTTGGCGACCTATTTATTATTTCTCCGTTCCAATTCAAATGCAAGATAACGATTGCTGGGCAAATAATCTTTCCAGCCGTCGGCTGTCAATCCTTTTACAATGAAAAGTGGTTGAATTTCTTCAATTCTTCTCCTAAAAATATGGTGATAAAGATTTGACCGTTTTCTGTCAACCGGCTCGATAAAGACCTTGCTGCCAGGATAATGTTCCGTGAAAGCGTACAAGGTACTGGCGATGGTGTTCATGATTTTTACGAGGTCTTCGTTGTTTGAAACAACCGCATCGTCAACCTGTCCTTGTTCAAAATCACCGAAGCCCAAATTGTAAACATTGTCATACATCCAAGTGTACATCACGAATTTGACAATTACGCCTTGCGGACCAATGCTTGCAAAGGCATATTGCATCCCGTCATTTGATTTATCAAATTGGTAAGTTTCCCCAATCATGGTCGTTCAGGTTTTGTCCGCCTAAAAATAATCGGTTTGAGTCATTACCCCAACTTCTCACCCAAAAACTTCCCCGTCCAGCTACCCTCCACCTTCGCTAGCGCTTCCGGCGTCCCCTGAAAAACGAGATGGCCGCCATCCTTCCCGCCATCCGGCCCAAGGTCAATCACCCAGTCGGCAGATTTGATGACTTCCATGTTGTGTTCCACCACCAGCACCGAATGGCCGTTTTCCACAAGGGCGTTCAGGGCACCGAGTAGGGTGCGAATGTCGTGGAAATGCAGGCCCGTCGTCGGCTCGTCGAAGATGAACAGGATGGGGTTCTTGGCGCTGCCGCCTTGCAGGAAGCTGGCCAGTTTCACCCGCTGCGCCTCGCCACCGGAGAGCGTGCTGCTGCTCTGTCCGAGTTGCACGTAGCCGAGGCCCACGTCGTTCAGCGGCTTTATTTTCGTGATGATTTCCTTGTTGCCAGCGAAGAAATCGAGCGATTCCTCCACGCTCAGGCTCAGTATTTCGAAGATGTTTTTGCCCTTGTACTGTACATCGAGCAGTTCAGGTTTGAAGCGCTTGCCCTTGCAGTCCTCACATTCCAGCCGCACGTCGGCGAGGAACTGCATCTCGATGACCTGCTCGCCTTCGCCCTGACAGGTCTCGCAGCGGCCACCTTCCACGTTGAAGCTGAAATGCCCCGGCTTGTAGCCCCTGATTTTGCTCAATTGTTGGTTGGACATCAGGTTGCGGATGGCGTCATAAGCCTTCACATAAGTCACCGGATTGCTTCGGCTCGACTTCCCGATGGGGCTTTGGTTCACCATTTCCACTTGCGTCAGCGATTTGAGGTCGCCCGTCAAGCTTTTGAACTCGCCGGGCGTTTTGGCCGTCGGCTCCCCAAAATGCGCCTTGAGGGCCGGGTACAGTATTTCCTTGATGAGTGTCGTCTTTCCACTGCCACTCACGCCGCTCACCACGCTCAGGGTGTTCAGCGGGATTTTGATGTCAATGTTCTTGAGGTTGTGCTGGCGGCAGCCTTTCAGTTCCAGCCATTTTACCGATTTGCGGCGCTGCTTCGGCACGGGGATGGTCATGCGGCCACTCATGTATTTGGTCGTCAAGCTCTCCGAGGCGTCTTTGTAAATATCCTCGTAAGGCCCAGCGAAAACCAGTTCTCCTCCATGGATGCCCGCCGCTGGCCCAATGTCCACGAGGTAATCCGCCGCCTTGATGACATCCTCTTCATGCTCCACCACCACGACCGTATTCCCGAGGTCCCGCAGTTCTTTCAACACTTCCACGAGGCGGCCCGTGTCCCGTGGATGCAGGCCCACACTCGGTTCGTCAAGGATGTACATGCTGGCCGTGAGGTTGCTGCCGAGGGTGCGGGTGAGGTTGATGCGCTGCGTTTCGCCACCGCTCAAACTGGCCGACAAACGATTGACGGTCAAGTATTTCAAGCCGACATCGCACATGAAACGCAGGCGATTTTTTATCTCTAAAAGTAACCTAGCAGCAATCTTTCTTTCGTGTTCCGTGAGGTCAATATTTTCGAAGAAATGCAAAAGTTCATCCACGGGCATTTCCACCAAATCCGTGATAGTCCGGCCAGCCACTTTCACATAAGTCGCTTCGATGCGCAGCCTGCCGCCGTGGCAGGTCGTGCAAACGGTGCGGCCACGGTAGCGGGCGAGCATCACCCGGTTTTGTATTTTGTATAAATTGGCTTCCAGTTCCTTGAAAAAAGCGTTGATGCCCTCGAAGTATTTGTTGCCTGACCAAAGCAGTTTCTGTTCGGCTTTGCTGAGGTCACGGTAGGGTTTGTGTACCGGAAAGTCAAAGTGGTGCGCCACTTTCAAGAATGCCTTCAGCAGCTCGCCATACTTCTCGCCCACCCAACAGGCGACGGCCCCTTCATACACACTTTTGGAAGTATCAGGAATCACTTTTTCCTCCGAAATACCCATGATTCGGCTGAATCCCTCGCAGGTCGGACAAGCACCGTACGGGTTGTTGAAATTGAACAACTGCGGCGTCGGGTCGAGGAATTCCATACCATCGAGCTCGAAGCGGGTGTTGAAATTTACGATTGATCCCGACCCTGGTCGGGAACGATTTACGTCAGGGTCTGCAAGGATTTCAATGATTGCTTCGCCCTCGGATTCATAGAGAGCGGTTTGTACGGAGTCGCCAATTTGCTTGCGGATATCCTCGTCATCAGGCGTCACCACGAAGCGGTCAACGAGGATGCGGATGTCCTCATCGTAGTATTCGTTCAGGGTTTTCGTCAGGACAAATTCCTTGGATTCAACGATGTCCTGAATCTGGCGAAGCTCACCTTCCCAGAAAATCCGGGAATAGCCTTTTTGCATCAGCAGATTCAATTCCTGCGAAAGCGTCCGGTCTTGGTACTTCACGGGCAGCGGGATGAAGAGCTGCACTTTCGTTCCCGCTGGCTGTTTTTCGATGAAATCCACCACGTCCGTCACGCTGTGCCGCTTCACCTCTTCGCCGCTGATGGGTGAGAAAGTTCGCCCGGCACGGGCGTATAACAGCCGCAAGTAATCGTAAATCTCGGTCAGCGTCCCCACGGTAGAGCGGGCATTGCTGGTGCTGGTTTTCTGCTCGATGGCGATGGCCGGACAGATGCCTTTGATATAGTCCACGTCCGGCTTTTTCATTCGACCCAGGAACTGGCGGGCATAGCTGCTCAGGCTCTCCACATAGCGCCTTTGTCCTTCGGCAAACAGCGTGTCCATCGTGATGCTGGACTTGCCGCTGCCGCTGACGCCCGTCACGACGATGAGCTTGTTCTTCGGGAGGTCGAGGTCAATGTTCTTGAGGTTATTGGCACGAGCACCTTTGATGAAGATAGTGTTGCGGATGGTCGGATTTACGATTGACGATTTACGATTTACGATTTCAGTGGCGTCGGTGGTGTTGGACATTTTATCTTGTTTGAATAATGAAAAGATGCAGTGAAGGATAGGTCGTGAAGGCATTCAATCCTTCAAACCTTCAATCCTTCAATCCTTTCATGCAGCCTGGGCGCTGGGTAAAACACGGGGGGCGAAGTTAGGTTTTATAGAAAACCCAATTCGGCTTATTTCATGGAATATTTTCCAACCAATGCCTCAAAATCTAAATCAGCACGGTACTGGTCCCAATTTGCGTCATACTTTACCACCAACTTCGAATCAAAGCCCCTTCCAAAAGCTTCCTCCAACCATTTCAGCGAATCCGCTTTTTTATCCAAAAGGGCATATAGCCGGGCGAGCGTGTAAGCGGTGGAAATAGCAATTTCAGAATGGTCTGCACTTGCCTTTGCCAAGTCAAATTCTTGCCGGTAATAATCAATCGCCTTGGCCGTATTGCCCTGCAGCATTTCCAGTTTTCCAGCTAAGGCGGGCAGGCCGTCCACGGCCTCCGGTTTAGTACCCCAAGCCTTGTCCAGCAGGGCTTTCGCCTCCTCGAAACGCCCAGCGCTGGCATACAGGTCAGCGAGGCGGAGGCGGCTATCGAAATCCAGGTCATTGGAATCACGAAGGTTTTCCAGCACAGCCATTGCCTCCTCGTATTTGAAAAGGGAAATACAGGCACGGGCGAGGTCGTATTTTGCCGAAGGCAAACTGGGCGCCAACGCCGCTGCTTGCCGCAGGTGTGCGATGGCTTTCGGCAAGTCACCTGCCCACAGTTCATCCGCTTCGTTCAAGTACTTTTTATCGCCCTCGTTCAAATAATAGGCCCCGGCCAAGGCATGGATATATGGCCGGGCAGGAAACAGGGAGTCCTTTTCTAAAACCACTTGGAACTCGTACACGCCATTGACGTGCTTATCAAAATGATATTTGAAATCGGCTTTCCGATATTGCCAGTTTGGGTCATTGGGGTAAATTTCTGTCATGCGGTAGTAAAACATACTCAATTCGTAGATTCCCTGGTCTTTGTCCATTTTGTCAAAAAACT
Organism: Saprospiraceae bacterium; assembly: GCA_041752395.1. Classification (GTDB taxonomy): domain Bacteria; phylum Bacteroidota; class Bacteroidia; order Chitinophagales; family Saprospiraceae; genus UBA6168. Next base: position 36,502 of record JBGSWN010000152.1, on the reverse strand, counting down.
CCCACAGCAGCAATTCTTCCTCCGAGTACCGGGCTTGTTTGTGCATCAATTTACCTAATGAAAGATAGGACATCGCCAGTATATCATTTTCATTGCTTTTGGTAATGAAATGCTGGTAAATCGCCTCCTCCTCGGCTGGCCGCTGCCAATCACGATAGACATTGGCAAGAAAAAACGGCATAAACTCCACTTCTGGACGCAGCATTATCAGCCGTTTGAAATAAACCTCTGCTTCTTCGTATAGGTGCTGGTCAAAGCATATTTTCCCGAGGTAATAATAGACTTCCAAGTGGCCCGGCTCCAAGCGCATGGCCTGCTTAAAAAAAGGCGTTGCCTCTTCAAACCTGCTCATTTCAAAATAAGCCTTTCCAGTCATGAAAAATTCTTGCGCCGTCTTTGGCTTCTTGTGAACCACGCCTGGACCAGAAAGGCTCGGATATTCAAACTCAGGGTCAAGGTAAAACTCAGGAGCCGCTACTACTACGGTAGTAATCGGTGGACTTATCATGCCTTGTTTCCGAAGCTCCATTTCATAAAACTGCCAATTGGCTTCCTCGTACCGGGCACTTTCCAATTGCAGGTAGGCCCGCCGCTCATAGGGCAGGTAATGCGGGTCGTTCCGTTCACGGGCCTTGCGGTATTGGGTTTCTGCCTTCAGCAAATCATGCTCCTTTTCGGCGACTGCGCCCAGGTTGACGTAAGTGCCGAAATAGTCCGGCTGGAGCGAAATGGCTTTTTCACCCGCTTCCTTGGCCTTGGCAAGCTGCCCGATTTCACCATAGGCGGCGCAAAGGTTTGCTTGCGAGAGTGCCCAATTCGGGGCGAGTTCGGCGGCATTTTGAAAATAGAGCAGGGCACTGTCTGGCTGCTCCCGCAACAAATGAAGCAGCCCCAGTTCGTTGTGGATATAAGCTGCTTTGTCGTCCAGCGCCAGCGCCTTTTTTTGCTTCGCAAACGCTTCTGGGATGCGTGACATCGGGTCGCCGGACATGAGGCTGGCCAGCCGGGTGCATACCCCGTCGAAATAGTAGTATTTCACCTCCGCATTGTGGTATAACAAAAAATCTTTTGGCAACAACTGCATCGCAGCTTTGAGCATCAGTGGGTATTTCACATACTTTTCCGCTTGGTCAATGTACTGGCGTTTGTCCAGTTCCTTGGCATCGCCCCGCAGGTAGTCGTTGATGACCGCTTGCGCCTGGTCGTGCAGCCGGGCGGCCAGTAGTTGTTGTATCCGCTGGCGCAATGGGGCATCGTTCTCCGACCGTTCCACCGTCGCTAAAAAGGCAGATTGGGCAGCCAACTGTGCTTCTTCTGGTTCGCCAGTGCTCCCGCTGTTCTTTATTCTTTTGGTAAAAAACCGCAGTAAAACCGCTGTATCTGCTGTCTTCACGGCGATGTTGAAGCCGGGGTCTTCCGCCAGTTTCGCCAAATCGAGCGACTGCGTGAAACTGACGAGTGCGTCGCCCTTGTTAGCGTTGGCAGCACCTGGCGATTTTTCTACCACGCCTTTTCCACCTGTGCTGGCACTGTGCGATACCATGGCAAGGTCCATTTCATGGGTTGCTTCTTCCAACATTTTTGGTTGCACCTCGGCCAGTTCAAAACTTTCATCGCCAACGAAAACGGGGTTTTGGCGGGCCGAGATAGCGGGGTCGCTCAACGCCTTGTCCATGTTGGTTTTAATGTACCCCCGCAGCTCGTCGAAGGTCACCACGTTGTCAGGGAAAGAACCCTTGTCTGCCAATCCTTTCAACCCATTGACCAGATAAAAGGAAAATAGCCCCCGGCCATTGCCCCACATCTCCCCTTCCAGCGACTTTTGGTCGGGCTTGCAGGAGAGGATTCGCACCTCGTTTTCCACTTGTTTTTCGAGCTGTTCGGCGGTGAGGCTGGGGCCTGCCGTGGCCAGCTTCCCAGAGCGGCAGGCATCGAGGATGACGATGACCTTGGCCTCATTTCCCACGGAAAGCGTTTTGATGATTTCGTCGAGTTCCTCTACCCGGATGGCGTTGTTTCGGTAGTTGTTGGCGGGGGTGTCGTGCGCCAGCAGGTAGCCTCGCTGCCAGAGCGTTCGTTTCTCCACATCGCCGTGGCCACTGAAATAGATGATGACCTTGTCACCTTTTTGGGTTTCCTTTATCAGCCAGTCGAGGGCATTGTCAATGGCACCGAGGGTGGCTTCCTGGTTGGTCATGCGCAGGATGTTCGAGTTAGGCAGGTTCCCGCCTTCTTCCGATTGGAGGTAATTGGCGAAGATTTCCGCATCCTTGTTTGCGAAGCGGAGGTCGCCGATTAGGCTGTCCCGGTAGTCGGAAATACCGATGATGAGCGCACGGGTCTGGTTTTGCGCCAACAGGAAATTGGTCAAAAAGCAAAGGGAAAGGAGTAGGGTGAATCTCATCATGAAGTTTTGTAGGTGGAATTCCTGAGCAAATTGCTCTGCCGACAAAACTCGTTAATTGAGCGGGAAGCAGCGGTGTTTTGGGTTAAAAATTGGGCGTCAAGTCAAAATTGACGCCCAACTTGTTCGAAATCAATGCTTTATCAGCTTCGCCATTTCTTCCACTTTGCCCGTGGTGCTCACTTTGATGACCAGGTTATCTTCATACGACATCAAAAAATAGCCGGTATTCGTGGTGACCAAATTGTAAAAAAACGATTGGCTGAGGGGTTCGGACAGCTCCAGCAGGTCAATGTTGGGAGCGAGGCTGTTCTGAAAGCGGATGATACTAAAAATGTTCCGCTGCTTGTTTCCGAAGGTAAAAGTCTCCGTAGTGCCTTCCTTCAAATGCTTGACAAAATCGCCGTTGTCATCCAGTGACAGTGGTTGAACTTGGCTCATTTTGGGCATTTTGATAGCATTCATCATGGTTTTATACCTTTGAGGAAACTCAAATTCATTCTTTGGGGCAATGACTTTTGGGTTCTCCCGCAGGGCATCCAAGTTGTAGCGGGCTGCCAGGGCCACAGCCTGGTTTTTCGATTTCAACAATGCTTTGAAAGCCGTTTCAGCAGCTGATTTGTCGTTTGCCAATGCGTTGATGATGCCTTCCACCAATTGGTATTTGTCGCTCAGGTTGGCATTTTTTTCGGCGGCCTTGCGCAGCTTCTTTTTCTGGAAATAGGCCATTGCATCCCGCTGTTTTTGCTGCAAACTGAGTGCGCAGACATAGTTCAGCTTGGCGGAAGTGAAGTTCCGGTCCAAGGCGATGGCAGTCATAAAATGGTTGTTGGCTTTGTTCAACAACTGCATCCTGACTATTTTTTGCTGCATCGAAGGCTCCTCGGCACCTCGGCCTATTTTTTTCAGCTGGGTGGAGGCATCCAATTCGATGGGGTAAACAAAGCGGTCGGTTTGGGGCAAATAAATGTCCATTGCCTGGTACAAGTACAGCACGCCAAGGTTGTTGAAAATCTCCCGACCCTGGTAGTATTGCAGAATGTACTCGTAATTGGTAGCTGCCATGTCGTAGTAGCCTGCGGCAAGGAGGTAGCTGCTGGTTTCGTAAAGGTCAATCAAGTCGTCAGAGATTTCCAACACCTCCTTCACCGAGCGGCGGCGCTCATCGAGAGAGGGGTAGCCTTTTATCGTTCGGCCAGTTAGGCCATAGGTGTCGTAAAGTACGGGTAGCAATTTCGGCACCACCTTCGTGAGCTTGTACCCGGCAAGATAGGCCGTGAAAATCCCATTGATGTCGGCAGTTTTTTCATCCCGGGTATCCGCCTCGAAGTTCTGGTCGTAGGCCAGGAAATTGGTCGGTGTTTTACCTTTTTTGGTGGCTGCCTTTAAGGCATGGGACAGCTCGTGCGCCAGGATGAAAGCCAATGCCTCGGTGGAATCCTTGCCCATGCTCCGGCATATTTCGTAAGTCTTTTCATCCAAAACGATGAGGTTTTTGGAATAATAGTAGGCAGCCCCTTTTCCATTCTCCTTCGACATTTCGAGCCGTGGCTTTGACACGGCAAATTGTCCGGCGGCAAGGTAGAGTTTGTCCAATATAGTCTGTGCCACGTTCAATTCTGTTGCGGTATCGGCACGGCTGGTCATTGCGCAAGTAAAGACCAAGACCCCAATGAGGATGCTTGTTAATTTATGCATAGCGGTACTTGATGAGTAGGTTTGTGAAAATTTGTGGGGCTGGATATTGGGTTATTTAGCTATTGGGTTATTGGGTTCAATATCTCAATAACCCAATATCTCAATAACTTAATAACTCAATATCCCACTCAATGACCAATCAACTGCAAAATCCCCTTCGCAGCCTGCTGGTCCTTACTTTCGGGGGTGCTGGCGAGTTGGCTGAAGATTGCTTCAGCTTTTGCGAAGCCACCATCCACTTTGAAATAGCAGAGGCCGAGGTACCACATGGCATCCAGTTTGAAACTTGAGTTTTCGGCCGTCGTGATGGGAGTTAACACTTCCACTGCACGGGCGTAACGCTCTGCATTTAGGTGCGACATGCCGAGGTAGAACTGGGCGGTATCGTTGGCCGGGTGGTAAACCAGAAAGGTGTCAAGCGCTACCATGGCCTCGTTGTATTTACCATCGTTGTAGAGTTTCAAGGCAGTCAAAAGGCTGTCTTGCGCATTGCTCGTTGAGTCGCCCAACAAGCCGCTGGAAGTCTGGAGCCCTTCGGCAATGGCAACCGACTTGGCGGTTTCGGGTTTGAAATTGTTGGCAAAAAGCTGGTCGGAAGATGGTGCAGTCTGGCGGAAGAAGCCCCACCAAACCAGTCCGAAAAGCACGACGGCTGCGGCTGCGATGGAAATAATCTTTTTCATAATGAATTTATTAGGTTGCAGGGAAACGACTTTCCCCTTGTTAAAAAATTGTTTAGCTGCCATGCGCTGATCGGTGCTGGCGATGCCTTTTTTCAGGGTTTCGTCGCCCACCAAGGTGATGCCGAGCAGCAGTTTTTCTTCCAGTTTAATGTCCTGCGCCAATTGCCCATCGGCAAGCATTGCCTTTTCAAATTCGGCCTGTTCGGCTGGGTTCATTTCACCAAGGAGGTATTGGTGGATGCGCGCTATGTAACCGTTATTTTCCATGTGTTGCTATTCGTTACAGGTTTTTGAAAACATCGGTGGCCTTCACCAGCTTGCGCAGGTACTCCAGGCAACGAAATTTTTTCACTTTGACAAATGCTTCCGTGTAGCCGGTCAGTTCGGCGATCTGTGCATGGGAAAGTTTTTGGTAAAACGAATAGGTGATAACCGATCGGCAATCCTCCTCCAGCTCCCCCAGTTTATCGTTCATTACGTTTAGCATATCGTCTTTTTCGTTGGCGGAATGGCCAGCGGCTGGCTCTTCCATTTTGCCCATTTGGCTGAACTTTTCGTTATCCATGCTGATTTCGACCGTAGCCTTCCCTGCTTTTTTCAGGAAAAGGTTACGTGCAATGGCGTAGAGGAAGGTACTGGCCTTGCTGGTCAGCACAAAATCCGGTTCCCGCAGTTTTTTTACGAAGACAAACAGCGCCTCCTGAAATACGTCCCTGGCATCCTCCGTGCTTCCGTTGAACTTGAAAACCATGTCTTCCACCATCCGGAAATAACGGCTGTACAATTCTTCGAAGGCAGCAGGCGAGCCTTTTCGAAGCTCGGCCAAATAGGCGCTGTCCACTGTGATTTCTTGCATACTTCTTAATCTAGGTATTTGAGCAACGCCCAAAGTTAAAAAGCCCCGGCCAACTTTTTTGCCGGGGCCTTCCTTATGATTAGTTATGCAAAGAAAAACTCGGAATAATCTGTCTTTTCGAAAGAAACGCTATTAAAAACTAGGTATCACCTCAACTTTTTTAAATTAATTTGAAGCAATGATTGCACAATCAGGGTCAAATCCCAGCTTCATTTCACCTGCGAACAGATTTGATGGAATGTACAACTTGCCATCCAATTCCGTTTTTGCACCGCCGAACTGCTCCATGCTCGTTTCAACTTTCAAGCTCCCTTTCTTAGTGATGGTCAAGCTGGCCCCAGACTCCAAAACCAGTGCGTTCACTTCCATTCCCGCCTCATTGATGATGGGGTAAAAGCCTGAATTGCTTTCAATATCAGGGATTATTACGGTTTGGAAAGCATCGGGTACTTGGTAGGTGCTCCAGTTTTTGGGGCAGCTCCAGTTGGTGGTTTGGCCGGGTGTCCCGCCTATCCAATAATTGATTTTTTGGGCATTGGCTTGGGTGAAATTTCCCAAAAAGATGATGCAAAATGTTGCGAAGAAAAATGGTTTCGTTTTCATTGTACCGAGATTGAAGAGTGATAAAATCTAATCGTTTTATGACCATCAATACCGGGTTTGTGGAATGGTTATCAGTAGAAGTAATTTTTTTTTGGAACAGGCAAATCAACCACCACCAGTTGGGCTGTTGGGCTTGTCGGAATTCCATCGTTGCTGGTAATCTTTCCAAGTTTCGTCGTACTGTATCACCAGTTTGTACTTGAATCCGTTGGCAATAGCTTTTTGCAACCATTTCCAAGCTTGGTCCTTTTCACCAGCCCTGGCTTGGAGTCGGGCAATGGTGTAGCATATTTCAGCTTGTTGGTCAGCTGGTTTTTTGGCAAGCTCTTTTTCGTAAAACCCGATGGCAGTTTTGGGTTCCCCCCGCAGTAAGTCCAATTTTCCGCTAAGTTCGTTCAAGCCGGAAACTTCCTCCAATCTGATTTTATCAGCGGTGATCAGCAAGGTTTCTGAATCCTTGTAACGGTGGGAGAGCATGTACAAATCTGCCAAGTGGATGCGGCGTTCAAGGTCTATCTGGCCGTTCTTCAACAGGTCTTCCAACGTGGAAATTTCCTTGTCAAATTCCAAGTGGCGGTGGTAAATGCGGGCAAGGTCAAATTTTGGAGAACTCAATCCGGGCAAAAGGCGAATGGCCGCTTTAAAATGGACGATGGCTATGCTGTCCTCGCTTGCATAGTAGCCGATTTTGGCGTGCATGAACCCTGCGCCATCCCAAAGGGAATCCTTCTGGAGTATTTGGTCATAGGTATCGCTGGCCCAACCTTTAGAACCTGTTTCTTCATAAAAATTCGCCTGTTTGTTCAGCCAATCGAGGTTGTCGGGGTGCAGCTGCACCATTTTTTCGTAAAAACTTTGGCGTTTAACCGCAGGATTTTTACCGTAAACTGCCTCGTATTGCACCATCAGTTGTTCCTGTTCCCAGTAGCGCTGCTGCTTTTCCACCAATTGGATGAGCCGGAGGTGGGCATCGCTTTTCAACGCCTGAACCGTATCCTTGGATTCAATTAAACTTCTATAGATGGCTTCTTCCTCCACCCAGCGGCCTTGTTTTTGGTAAACATCGGCAATCAGCAGTTGCAAGGCAAGCTCGTTGGGCCGTATTTTCAGGAGTTTTTCAAAACTGAGCGCTGCTTCTTCAAAGCGGTCTTGTTTGAGGAGGGTTTGACCTAAAAGTTCAAATACTTTTGGGTGATTTGGCTCTAATTCTATGACTTTTCGATAGCAATTTTCCGCTTCGGCATATTCGCCCATTTCGAAGTAAATCTCTCCATTGCTCATCCATTCTTTTACTGTTTTTGGTTTAGGATAAAGTGCCTTTTCCACCTTTGGAGTCGGTTGGTCAACGGATACAGTGTAACCTGCTGCAGTCCGGACATCCATCATAGGAGGTGGGGGAATCGCATTTGATTTCAAGCTGTCAGCGATAGTGAAGTTTTTTTCCGCTTCGTAATAGCGGGTCGTCTCCAGGCAAGTTTCTGCAAATTCTTGGTAGGCCAAAAAATGTGCTTTGTTCAAACTAATCGCCTTTTGATACATGGTTTCGGCCCGGAGGTAGTCCTTTTCATCCAGCGCTATTTTGCCCAATGTGGTGTAAGACGCAAAGTAATCAGGCTGAAGCTCAATGGCCTTGTTGGCGCTGGTAGCAGCTTGCCCCGATTGGTTTTGCGCATTGTAAACGATGCTCAGGTTGGCGGGCGGCAGCGCCCAGCCCGGTGCAAGCTCGGCAGCCTGTTTGAAATACTTTTCGGCGTTCACCAAATCGTTTTCCATCAGGTAAATTAGCCCGATTTCATTGTGCACATAAGCTGCTTTGTCGTCCAACGCAAGCGCCTTTTTTTGGTTGGTCATTGGGTCGTCGTTCGGGTCATTGGACACATTGCCCAACTGTTTGTTCAACCTCGCAAACACCCCATTGCAGTAGTAGTAATTCACCTCCAACTGTCGGTAAAGCGACTGGTCCGGCTCAATCAAGAGCATGATGGCCTTCATCAATTTTGGGTATTTCGCATACTCGGCAACTTTATCCTTCAACTGACGCTTGGCAAGTTCTTCAAAGTCTCCTGACAGGTAAAGGTTGATGGCCGTTTGAACCCGGTTGTGCAGTTCAATCGCAATCATATTGGACAAGTGGGTTCTTGCTTCCTTGTCTTTCGCTGCGTTTTGCGCCAGTGCATTGAACGCATCTTCCCCTGCTTTCAACTCCGGCGAATCGTCTGTAAAACTGGCATTGTTGTGCGAAAGAATGTAATCAAGCAGGCCCTCTTTGCTTTCCAAGGCCGTATTAAAATCTTTGCTGTCGGCAAGCTTGTCCAAGGCTATCGCTTTTAAATAGGCGGAGATTTCACGGTCTTTTTTCAGTTGCCCGTCGTCGGCTGCCGAAGAGCCTCTGCCGCCCCCACTTGGAGAAGCGACCATTGCGACGGCCAAGTTGTTGTCCTGCGGGTTCTTGAGCGATTCCTCCAAGGCCAACAAGGAAGGTTGGTCCACTGTTGCCAGCTCGAATGTTTCATCCTCACCCACAAAAACTGGCGTTTGGCGCTGGTCGGAATTGACTTCAACCAGGGCTTTTTTTATGTTCATGGTCAAATAGTCTTTAAGCTCTTCCAAGGTGACAATACCATCGCCTTGCTCGTCGGCCAAGCCCATCAGCCCGTTCACGAGGTAGTAAGAGAAAAGCCCCCTGCCTTGTCCCCAGGCAATGTCCTCCTGCGATAATTGGTCAGCCTTACAGGAGAGTAGGCGCACCTCGTTTTCCTTTTGCTTGCCCCGAAGTTCGGGACTGAGCACCGGGCCCACGTTGGCAATCGTCCCAGACCGGCAAGCGTCCAAAATGAAAATGACCTTGGCCTCTGTCACGGAGGACAAAACCTTGGCATCCTCGTCCAAGTCCTCAATTCGAATGGAATTGTTTTTCAAATTATTGGGCGGCGAGTTGGTGGCCAACAAAAAGCCGTGCTCCGCAATCGGGTTGGTTTCCACTTTTCCATGCCCCGCAAAATAGAAGATGGCCTTATCGCCCTTCTTGGTTTCTTCTTTTAGCCAGTTCAAAGCAATCCCAATGGAAGCAATGGTGGCCATGTCGTTGGTGAGCAGTTTGATATTTTTTTCTGGCAAATTTCCACCTGCCTTGGAGCGCAGGTAATTGTAAAAAACCTCGGCGTCCCGGTCGGCAAACCGGAGGTCTTCGTTGCCTTCGTTTTCGTACTGGGAAATGCCGATGACCACGGCACGGGTCACGCCGCTGCCCTCGTTGCTTGAAGTGATTGGGCTGGCACCACGGAGGGAGGGAGTGGGCGTTTGTGCGAACAAGGTGAAACTTGACAGCAGTAGAAAGATTGAAATCAGTTGTTTCATCAAATTAGGGTTTTGAGTGATGATGGAGGCTGGTATGCTGGGGGGAACTTCGGATGATAGCAAACTTAGCAAATTTGCTTTGCAAACACTCTTTTGATTTTTAAATTATCGGTTATGAGCTTTAGAAATAAAAAGTTTTTGACTATTTTATGTTTACCATGCCGACATAACAATTGGCTTTCAACAATATGGATGGAAAAATAAAATCCTTAATAGCATTGAAAAACTTGCTGCGAAATTGTCGAAGACACAGGAACTGGTGAACCTCTAAACTAAGCGGTTAGCCTATCTCAACCCCTTTGCTGCCGATAAATGCACCACCGAACCAGCTTGTTATCTTCGTCAAATTGAAAGATGACACCCGTGGTTGCGTCTTGAATATACCGCAAGAAAGTGCCTTTGCCGAGGCTCATCCTGGATTGCGGTTCGCCGTATTTGTCGCTTTGGGTCACTTTCGATAGGGGGTCTCCTATGCGAATCCCCTTGCTTGAAGGTTGGGCGTATGCGGCGGCTGTGTAATGCAGGTAGGTGTTTTTTTTCACCCGGTTGCTGCCGGTGCCTTTGGTGGAGGTGTTGGCCAGTATAAAAGAATGGTCGTAAGCCTTGCCCAGCAGTGTGATTTTGTAGTCGTCGTCCGCCAAAATATCCCATTTTTTATTGTCCGCATTGAGCCGGAGGCTGTTGAAGGGCTGGTCATCAATGACTTCGTCCGCCAGGTTTGTTGCTGCTTTTAGAGAAACAAGGTTCTTGACGTTTGTCAAAACATTCCGGTTGGCTTTCGCCAAAAAATGGGTAGAGTCCATTTTCAAAGCCTCATGAAAATGAAGCTGGGCACTGGTGGAATCGTTTTTCAGGGCGCTCAAAATGCCGAGCAGTACTTGCGCATTCACCAGCGTGGTTTTGTTTTCTGGGTCGTCCTTGGCGATGCGGATGGCCCGGAGGCCCGCATTTTCGGCATCCTGCCACTCCAGCTCGCTGAAATCCCGCTGTGAAATGCCGAGCAGGGCATGGGCGCAACCTTCGTTCAGGTAGGCAATGGGGTAAAAACTATCGAACTGTCGGGCTTTTTCAAAAAAATCAATGGCCTCCAAGAGCTTTTCTTCCCGGAACTCCTTGGCATTGTCCCCCCTTGACCCGACCCGCATCCGGGACTCAACGTCCAACTCCACCGGGAAGGCGAACTTGTTCTCCAACGGCGTGAAATGCTTCATCGCCGACAGCGTGGACAGCACGCCGAGGTTGTTGAAAATCTCCCGGCTCTGGAAATCTTCCAGCACTTTGTAGTAGTATTCGAGGGCATCGTCGTACTCCTCCAGGGCTACGAGGAAATTGCCCATTTCAAAGAGGTCGAGCAGCTTTTTCAGCTTTTCCTCTGATTCTTTGGAGATGCTTTTACGCTCCTCTTTTTTTGGGTATTTTGAGAGATCTGCATCGGTCAGGTTGTAGGCGCTATAAACGGTATCGAGGAACCTTGGCATGATGCCGAAGGGGTTGAAGCCAGCCTGGTACGACAAAAAACCGCCGAGGTAGTCCGCCTGGATTTCGTCTTCCTTGGCGTCGTCGCTCACTTCGTTCCCCAGTCCGTTCCCCTTGAATTCAGAGGCGAAATATTCCTCCCAATCGTGCTTTTCGTAGCAGTGCGTCAGCTCGTGGGAAAGGAAGGCAGCCAATGCGTTCAGCGAGTCCTTGCCGAAGCTGGCGCAGAGGTCGTAGCCTTTTTCCTCCAGCATAATCAGGCCCATTTTGGGGTAGGCCACCGCTACGCCAGAACCCGTTTGGTCCACAAAACGCAGGTAGGGCCGCCGGGAGCTGTAGTCTCCTTTGGCATTTTTCAGGCGGTCGAAAACGCCTTTTACTACTTTGGCCTTGTAGGAAGTGACGAGCACGGGGTCGGCAGAGAAGTCCGAATTGCCGTAAACCCCGGCAAGGGAGGCGAAGGCTTTTTCCCCGAGGGTCAAATCGGGCTGCGCAAGATTTGAGGGCAGGGTACAGGTTGCTGTTTTATCGAAGGAAGTGATAACCAAGTCCGATTTTGGTAAATAATAGAAGCTGAAGCAAGTGACAGCGATGAAAAGCAATATTGTTTTCATAAAAAAATTGGTTGTGAACAAATGAATAGTTTAGCCCTCTTTTTCGGGGTAAGTTTAAGGTTAATACGCTGTTCGCCCGCAATGGAATCACTAAAAATCCAAATTATTTTTTCGGTTACATCAAAATGCGGGCTATTTTTACCTTGAACAACCATCAACCAATTGGCGCAAAAACACCAAAATGAAAATTTCGAGCATTCTTCTTTTTTTCTTTTTATTGAACGGCCTTTTTGCACAACCACCCGCTGGAACCAACGCAAAAGGTGGGCGGCCAATGGACAATACCACTTCTTTTTCGGGTATCACAAAAGCATTGGTGATTGGCATTTCGAACTATCAGGAGGATGGCATTCCTGACCTGAAATACGCCGACAAAGACGCCAAGGAGTTCGTGAAATATTTGAAGTCGAAGGGTGGCGGAAGCCTGAAAGATGAGCAAATCAAGATCCTCACCAATGAACAAGCCACCAACGCCCAGATTTATGCCGAACTCGATTGGTTGATGGAGGCGTGTGGCCCCGACGACCAGGCGGTCATCTACTTCTCCGGCCACGGCGACGTGGAGACCAAAACCAAGCGCCAGCAAGGCTTTCTTCTGGCTTACGACACGCCGCCCACCAACTACATGATTGGTGCCCTGCGGCTGAACGACCTGAACAACTACCTCGAAACGCTGGTGGACCAAAAAGCCAAAATCATCGTCATCACCGATGCTTGCCACTCTGGCAACCTCGCTGGCGGCCGGGAGGGCGTGGGAGCCACCGCTCAGGCGTTGTCCGCACAATTCCAAAATCAAGTAAAAATCATGTCCTGCCAGCCCAACGAACTCTCCCTCGAAGGTGAGCAGTGGGGTGGGGGGCGTGGCGTGTTTTCCTTCCACCTCATTGACGGCCTGGTGGGCATGGCCGACAAAAACAAGGACAGTTTGGTGACGCTTTTTGAGCTGGAAAGGTATTTGGAGGAAACCATTCCAGCAGAGACCGACCAAGCGCAGTTTCCCGTCACCAATGGGAACAAAAGCGCCAAACTCGTCAGTGTTGACCCTATTGAACTCTCGCAATTGATAGCAGAAAGGGCTACCCCGCAGCCATTGAGCCCGGTGGCACCGAAGGGCATGTTGGAGGAACTGCTGGCCGCTGCCGATACCTCCGTGCAACAACTCTACGCAGAATTTCAGGCTGCGGTGAACAGCCATTATTTCCTGCCGTCCGACCTGAAACCCGGATTCCAGTCAGGCCGGTCGGCCAGTGAGCTGTTCGACCGGCTTTACGATGAGCCGGCCCTTGCACCGATGCATCAAATCATGAAGCGGAATTTTGCCGTTGCACTGCAGGACGATTCGCAGCAGGCTATCAACGCTTATCTCCGTGCCGACCCGGCCGAAATGGCAGTGCGCTGGAGCGAACAGGTTGATATTGACCATTATAAATCAAACCCGGTTTATATCGCCAAAGCCGCATCGTTGCTGGGCGAACGGCATGTTTTGTACAACCAGCTTGTTGCAAAGCAGTATTATTTTGAAGGTTTGATAAAACGATTGGAAGGTGCTAAATTGAAAGACACAATCCTCTTGAATCAAGCATTGGCGTTGGAATTCAAAGCACTTGAAATGGACAGTGGTGCTGCCTATGTTTACAATGAAATTGGGTTGATTTATGACAATATAAGGCTCGTTTATAAAGCAGTTGAGAATCAAAAGAAAAATTCAGAATTGTTTCAAAAGCAAGTTGACAACTATGAGTTGGCGATGGAATTGGCGCCGAAGTGGGTAATGCCGGTACTTAATATCGCTACTACTTTTAAAGAATGGAGGAAGATGGATAAGGCTGAGGAAATGGCGGTTAAAACGGTCGGTTTGGATTCGAGTAAATTTGCAATTTATGAAGAATTAAGCTGGGCATATTTTACTTTAGGGCAATATGAAAATGCTATTGAAGCGAACCAGAAACTACTTAGATACGATAGTACTTCAAGTAATTATCATTTTATTATTGCTTGTTTGGAGTCGTTATTAAATCACAAGTCAGAAGCTTTATCTTGGCTTGAAAAATCACTAAAACTAGGCTGTAAATACGAATTGATAAAAACGGAGGGTGATTTGGAAAACATCCGTGAAACGGAAGGATACAAAGCGCTTATGAAGCAATATTTTCCAGATAAGCAATGATTTTGAGGTTTGAATATAAAGCAGCAAAAATTATTTATTTGTAAAGGATTAACTCACGCATAAGCTCACAAAAAAAGCGGCAACCGAATTCGGTTGCCGCTTTTTTATGCTTTTTTTATACCTGCTTTATTAATCAGCACCATTCAAAAACGCAGCATACATTTGGGAGGCAAGAACGTTTCCTGAGTCCATTTTTAAAGCTCTTTTATAACGCAATGCGGCGGAAGATTTGAAATCTTGGGCATCCAGTTCCACTGCTTCAAGCAGCAATTTTTTGGAGGCATCGCTCTTCATATATTCCTGCTCATTCATCAAAGAAGCTATCACCATTTCCACTTCTTTTTGTGGAACAAAAGTAATGCTCAATACTTTGGATGCGGTTTTTGAGTCATTGGCCAAAAACACTTGGGCAAAGCAAGCCTGCCCTGGTTTGATGGCTAACTGGACTGGGTCAAAACTGAAAGTATTGGAAGCAGTGTAAACCGACAAAACAGGCGTTTCCAAAGATTTTTGAAAGATGACGAGCTTGAAAGATGGATTATCATTCAAAGCGGTCCATCGGAAAGTAACGGTTTGGAGCGGCAATTTGCCTTTAAGCGGCATCTCGAACAGGAGGGAATCCTTGTCTCCCCAGCCTTTTTTGTTTTTAGAAGTGTCTCTCGCATACCCCTTTGCCGCAAACGCCATCTTCGCAAACCTCGATTCCGTACCTTTTACTTGCACATCCGCTGCAAGTACGCTCATCTTGTAAGTCCCTTTTTTACTAACCGAGAGGGTACGGTTGGCATTCGCCAAGGTAAAAGAAGCATTGTCTGGAACCATCACCGTCGCATCATCCGGTATCACCGTGCCAGCGCTCACTGGCTTGGCCGTATCGTTCCCTTTTTCCTTGTAAGTCACCTTTCCGCTCACATCCGATACTACGCAAGCGGTGGATTCGTCCAAATCAATGATTTGTGAATAGCAGGTGTTTTTGACAACGGCAGTAAAAAATAGAACCGCTATCAGTTGGGCAAACATCGTTTTCATTGTACATTATTTTAAGTGAAGAAATTTTGTTGTTCAAGTGCGGGCTTGATTGGGCGATTAGGAAGCTTGTTGTAGGGATTCGGGCAAATGTAAAATTTATAATTTGATAGCATGGGTTAGAATAAAAAAAAAGCCCAGCAATTAAAAAATTGGCTGGAGAGCGTTTCATGCTTTCACAAAATACATGTCCACGGCTCCCTTTCCCTTGGCGTCCACTTCTCCCCGGTAAATGCAGGCGAATTGGTCTTTCACCAGTTCATAGGTCGAGCCGGAGATATTGATATGCCCCGCTTCACTGGTCTGCTCCATGCGGGCAGCGATATTCACCGTGTCGCCCCAAATATCGTAGGCGTATTTCTTGATGCCCACGATGCCCGCCACCACTGGCCCCGTGTGAATGCCCACCCGTGCCTTGAACGGTGGTTTGCCCATCACTTCTTGTTTTCGATTGAAATCTTTCAAAAAAAGCAGCATTTGCTGGCCAGCCTTGATGACGCTCACGGCATCGGAGGAGGCTTTGGCCAGTACCTGACGGCCATCATTCAGCCCACCCGCACAGATATAGCAATCGCCGACAGTCTTGATTTTCTCCAAACCATGCGCCGTGATGATGCGGTCGTAAGCCTCAAAGCAGGTGCCGAGGTAGGCCACCAGTTCCTCCGGTCCAATCTGCTCCGCAATATTCGTGAAGCCCTGAAAATCGCAGAACAGCACCGTCACCATCTCGTGCCGTCGGGTATCGGAATGCCCGAACTGCTTAAGTTCTTGAGCTGTTTCGGCTGGCAGGATATTGAAGAGCAGGGCATCGGAAGCCTCCATGTCCACGCCCATTTGACGGTTTTCCCTTTCGAGGCGTTTCATCTTTTTTTGCCAAAAAAACACGCCAACACCTGCCACTGGGAAAAGCAATCCCAACAAAGTCCTCGCCCAACCAGCCTGCCACCAAGCTGGGTCGGCAGCGATGAGCATGGAGCATTTCAGCCCCTCCCCGCTTTCGATTTGAAAACGGAATTTCCCCGGATTTTCGAGGATGGAATTCATCACCGCCGATGCGGCCTGTTGGTACTTGGAGCCGGGGTCTTTGGCCAATGCGGAGAACAGGCCAATTGCCCGCATCTGGTCAACATTGGTGGCAGCCAAGGCGGTGTACCAGCGGGCATCGTCCTGCAATTCGAATCCGTTCAATTGCGAGAGCGGCGAAAGGGTTTCAAGTGCTTTTTCGGGGGATTTCAAGTACAAAAAGGTCATACCAAAGTAGAACCGGGCGGCCTTGTCTTCAGGGTGAGCTTTGAGGTAGAAGTCCAGTAATTGCTGGGCTTCCGGGTAATTGGCTGCCCCATATTTATCAAGTGCCACGGCGAGGCTGTCCTGCTGGTTTTGCGCCAGCCCAGCAAACCCGGCGACCTTGATTTCGTCGAGAAGGCTGGCGAGCTTCTCTTGCTCTGGTTGGTACAGCTCGGACGCCAGCTTTTGCGTTTGGCCCGGTTTGCTGAACCAATAAAACGCCAACCCCAACAGCACGAGTGCGATGGCGAGGAAGTGGCCGTACTTCAACAGGTTTTGTTTCATGTGGGCAAAGTTAGTTTTAGTTGATACGGGGATGGGGTGGGGGTTATCAATGATGGCTATTCTTTTGAATAATCCTTGTACGGTGGCATCCAGCGCTGCTCCCAGGCTTGGAAGGCGGGGAGGTGGCGGAGGGGGTCGAGGTAGATATCCTTTGTGGTGCCGTAAAACCAACCCGCAGTATTAGGCTCCCAACCAGTTTTTTCCGCCAATTCCAAATGCTGCATGGCTTCTTCCAAACGACCAATTTGGGAGAATGTACCCGCCAACCAGAAGTGCCGCCAGCTATCCATCTCAGGGGCAGTCAATGCATTGGCAATGGCTTTTTCCATTTCAGGTATTTTCCCTAGCCGTTGTAGTGAAACTATTTGATACAAATAATCTGGCCCGCCAAAGTTATTTGGCCCATGGTCATCTTTGGTGAATAGCGGTTTAGCAAGTTGGGCAATACTTTCGAAGTATGGCTGAGCCTCATTTGCCTTGCCAGATTGAACTAAAAGGTCTCCCAACTCAAGCTGATGCCAAAGGTCGGTTGCAGGATATGATTTCATGAAGGTTTGCGCCTTTTCCAAATTTCCGGTAAGGCGATGAAAATGGGCAATAGAATAAGTGCCTGATGTTGCATTAGCATAAACTTCACCACGATTTTCAAATCCTTTTTGATAATAAACTTCAGCCCGTTTAGGGTCATTTAGGTAATAGAAAAGAATGTCACCTAAAACTGAATAGAAACTTAAATGAGTCTCAGTGCAATTCGTTTCGAAGATATGAATAGACTCCTCATACTTACCTACATCAATAAGCGTCATGATTAAGTTTCCAAAAGGGCCACGGTACTTGCCGTTGGTGATGCGAATAGCTTCTTTTAGAACCGATTCGGCTTCACGGTATCGCTTCAATCTCCACAAGACGTTACCCATTGAATTGAGTTCATAAGCTGGTATGGAAGTGGTGCCATCTTGATATTTTTCCTTTACTTTTCTGATATAGGTTTCTCTTGCGAATTGTGCATTTTCAGCTTCTCCCAATATTTCATACTTCCATGCAATATGACGATAAGGCGATAGAAAACTGGAATCCAATTGGATGGCTTTCTGGTAATGAACGAGAGATTTCTGCATTACATCATAACTATAACTGGCACCCTCATTAGAGCCTGCCAGCTCCGAATGACCCAATGCCCAGTTTGGAGCTAATTCTACAGCCTTCGAAAGATAGTGCTGAATGGTAGAGTCCACGTCTGAAAATTCAAAGAAACTTTCATACAGATAAGCAGCTGTTGAATCATGTGACAAGCCTGTATTTAAAAACTGTTTTTTTAAGCTGAAAATAGAATCCAACGACAATTCCGGGTGGTTAGCTTTTCGGGTCTTTTTCGCAAGGAAAAAATACTCTTTTGCTTTGAGGTTGTCATAAACATAATGCTTCTCCCCCAGCAGTTCCGCTGCCCGGTGCAGCCGAGCCGGAATATGGTCGTACTTTATCGGGTTCGCCCAGATATTGTCCACTGTCTGTGGGTCCGTTTTCAAAAACCTATTTATCACCTGCTGCCCCTCATCCATCAGCGCCGCTGCAAAGTTCCTCGTCATCAGCCCGTGCAGGTCGGCGATGGAAGGCTCCTGTATCAGCAGCTTGTAATAATCATCGGCAGATTTTCCAGCCGTGGAGTCAGTGGCCATCAAATTACCAGCCTCCAGTGCAGCGGTGAAGGCGTGGTACATTTCCAAAACGCCCGTATCCGCTTTTGCCAGCGCCAAGTCTTCCAATCCTCTGGAATCAATCTTTTTGAAGGCCATCGCCTCGCCGTTTTTCTGTTGCCGCCATTGCGCCAGCGCCTCGGTGTCCACACTGGCGATTTGTGCGGATTTGCTGCCTACCGTGAACGGGATTTGCGAATGGGGAGCAGCCTCGGCAGGCACTTTTTCTTCGATGTATCTGCCAAGTTCCAGCAGGTTCACCGTGCCGTCGGCGTTGGCATCGGCCATGCCATAGAGGGCGTCCACGAGGTGGTAACTGAAGCAGCCACGGCCTCCGCCCCACTGCTCGCCTTCCAGCGAGAATTCTTCCGGCTGGCAGGAGAGGATTTTTACCTCGTTGGCAAACTGCTGTGCCAGCGCCGCCGAGGTCGCCTTGGAGCCGCCGAACTCGCTGCCCGCCAGCTTGCCCGCCCGGCAGGCATCGGTGATCACTACCGCCTGCACCCCCGCTTCGGACAGCGTGGTGACGATGTCCTGCAAATATTGCAGGGAGAAAGCGCCCGCAGCATACACCGCAGGCGGCGAGTCGTAGGTGAGCAGGAAGCCCCGCTGGAACTTGGTCACCCGCTCCACGTCGCCATGACCACTGAAATAGATGATGGCCTCGTCGCCGGGTTTGCTGGCAACTATGAGGCCGTCGAGGGCGGCTATCATCTTGCCAGTGGTAGCGTTTTTGTTGGTCAATAAAGTCATTTTGTCATTGGTCATTGAGCCACCAGCGGGGGAGCGCAGCCAAGCGGCAAACGCCTCGGCGTCCCGGTCGGCGAAGCGCAGGTCGGGTATCTGCTCGTCCTGGTAATCGGAGATGCCAATGACGACGGCCCTCGTTGATTGCAGATTTGCGATTGCGGATTGCGGATTCAGCGGAGTTGCGCCTTTTTCGGATTGGGCGAAAAGTATCAAGTTTATGGCGATGAGTATGGTGGTGAGGTGGTATTTCATTTTCATGAGGCTTTAGTCTTTAACTTGGTTGGGAAAGTATTTCTTAACCAATGCTTTGAACTCCGGCGTTTGCCGGAGCATGTATAATTCTGAATGATTGAAAGAATTGGAGTCATCATTGGGGTCTGGTTTCCAACCATTTATAAAGGCTTTTTCCAGGAATTCAAGCGCAAGGTCGTTTTGCATGTTAAAAACGTGAACAATAGCGAGACTGAAGTAATAATCGGCATCGTCGCTAAGTGCTGTTCTGAAGTTTTTAGTAGCAATGTCAAAGCTGTCTTTTATCCCTAAGCCAGCCAATGCAAACAGCTTGTAGTACATATCGAAAACGGCATCCTCATCTGCAAGCGTCAATACTTTTTCGAACTGCTGCCGGGAGGCGTCCATTTTGCCTTGAAGCCGCAATACTTGGCCTAATTGCAGATAAGCTGCTTGGATGTTTGGATTTGCGAATATGAACTGTCGGGAAACCTGTTCTGCACTATCCAATTGTCCAGATTGCAAGTAAACAGCAGTCAATTCAATCCATGCTGGCCAATGATTTGGAAGTAGTTGTACAACTTTGGAGAAACAATCTATGACTTCTTGAGGTGGTCTATCCAAATATACTCGTTTAAGTACCCCTAATTCGAAGTAAATTGTAAAGTTAAGCGGACTTAATTCCACGCTTTTCTCGTAAGTAGCTTCTGCATCTTCATAACGCCCCATAGCACTATAAGCCCTTGCAAGGTTGACATAAATTAATGGATGTTGTTGAATGGACAAGTCTGCTCCTGTCAATAAAGCTTGTACAGCTTCTTCATTCCTATTTAATTGCATCAGACTGCTACCGAGATAATTGAAATAAGTGGCAGGCACTTGCTGAGGATTAGCAGATAAGTATTCGTTCATTTTTCGGATATAAGTCTCAAACCAAATCTGGCCATCCTTTACTGACACACCTATATCACGGTAAAGCGGTAAAAAGGAAGAATCCTCTGCGACTAAATTTTTTAGTTTGCTCATTCCATTCTCATAATCAATGTCACCATGAACCAATGCCCTTGCTGAATAATACTTAGGCAAAAACCAAAACGGGGAGGCATGTTCAGCTTTTTCAAAATATTGAACCGATTGTGGGATTTGGCTTCCCCAAAACAAAAGATACCCTTTGTCAAACCAAGCATACGCAGCCTCCTCATCAAACACCAGTGCCGTATCCAGTCTCGCCAGTGCCAACTTCAACAAACTATCCGGTGCCAAGTCAGGATAATTCTCCTTCCTGCAAGCCTTCGCCCTAAAATAATATTCTCTCGCCTTGATGAACCTGTACATATAATGCCCTTCCCCGAGCAACTCCCCCGCCCGGTGCAGGTAGCCCGGCAGGTGGTCGTATTTTGAAACGGGCGAAAAAGCGTCGTCTACGATTTGCGGGTCGGTGCGCAGCATTTGATTGATGACCACCTGCGCCTCGTCCTGCAAGGCGGCGGCGAGGTTGCGGGTCATCAGCCCTTTCAGCTTTTCGATGCCGGGCTCGGGCAGCAGGCGTAGGTAGTAGTCGTTGGCGGAGGCTCCCGCCGGAGCCATCAAATCGCCCCGGTCCAGCGCAGCGGTGAAGGCAGCGTAGAGCTGCTGCACAGGCGAGTCCGCCTTGGCTAGCACCATGTCCTCGAAGCCCTTGGCGTCAATGGGCGACAGCGTCGAGACCTGTCCGGTTTTTCGCTGGCGCAATACCGCCAGCGCTTCTGGCTGCACAGTGGCAAGACTGGTGCTGCGGTTGCCGACGGTCATCGGGATTTGGGAGTGCGGGGCCGTTTCGGCGGGCACCCGGTCTTCGAGGTAGCGGCCCGCTTCGAGGAGGTTTACCGAGCCGTCGGCGTTGCCGTCCGCCATGCCCGTCAGGGCGTCTACGAGGTGGAAACTGAAGCAGCCCCTGCCGCCGCCCCACTGCTCGCCTTCGAGCGAGAACTCCTCCGGCTGGCAGGAAAGTATCTTGATTTCCTTGGAAAACTGTTGCGCCAGCGCCGCCGAAGTGGCCTGTGTGCCGCCGTTGGCGCTGCCCGCCAGCTTGCCGCTGCGGCAGGCATCGGAGACCATGACGATATCCACGCCAGCCTCCGACAGCGTGGTAATCACGTCCGAGAGGAACCCGACCGGCAGCGAGCCGCCCGCCATGTAGGTGGTGCCGGGGGAGTCGTGGGCAAGCAGGTAGCCCCGCTGGAACTTGGTCACCTGCTCCACATCGCCGTGCCCGCTGAAGTAGATGATGGCCCGCTCACCAGATTTGCACTCCTCGATGAGCCAAGTGAGGGCGGCGATGATTTTTCCGGCGGTGGCTTGGACGTTCGTCAGCAGCATCAACTGGTCGTTGGGCAGAGAGCCGCCCGCTGGGGAGCGGAGGTAGTCGGCAAATGCCTGGGCGTCCACATGGGCGAAGCGCAGGTCGGGGATGCGGTCGTCGGCGTAGTCGGAGATGCCGATGACGACGGCTCTCACCGATTGCGGATTGGCGATTGCGGATTGCGGATTGAGCGGGGATGCGCCTTTGTTGGTTTGGGCGGTCAGCCAACCAAGGGCAGTTAGCAATGAACACAGGGTAAGCAATGTTTTCATGGTGGTTGATTTTGAAATAAAGGTAGGAAATAGGATTGTTTTGAATCAAAAAAACCTCACCCAGTTTTTAAAACTAGGTGAGGAATAAAATCACTGCTCTTTCTCGATCTATAATTTCTAAGGATAGGCTTTGCTGAAAAAACGAGGATTGTTTTTTCGGACTCCCACCTTCAATTGATTTTTTTCATTTGGTGGCAGTGATAATATTTTTGAATTGATTTATTGATTTTCATCGCCACATTTTCCTAGCCGGACGGTGCGGGTAATTTGCAATCCATCTGAAAGGCGCATGACCCGAACTTTGGCATATTCACCACAAGCGCAATCTATACTCATTTGGTGGCCGCCATGTTGGCCATTTACTTCCCATAAGAAAGCATATTTCTGTGGTTGTGATATTTGCACCCTATAACCTGTGCCGCCAGTATAACATGGCGTGGCGATTAGGTTAAAACTGAAACTATTGGACAATTTTGCCATCGTTTTTTCAGCAAAAGTATGGGTGGTTCTCGATTGAGCCATCGCTTCATTGGTCATGAATATACTGGCCGTAAAAAGGCTAAACATTACAGCGAAACGGAATTGCATGGACTTTTTCATAAGGAAGATTTTTTAGTTGAAAAATTGTTCTTTGCTTGATTTGTCCATTAATACCTTGGCTGGAATTAGGTTATCAGGGCACTGAAATTTTTTTTCGATTAAAATGCTAAGTGGCTGATTGTCAGGCTGTTTTGACAATGAAAAAACGCCTCCGAAAGTCTAACCCTTCGGAAGCGCCTCATTGTAAAACTCGGGTACTTATATCAAAATGCAGACGCTAGATTTCATCAATGATTCGCATCAGGTGCGCTTTGGGCAGACTGAGCGGGCTTGTCGGGTGAAATACGCCATCCATTTTTAGCGATAATATCATCAAAAACCCGGTTCAGTTCATTTAATTCTTCAGGGCCGGCCAAGATATTTTCGACTTGGTGTTCCTTCCCATTCATATTCAGGTATATGATGGTAGAAGGGGCATCCCAAACCTGATAATCTGGATACTTTCGGTCCATGTTAAAGAACTTGATTCTTTCGGCGGTTCTTTCAATTTGGGCAAGGGTTTCCTTGTCAATTTTGGCTTCTTTGATTCCAATTGTACCCACATTCATCTTGCCTTCATATTTCACACGGCCATCCAGATAAAACTGTACTTCGTAAATAGGGCATAACCCAAAACAGCCAGTTTTTTTGTAAACAGCAGCAATGGTAGGCACCGGAGCCATACTAGCTGCATTGTTGGTGATAGGAGTTGGTGGCTTGATATGAAGGGTGATTTTACTGCTTGATGCCTTTTTGGTCACGGTCACAGTAACTTCTTTGGCCTGCACGCAACTTACGCCGCTGCTGGTTGAGCTTTCTTTTCCATCAAACATCCAAATGTAGGAGTATGCTTCTTGCGTTTTTTTGTCATAGCTGGCTTGGCCATCCTGCACGACTACGGCATCTAGGGATACCTTGCCGTCGCCGCATGGTTTTTGGACTATTTCGACGGTAAATGGCGGGACTTTCTGTGTTTTGCCTGATGCGTCCTTTGCTTCTTTTTTCGTGATGACCGCTGCAGAACCGCATTTGGGCTGAACCGTGACGGATTTGCAGGTTTCTTTCTTTGTCTTGTTGTCCATGCAGGGCACACATTGATGCACGGTGCTACATTCTGCGTCTGCCCTTTGTTGGTTAAGCTTTTTGGCTTCTGCCATTGCCTTATCGCAAGTTGTAAGGTTCGTTTGACTTTGTTTTTTTGCAGCCGTATTCTGGTTTTTTTGGCCGTAGGATTGGTCGGCAACAAAAATGAACAGCAATGCGAGGATGCTGGTTAGCACTAATTTTTTAATGATGAATTTTTAGTAATTATGATTGCTTTCGCCACGAATTATATGAATCCATGCGTCAGCATTTTCCCATACAATTCGTGGCATAAAAGCATTTAAAACAGCCTCTAAGAAATCATTTGCAATTATATACGTTATTTGTCCGAATCTGTGCCGCTATCACCGCAGGTAGAGTTCAATTTCATCACCAACAGAACGGTTTGGTTGGCCGGTAAGTAGGTGACCCGTACTTTGGCTTCTTTTCCGCAAGCGCACTGCACAGATGGTAGGTGTCCGGCTTTTTTGCCGTCTATTTCCCAGAGGTAGGCAAACTCCCGACTGTCCGAATCGAATCCGGGCACATAAACTTCAAGGTTGGTACCGTTTCTAAAACAAGGGCTTTGGATGAGTTGTGGTGCAAAACGTTTTGTAGGTTTAGCACTTGTACCAGTATCTGCGCCTCGGCTCTTCGCATCTGTGCCCGATCCCGCATCCGCCTTTGGGTCAAAGTCAGCGTCAATATCAATGTTGGTGACGGGTTTGCAACCTGGATTGGTAGGCTGAACAACAATAGTAGCTGCGAGGACTATTTTGGAGGCTCGGTCCATGCATTCCACGCAGGTAGTCTGGGTAGTGCAAGTTTCATTGGCATCAGCTTGCAGTTCTTTCTGAACTGCTGGTAGCTTGGCGTCGCAGAATGCGACAGTGGTGGTCTTTCTGGCGGTGGCTCCTCCATCTGTTTGTGCCTGAACTTGGTTCAAATTGCAACAAAAGAGCACAAACATTGCGGTTGGGACAAAAATTGCTTTCAATTTCATAATAATTAATTTTAAAGGTGATGAAAATAGTTCAAATTATATTACGGGCCACCCAAAACATATATTGGGTGAAATTTAGGGTTTAGCCATTTTTTTAAGCAGTTGTGTTTATGGGGCAAAATACGCTGCTTTTTCACTTTAAAATAACTTTGCTATTTATTTTTTCCTTTTTTTCAAAATTTATATTTTTTTTGCAATTGATGAAAAAAGTCCCGGCAAGTAATTGTTCCCACCGGGGCTTGAGCAAGGGTTTAGGGTGTTTTGATAGAATGTATTTTGAGTCCAATATTCCTTATGATACTGGAGTTTTCGGAGTGTTTCTAAAAAGATTTTCCCCGTTTTACTATTTATGCCGATTTCAAGGTTTGGTTATCAGGCGATTTGAAAATTTTAAGGAGAAAATGTTTTTTTTAAAGAGCCTTTGTTTTCCTGTTATTTTTTGTCAAAATACTTCTTGATAAGTGCTTTGAATGGAGCTGTTTCTCGAAGTTCAGCAAAAAGTGGCGCTGTAATGATGTTTTCATAAAATGGGAAATATTGTGCTAATGCCTTGTCTAGTTGGTAAAAGGCTAGGTCGTTTTTCCCTTGTTTGGCATTGTGGAGTGCTAGGCCATATTCCCCCCCAAAAGCCATGATTGTTTGTAATGTATTGGCAAAGTTGAAACTGCTTTTCAGCTTCATCCATGCGGTTTTTGCCCAAAAGGAATACGCCATATCGGTACAAGGCTTCTTCTTTGAAGAAATCGTCGCCTGGATAATTTACACTTTTAATGAAAAGAGTTTCTGCTGCTTGGTCATTGCCCGCTGCAGCTTCCAATTCTCCCATTAGGGAATAACCCAAAATAAATGCGCTGATATTGAGGGATTCGTAAGCCATTGCTCGGTCAAGCAGTTGTCTTGATTCGGCCAGCTGGTTTTGCAAAAACTTGGCTTTCGCCTGCCATATAAATACCTCGGCAATATCGTATGGGATATGCCTTCGTTCTAGTGCACTATCCAGCAATTGCTCGGCTCTGGGAAGTTCCTTCGTGAAATTGATGAGTCCTTTTGCATACCAGGTATCATAATTTGCTGCCATCCAGTAGGGCGTGCGTTCATTGGCGAGCATTTTGTCAAAAAGCATTCTGCCTTTTTCTGTTTCTCCTTTTGCCATCTGTTCATACCCCAAATAATACTGCACCCAGATGCTTGGGTCATTGTCTTTTTCCACCGCCTTTTGATACCATTTTTTTGCCTCCGTGAAATCGAATAGTTGGAAATAGTTGCCTCCTTTCGTGCCATAGCCATTGAAAAGGTCAGGGCGAATTGCTATCATTTTATCTGCCATTTCCATCGCCTTGTCTTTAGGTCCGACGGTCTGGTACAACCAGGCAAGCCGCTCCAAGGCCACAAAGGATGCTGGATTTACCTTTTTTGCCTTCAATAACCATAATTCAGCTTTCGAATAATCATGCAGGTTGTATAGGTATTCATTGGCGAACGTGAGCATTGGCAAAAGCCAGTTGGGCGAATGTTCCAAGGCTGCTTCGCTGTATTTCATCACAAAATCAATCGGGCTAGGTGTTCGGAAGGAATAGAAAAAAGCATTTTCATAGTACAACCAAGCGGCTGTTGGCTCCATTGCTATGGCTTTTTCAACGAGTATGTGTGCTACTTTACGCAGTGAGTCTCGAACCGAAACTTCAAACTTATCTGATTCTGAGAGTAAACGAGTAGTGTTATATGCTTCAAAAAACAGCTTTTTAACCTTTAATGCTGGCACTATTAAATTTTTTTCTCCAACCAATTCAATACTGCGTTGCAGATGAGCTGGATATTCACTATATTTTTCAGGATTAAACGTGAAATTATTCACTTCATATGGGTCGGATTCCAGCAATGCATTTAATGCTTGGTTTATTTCGTCTTGTATGGCAGCTGCCATTTTTCGCTTATAATCTAGATGAAAAGTTGACAGTATGGGCTGCGCCAATAAGAGCCCGCATAGCTAGTCAGATTTTTGGAAGTCATAGTTTTTGCCCAAACTGTTTTCAAATGCGTCATTTAAGTTTTCTAATTCAGCAGGAATCGTATTTATCGCTTTTTGTGGCGAGCGGCTGACGCTTTCTGTTGTGGCCAGCATATCATCCACTTCTCCTCCCACCAGCTTTTTCAGTAGCGATGGGTCAACACGTGATACGACCTCCGTCTTCGGCCCGACGGTCATGGGCAGTTGGGAATTGGGCGTCACTTCCGGCAATACCTTATCCTCCAGGTACCGCCCGATTTCGAGGAGGTTCACGTTGGCATCGCCATTTTTATCTGCAAGCCGTACATTCCATTCACCAAAAAGTAGCTGAAAACACCTCGTCCGTCGCCCCACTGTTCACCTTCATAGGAGTATTCATTGGGCTGGCACGAGAGGATTTTCACTTCATTGGCAAAGGATTTCGCTAAGTTGCCATTCGTGAGCTGCGCCCCACCGATACTGTTGCCGGCTAGGTTTCCGGCCCTGCATGCATCTGATACAAGGAGCACTTTTGATTTTTTGTCCAAGGAGAGGGTAGCCACTATTTCCTGTAGGTAAAAGACGGGGAAAGCCCTAGCCATATAGACATGTGAAGGTGCATCCCAGCCGAGCAAAAAGCCAAGCTGGCTGCGGGTTTTCGTCTCCACGTCACCATGGCCCGAAAAGTAAATTACCGCAATGTCATTCTCGCCCGACTCATCCATCAGCCAGTCGAAAGCTGCTACCATTTGCGCCATGGTAGCCTGCTCGTTGGTGAGCAGCATCAGGTTTTCAGGTTGGACGTTGCCACCGGCCGGCGAGCGCAGAAAGTTGGCAAACGCTATGGCGTCCTTGTCTACAAACCGCAAGTCGGGAATAACGGGGTCTTGGTAGTTAGAGATGCCAATGACGACCGCACGGGTCGTGCCAGCCAGGTCAATCACCTGCCCTCGAAGTGCGGGTGACATCAATAGGGCAATAATGATAAGTATATGCTTCATTGTTTTCATTTTCATAAAAAGAAAGTCAGGGGAAAGCAATCCCCAGTAGGGTCTTGTGGTCAAGGGCTATTCTGTAAAATGTTTTTTTATAAGCTCTTTAAAGCGGTTTGTCTCCTTTATTTTATCAAAAAGTGGTGTTTCCATAATTGGTCCACGTAAAGGAAAATAATGGTCAAGTGCCTTTTCCAAATAATCCAATGCGGTGTCATTTTGCGCCTGTTTTGCTGCTAATAATGCAAGGCCATAGTAGCCAAAATAGCCACCATCATGCGAATAGGTGATGCACTCCTTAAATTGGCTTTCCGCTTCGTCGAAGCGGTTTTGGTCTAGTAAAAAAACGCCATATCGGTACCTTGCCTCTTCCTTGAAAGCTAAATCGAAAGGATAATCGCCGGTGGAATATGAAAGTGCTTGTTTATAAAAATCTTCGGCAGCCTGCATATTGCCTGCATGCGCTTCAATATCGCCGAGCAAGGCGTAAGCCAGTATTAGGGCGGGGTTTGGATTCGGGTCATAGTTTAGCACTTTTCGGATGGTAGCGTTGGCTTCCCGCCATTTACCCTGCATGACCCTGATTTTGCCGATTCGAATGGTGTTGCGGCAAGTCTTCGCAATATTGGTCTCCAGGGCTTCCGATTCCCGGTAGCACTTTTCGGCCTTGGTCCAATCCGTGGTAAAGTTGATAAGGCCATCCCCCAACCAATTGTAAAACCTCGCCTTTAGGTAAACAGCGCTCCGGTCATCGGCAATCAATTGCTCGTAATGTTGGGTGCCCTTCTCCTTGCGCCGGGTGGCAAAGTAGAGGTAGCCGAGGTAATCGTTGGAAAACTGGTAGGGCGAGTTGTAGAACTCCTGTGATTTCAGCATCCATGTTTCTGCTTCGGGGTAATTTTTTAGCAAAAAGTTGACGCCTCCCTTGTTGGCGTAGCCATTGAAAAGATTGGGCTTGGCCGTGACCAGGCGGTCGGCCAACCTCAACGCTTCATCGAGCTGGTTTTGGTACATACGCAGCCAGCACAACCGCTCCAACACGATCACAGAATCAGAAGTTACTGACACTGCCTTGCCCAGCCATTCCGCCTCTTTTTCAATATCACCCACCCAATGGTATTCGCCTGAAATATGCAGGTAGGGCATCAGCCAAGTGGGGGAAATTTCGATGGCTTTTTGGCAATAAAACAACAAGGAATCGGTGTAGGGCGGGTCGGCCATATAGTTCAGAAAGCCCAACGCATTGTATAAATAAGCGGCATCGGGTTGCAAGGCAATGGCTTCGAACAGCAGTTGTTTTGCCAAATAATTCAGGGAATCATGCTCCATCGGGTCGGTTGACTTGGAACCCGCCACCCTGGAGAGGTTGAACGCGTCGAAAAAAAGCTGCTTCGCTTTCAGCGATTTTATGGAAACATGCCCCTTGTCCAATAGCTCGATGCTTCGCTGAAGGTACTTCGGGTATTCTGCATATTTTTCGGGGTTGTAAAAATAGTTGTTCACTTCGGCGGGGTCGCATTCCAGCAGGGCATTGAGCGCCTGCTGCGCCTCATCTTGCAGGGCAGCGGCGAAGTCACGGCGCATGGCTTTGTGCTTTGAGGACATGGCCGGGTCTGCCATCAATTGCTGGAAAAGTTCTTCGGCATTGGCACCGGGCGGCTCGAAGAACCTGCGGTCGTTGAGCGCCTGCTCAAACGCCAAGTACTGTTCTTCACCAGGCTTTGGTGACCGGCTGGCTACCGCTTGGTTGCCGTCGTTTGGTTTTTCAGTTCCCGACTGCAGCTTGCGTTTCGCCAATAAATCCGGCACCACCTTGGACAAGACCTCCGTCCGGTTGCCCACCGTCATGGGCAACTGTGAGTTGGGGGAAACAGCGGCAGAAACCTTGTCTTCCAAGTAGCGGCTCATCTCAAAAAGGCTCACCTGATGGTCGTTGTTGCCATCGGCCAAGCCGTACAGCCCCTCCACGAGATAGTAACTGAAAACACCCCTGCCGCCGCCCCACTGCTCGCCTTCCATGCTGAGTTCGTTGGCTTGGCAGGACATGATTTTTACTTCGTTGCCAAATTGCTTGGCCAAGTTGAGGCTGGTAAGCCCCGCCCCGCCGATATTGCCGCCTGCCAGATTGCCAGCATGGCAGGCATCCGAGATGACCAGTACCCTGGCCTTTATTTCGACGGACAGGGTCGTCACTACTTCTTGCAGGTAATACAGCGGGAATGCCCCGGCCATATAAGATTGTCCGGGGGTGTCCCAAGTGAGCAGAAAGCCCGGCTGGCTGCGCATTTTCACCTCCACGTCGCCGTGTCCCGCAAAGTAGATGATGGCCATGTCGCCTTCCTTGCTTTCTTCCACAAGCCAGGTGAGGGCGGCCGTAAACTGGGCATTCGTCGCCTTGTTATTGGCCAAAACCTTGATGTTCTCTTTGCTCACACTTCCCCCAGCTTCAGATTGCAGGTATTCTGAGAAAGCCGCCGCATCCCGGTCGGCGAAGCGCAGGTCGGGGATGCCAGGGTCCTGATAGTCGGAGATGCCGATGACGACGGCGTAGGTGGTGGTGCCGCCGAGGTCAATGGACTGGGCGGAGGTCCCTGCGGGATGAATAATGCTGGCGAGGAGAGCGAGAATAGACAGGTTATTTTTCATGCTGAAAACTGGTTTAATTTCAAGTTCATTTTCAATCTGCTTATATTTGCTAAAAATCATTCAACATGGTAATTCGTCAGGTAATGGAAGTGGTGAACAACCAGGTGACCATCACGCTTCCAAAAGAATTCAAAGGCAAAAAGCAAGTTCTCGTTATCCTGGACGACCAAGTAGGTGAATACCTGAAAAAACTGGAGCTGATGAAACTCGCTGCCAATGACCCCTTGTTTCTTGCAGACCTGCAAGCGGTACAGGAAGATTTCAGCATCGTTGACAACGACCAGCCATGAGTGTCCAAAAATGGCATATCTACCGGGCAAACCTCGACCCGGTCGTTGGCTCCGAGCAGGGGAAAACCCGCCCGGTCCTGGTCATCAGCGAAGATGCCCTCAACCAAATCATCAACACCGTCAACGTACTCCCCCTTACCTCCCGCAAGCCGGAGCGTAGGGTTTACCCGAACGAAGCCCTGCTTGAACCCGGCAAATATGGACAGCCCAATGAGTCCATCGTCCTTTGCCACCAAATCCGTACCCTCGACAAGCAGCGCCTTAGCCAAGAGTACGGCGCAGTGACCGAAACCTCAAAACAGGAAGAAATTCTCGATGCCCTCTGCTTTCAGTTGGGCATTGCAAAGAAATAGGCTGCTGATTATCGGCTAATTTAATTCTTCCCCTTTTCCGGAAAATACTTTTTCATTAGCGCCCCCCACCGCTCCTTCCGCTCCCGCAACGGGGCGAGGTCGGTGTCTTGCTGCATCCAGTCGTAATCCTTCCAGCCGTTGGTGAGCGAGAGTTCGAGGGACTCGAAGGCCTTGTCCAGCTCGCCTTTCAGGCTTTGCTCGCAGGCGAGGTTGTAGTATATCTTGTCGGCAAAATACTTTTTCATCAGCGCCCCCCACCGCTCCTTCCGCTCCCGCAGCGGAGCGAGGTCGGTGTCCTGCTGCATCCAGTCGTAGTCCTTCCAGCCGTTGGTCAGCGACAGTTCGAGGGACTCGAAAGCCTTGTCCAGCTCGCCTTTCAGGCTTTGCTCGCAGGCGAGGTTGTAGTACATCTTGTCGGAAAAATACTTTTTCATCAGCGCTTCCCACTGCTCCTTTTGCTCCCGCAGCGGGGCGAGGTCTTCGTCGCTTTCCAGTTGCTCCATGGTGGCGCCCTTGCCGATGGCCTGCTCCACGTAACCGATGGCTTCGTCCGTCTTTCCTTCTGCGATGAAAAGGTAAGACATACAGACCATCGCTTTCCAATAATCGGGGTTGAGTGTTATCGCTTTGAGGAAATTTTGGCGGGCCTCGTCGGGGCGATTGGTTTTGAAAAAGACCATGCCGAGGTGCTTGCGGGGGTTGGCAACCGTCGAATCGAGGGCAATGGCTTTTTGCAAGAACTGCTCTGCCTCGGCGTAGCGGAGGGTTTGGAAGTACAAAAGCCCGAGGTTGCTCCAAGCATTCATAAACGTCGAATCGAGCGCAATGGATTTTTTCATAACTAGCTCTGCTTCTGCGTTGCGGCCGATGTCTTGGTACAAAACCCCAAGGTTGTTGCAGAAATCGGCATTCGTCGAATCGAGCGCAATGGATTTTTTATGAGCCATCTCCGCTTCGGCGAAACGATGGGTATCGTTGTACAAAAACCCGAGGTTGCACCAATGAACTGCAAAGGTCGAATCAAGCGCAATAGCTTTTTTATAATGATATTCCGCTTCGGCGTAGCGACCAATAATATGGTAAACTTTCCCTAGGTTATCCCAATTGGTGTGAATCGTTGAATCGAGCACAATGGCTTTTTTCAATACAAGCTCCGCTTCGGCGTAGCGACCGGTCATGAAGTACGAACTCCCGAGGTTGTTATAGACAGGGGCGTACGTCGAATCAAGCGCAATGGCCTTTTTCAAAACCGGCTCCATTTCGGCGTAGCGGCGGGTCAGGTTGTACAAATACCCGAGGTTGCACCAGAAATTGAGATTTGACGAATCCAGCGCAATTGCTTTTTTCAATTGCTGTTCCGCTTCTGCGTAGTTTTTTTCACCAAAATTAAAAACAGCCCATTTATGCAATACCTCTGCTGAACTGGAATCTATCCGGCTTGCCTGCTCCAAAAAGGGCCTCGCCCTGTCTTGTTGCTTGTATTGAAAGGAAAGCCAAAAAGCGGCATCGGCGCAGGGTGTTATCCAGTTGGGATAAACTTCCATGGCCCGCCGGGCGTAATGCTCCAGCGAATCGGGCTGACCAAAGTTGTACCCGAACACCTGGCTCATCTGCCAATAGACTTGCGGCTGTTCCGGCTGCCATTCGAGCGACTGGCGGAAGAGCGACAAGGCCCGCCCGCCCAATTCTATATTGGGGTTTCGGTTGGAATTAGCAAGCAGGTAGCCTTCGAAAAAATACTTCCGGGCCTTCAGGGCGGCGTACATGTAGTGCTTGCTGCCCAGCAGTTCCGCGGCCCGGTCGAGGCAACGGGGGTAGGTCCTGACCTTTTCCGTGAACACCTTTTCCGGCAAGCGCTCGGTGGCAGCGGCTTCGAGGGAAACCTCCTGTTTGGTTTTCAGAAATTCGTTCAGGGTCTGCTGCGCATCGTCCTGCAGGGCGGCGGCGTAGTTCCGCTTCATGATGCCCCGCAGCGGCGCCAGTGCTTCCACCTCGGTGAGTTGGGCGAAATATTCATCCGCCGAGTTTCCCGGAGGGGTAAAAAACCGCTTCTCCTGCACCGCTAGCTTGAAGGCACGGTACATCTCTCGGATGCTAGTATCCACCTTCGCCAGCACCTCGTCCTCGAAGCCCCTGCTCTCGGTGGCGGCGAAGGTCGGCATACCGCTCGCTTTGTTCTTTTGCAGTGCTGCCAGCACGGCGGCGTTCACCGTGGCCAGCCGCTCGGTCTTGTTGCCCATCAGCATCGGCACCTGGCTCTGCGGGGCGGCCTCGGCGGTCACCTTGTCCTCGAGGTAGCGGTCAATCTCACCGACGGAGACCGTGCCGTCGCCGTTGCGGTCGGCCAGGCCGAAGAGGCCGTCCACGAGGTGGTAGCTGAACACGCCACGCCCGCCGCCCCACTGTTCGCCTTCGAGCGAGAACTCGCCGGGCTGGCAGCTCAAAATCTTGACCTCGTTGGCGTATTGCTTCGCAAGGTTGGCGCTGGTGAGCTGCGCCCCGCCGATCTGGCTGCCCGCCAGCTTCCCGGCATGGCAGGCGTCGGTGATGACGGTGACCCTGGCCTTGTTCTGCACCGCCAGTGTGGTGACGACCTCCTGCAAAAAGGACAGCGAGTAGGTGCCGCCGCCCATGTACACCCGGCTGGGCGAGTCCCAGCAGAGCAGGAAGCCCGGCTGGGAAATCTTCTTGCCCTCCACATCGCCGTGGCCGGAGAAGTAGATGATGACCTGGTCGCCTTCCTTCGCCTGTTCGATGAGGCCGTCGAGCGCCTCGGCGATGCGCCCGGCGGTGGCCTTTTCGTTAGTCAGGACTTTCAGGTGGTCGCCATCCAGCGAGCCGCCCGCAGGGGAGCGCAGGTAGTTGGCGAAGGCCTCGGCGTCCCGGTCGGCGAAGCGCAGGTCGGGGATGTCCCTGTCCTGGTAGTCGGAGATGCCTACGACGACGGCGTAGGTGGAGGAGCCGCCGAGGTCAAGGGTCTGGGCGAAGGTCCATTCAGCATGGCAAATGCCCGCCAGCAGGGCAGTGAGGGTAAGCAGGTGTTTCATTTTAAAAGGTTTTAATCTTTCACCTGATACCCCAGCGGGGCCAGCGGAAAGTATTTTCTCATCAGCAATTCAAATTGTTTCGTGTTCCGCAGGGGCTTTAAATCTTCATCGCTTCGTAAAAAATCAAGGTCTGCGTACCCGTTTTTCAAGGCCAGTTCCAACCATTCCAAGGCGGGCCGCTGCTCGCCCTGCATCGCCTTCGTGCAAGCGAGGTTGTAGTAAATGGCGGCATTGGTTGGGTCCAGCGAAGCGGCACGGCGCAGCCACAGGTCGGCGAGTCCGTAGTCTTTCAGTTTGAAATGAATCAGCCCGATATTCGTCACCGCCACGGGGTTCCAAGGTGTCAGGTTCACGGCGGTGTGCGCATAAAACAGGGCGCTGTCCAGTTCGCCTTTTTCTTTGTGAAACAGGGAAATGTTCAGGAACGGGACGCCCCATTGCGGCGCCAGGTTGACGGCACGGAGGAAGAGCGCCTTGGCCGTGTCCGAATGCTGAAAGAAGTACAGGATGCCCAGTTCATTGAACACGAACGCCGCCTCCGGCTCATATTTTAGGGCAAATATTTGCTTTTCCATCGCCTCGTGGAGCAGCAGCGTATCCCCCGTTTTTTCAAAATCCAGGCGGGCGGTCAGTCCCTCGAAATAGAATTTCTTGCACTGGATGATGTTGTTCATGAAATGTTTTTCCCCGATAAGTTCCATCACCCGGTTCATGTACTTGGAGTATGCTGCATAGTTGCCGCCATGCTTCCAGCGCCGTTGCAGCTCACGGGTGTCGGTGCGCAGGTAGTCGTTCAGTGCCTGCTGGGTTTCGTCTTGCAGGCTGGCGGCCAATTGCCGTCGCAAATTGCTGTGCAAAGGGGCGATAGCAGGCTTGGTGAGCAGGCTGTCGTACAGGTCGGAGGTGCAGCGGCCTGCGGGTGCCATCAGGTTTCCCAGTTTTATTGTGAGGATAAAATCCAAGTACCAGCTCCTCGTCCGCTCATCGGCTTGCGAAAGCAGGGAATCCTCGAATAGGGTGAAATCCTGCTGGAGAAGCGTTGGGAAATTGCTGTAACCCTTCCCTGTGTTACGGTGGCCACGGGCATCGTCCACCGTGGCCAAGGTCATTCCATCGTCAGAAAAAGCAGCAAACAGGGCATGGCCGCCGGGCAGTTTTTTTCGCTGCGCAGCCAGGTGCTTCGCAATCTCTTTGGGGGAAATGCGCCGGTCGTCGTTGAAGTCAGCATCGCCCAACAGCCCATCCAGCAGCACGGGCGAACTGCCGGGCATCTTCTTTTTGGGGTTCTCTTTTTTATCCAACGTTTCTTCGTAAAAAGCAAACGGAAAAGAACCCTGGAGCGCCTCCAGCCATTGCCGCCAGAAGTCGTCCTGCTCCAAGCTCGTCGCACCGATTTGCAGGTCGAGCACGAGGTGGTAGGCCAGGCTTTTTTTTCGGGCCATGTCCTGCACCAGGTAACAGAATTTGGCCAAGGGAAAACTGCCCGCCCGGCCCAGCAGCAGCGGCGAATCTGCCAGGAAGAGCTGCGGCACTGGCCCATCGTCGGCATTCACCAAGCGGGCGTTACCCCCGAAATAGACCGTAATTTGGTCGCCCGGCTGGCTTTCCTCTTCGAGCCATTCGATGGCTGCGATGAAGCCCGCCAAGGTCGCCCGCTCCTCCGTCAGCAACTGCAACTGGTCGGCTGGCAGCAGCCCCCCTTCCCTCGACCGCAAAAAAGCGGCATAGAGTTCCGCATTCTGGCGGCCTTCTGGCAGGTCGGCCAGCAGGCTGTCCTGGTAGTCGGAAATGCCGACGACGAGTGCCCGGCTCGTTTTGGGGACCAAGGTCTCCAAGCTGTCGTGCGTATTGTCTTTTGAAAAAATTGGTGTGGGTTCAAAGGTTTCCACGTCCAACCTGTGGGCGTTGGAAAAAGCAAAATAAACGGTGAGGACGGTCAGCAGCAATGTTTTCATGTTGGCCTGTTTTGTGTGCCTGTTTATGTGTCAGTTTTTGTTTGGGCGAAATGCTTCATTAGCCCGTTATTTCAGGAAGCGGGACATCTCAAATCCCCAAATTGAACGAGGCCCCCAAAAACAGCCCCAACCCGTATTTACCCTTCGTCGGAATATCGCCCAGGTCCGTATCGAAAGGATCGCCTGCCTGGTAGCCCTTGCTGAGGCGCTGCACCTTGCCGCCCTTAAGGCCACCAGTGAGCACCAGCCGCTGATTGGTGCCGAAGATGACGCTTGGGCCAAGGAAAAACTCCACGCTCTGCCCATCGCCGCCGCCGAGCAGCGGGATGCCTGCACCAAAAGTACCGCCCAGCGTGGCCTTCTGTCCACGGTAGCTGTGAAAGTGAAGAAAGCTGGTCAGCGACGGCGTGAATGTCCCATCATCCTCGCTCACGATGACGCCGTTGCGCACCGAGTAGCTCTGCGCCGGATCAAAGAACTGCCCGAAACTAATGCCTGCGCTGGCCTTCACTTTCAGGCCGCCCCGCACTTCCATTTTGAGGTTGCGTTCCTTAAGCACCTGAGCGGTGTCGGTGCTGCCTTCTGGATTTTTGCGCAGCAATTTAATGTCGAGGTTCACCATGTCTTCTGTCGGTTTTATATTGGCGTGGTAGGTAAAATCGTTGGAAATGACCGCCGCCAGTTTCAGTTGAAGCTTGGCCATTTCTTGGCTGTTCGGCAAATTGGTGGCTTGGCTCCCCCTCGACGTCAGCGTGTTCAATTGCTCTTTGATGCCCCTCGTTTTCACTTTAAAATCCACCAGTTCATGGGTGTATTTTTGAAA
>JBGSWN010000151.1:0-27915 GCA_041752395.1 Saprospiraceae bacterium | reverse complement strand
CCGGGCAGCGCTGCGCCCAATTCCCACTGGCCAATGGCGACAACCTGCTCGATTTGACGGACTTCCCCGTGGGTGCTTATTTCCTACAGGTCAAGATGGACGGGGAACGGGTGCTGCGGCGGGTGGTGATGGGGAGGTAGTGCAACAAAAAGGCCCAGCGCACCAGCGCCAGGCCTTTTTTGTTGTAGCTTGTACCCTATTGCCCAAAGAGCAACCTCACAGTTCCATCGCATTGAAAACATCAATCACCGATTTCACAGCAACGGCGGAGTCCACCAGCAGTTGCTTCTCGTCAGCGTTGAGTTTCACTTCGATGATTTGCTCGATGCCGTTTTTGCCGAGTTTCACGGGCACACCAAGGAAGATGTCGTGGAGGCCGTATTGGCCGTCCAATTTGGCACAGACTGGAAAGATGCGCTTCTCGTCCCGCACGATGGATTCCACCATTTGCGCAGCAGCAGCACCGGGGGCGTACCAAGCGGAAGTGCCCATCAGTTGTACGAGTTCACCACCACCTACGGCAGTACGGTGTACGATGGCGTCGAGTTCTTCTTTGCTTATCAGTTCCGTCACGGGGATACCAGCGACGGTGGTGTAGCGGGGCAGTGGCACCATGGTGTCGCCGTGGCCACCCATCAGCAGGGCTTGGATGTCCTTTGGGGAGCAGCCGAGCGCCGTGGCAAGGAAGGCACGGTAGCGGGCCGTGTCCAGTACGCCAGCCATACCGAATACCTTGGAGGAATCGAGGCCAGAAGCTTTCCAGCAAGCAAGGGTCATCACGTCGAGCGGGTTGGACACCACAATGATGATGGGGTTCTTGCTATGTTTCATGATGTTCTCGGTCACCGTGTTCACGATGCGGGCGTTGGTAGAAATCAAGTCGTCACGGCTCATGCCGGGCTTGCGGGGCACACCAGCGGTGATGACCACGATTTCGCTGCCTTCGGTGGCGGCATAGTCGTCGCCGCCGCTGAGGTAGGTGCTGTAGCCATCAATGGGGGCCTGCTGCCAGGAGTCGAGGGCCTTTCCTTTGGCGAGGTTGCCGACGATGTCCACCAGCACTACTTCGTTTACGATGTCTTTGTGGGCGAGGACGTTGGCACAGGTGGCGCCCACGTTGCCTGCCCCGATTACGGTTACTTTACTCATTGTTTTGATTTTAGACAATAGATTTTAGACGATAGACTTTAGACAAGGGACTGTGGAAGTGAAATTAGGGGGTACTAAAAAAAGAATGTTTAGCCAGCACGCTCTAATGTCTAAAGTCTAATCTCTAAAGTCTATTTCAAAAAGCGGCGCAAAAGTAGGCTTTTTTCGATAGGAACAAACCAAATTTGACAGGGGAAAGACATGTTTGGATAGGTTTTTTTGATAACTTTGCAACCAATTAATCAATAACTTGTTGGCACAGTAAATAACGCAAATTTCAAAATCTAAAACATGAGTAAGAGCATAAAATTCTGGACACTACTGGCGGTTATCGGTGTTTTGTCAGCCACCACCTCTTTTGCCCAACACAAATGTGGTGTTTCCTATGAAGATGGGATGATGCTAAGGGCGCAGATGCAGGCCAACCGCAATGAAATGCGGGACTATGTATTCGAGCGTGGCGCAATCACCTACGTCCCTGTCCGCTTTTTCTTGGTCGCCAAATCTGACGGTTCAGGACGGACTTCTGAACGTGCAGGTTTGCAGGCGCTTTGCAAATTGAACGCAGCCTACCTAGACCAGGAAATTCAGTTTTACTTGAAAGAATTCAAGAACATCAACAGCAACAGTATCTACAGTGACCCGACCTCATTTTCTGGCTCCAATGCCATAGCCAACCAAATGATTTACAATGCCATCAATGTCTTCTTGGTAGATGAAATGGCGGAAGAAGGAGTGCTTGGCTATTATCAACCCAATGCTGGACCTAACGGTAATGATTGGATAGTTAGCCTAGAAAGTGCCGCATCACAAGACCTCGTTCTGCCGCACGAAATCGGCCATTTTTTCAGCTTGAACCATACGTTCTACGGTTGGGAATGCAATGGCGGCTGGGTGCCTGCCGACGGCAATCCAGTAGGTGCAATGACGCCATGTAATGTGCCGGCTGAGCGGGTAAATGGTTCCAATTGCACGACCGCAGCAGACCAGATATGCGATACTCCCGCTGATTATATGTTCCCAAACAATAGCTGTGCCTACACTTTGAACGTGAAAGATGTCAATGGCGCTTTGCTAGACCCCGACATCCACAATTACATGAACTATGTCTATGGCTGTAGCGACTACCATTTCACGGACGGCCAAAAGGATGAAATTCAGAACAGCCTTTTCAGCTTCAACCGCAACTATATCCGCCCAAACTATACGCCAAACTTGGCTTTAGTAACTGGCTCTCCAACCATCGTTAGCCCACAGCAAAGTGAGCTGATTCCAACTTACAATGCTGTGCCGTTGGAATGGACAGCCGTGGCTGGTGCGGACAGGTACCTTTTGGAAATAACCACATCTGGTCAGGTTATCAGGAAAATTGTGACCACTAATTCCACTATCCTGACAGACCTCGCTCCGAGTAAGAGCTATCTTTGGAAAGTGATGGCCTTCAACGAATACTCAACTTGTGGTGGGTTTTCAGGTCAAAAAATATTCAAAACTGGATCGCAACAAGTCAGCGATACTTCCACCATTCCTGATGTGGCAAGCTGGAACATCGCACCAAACCCAGTCAGGGCAGGTGCTTCTTTTTTCGTCAATGTAAATTCAACGGAAAGCGTCAAAGCCACGTTCAGCCTGACCAATATGACTGGGCAATTAATCAAGGAATTCCCTGAAACGGAGTTCAAGTCTGGTGAAAACAGCTTTGAAGTGCCTACAAATGGCTTGAGCACTGGCATGTACTTCGTAACCTTCCGCACCAAAAATAATTTCCAGACGCAGCGGTTGTCGGTTATCAATTGAGCAGGCTTAGAAGGTTTAGAATAGCGAATAGCTA
This sequence comes from Saprospiraceae bacterium, assembly GCA_041752395.1. Taxonomy (GTDB): domain Bacteria; phylum Bacteroidota; class Bacteroidia; order Chitinophagales; family Saprospiraceae; genus UBA6168. The sequence goes on along the minus strand of JBGSWN010000151.1, from coordinate 24,935 downwards.
CAACCATTGAACCTCCTCAACCTCCCTCGAAAAAAGCCCTGAATTGCCTTTGCGTTCAGGGCTTTTTTCATTCCCGTCGCAAATGACGTCCAGCTTCTTACCTTTGCGCCTCATTAAATTCAACATGAAGACCCGTACCTTAAAGCAAGATAAAGTCAACGTCATCACCCTCGGCTGTTCCAAGAATTTGGTGGACAGCGAGAACCTCATCACGCAGCTCAAAGCCAACGATTTCGACGTGGTGCACGACAGCGAGGAGGAAGACGCCAATATCATCATCATCAATACCTGTGGGTTCATTGATGTTGCGAAGCAAGAAAGCATTGATACCATTCTGGAATATGCTGCCGTTCGGGACGAAGGGGGCATTGACAAACTTTACGTGACAGGCTGTCTTTCGCAGCGCTACCGGGAGGATTTGGAGCGGGAAATACCGGAGGTGGATGCTTGGTTCGGCACTTTGGAATTGCCCGGCCTGCTTTCCCGCCTGAATGCCAACTACCAGCATGACCTGATTGGGGAGCGGATTATCACCACCCCACCCCATTATGCCTACCTGAAAATTTCGGAGGGCTGCAACCGCACGTGCAGTTTTTGCGCCATTCCGCTGATGCGGGGCAAACACGTTTCCCGCACCATCGAATCGCTGGTTGCAGAGGCCAAAAGCTTGGCAAAACGAGGGGTGAAAGAGCTGATGTTGATTGCGCAAGAATTGACTTATTACGGTTTGGATTTGTATAAAAAGCGGGAACTGCCAGCCCTCCTGGATGCGCTTTGCGAAGTAGAAGGCATTGAATGGATACGCTTGCATTACGCCTATCCAAGCAAGTTTCCGTTGGAAATCTTTGATGCCATGGCCCGCCAGCCGAAGGTCTGCAACTACCTTGACATCCCGTTGCAACATGCGGCCAATGGGGTGCTGGAACGGATGCGCCGCCAAATCACGAGGGAGGAAACCACAGAGTTGATAAAAACAGCAAGGGAAAAAGTGCCGGGCATTGCCATACGCACCACGATGTTGGTGGGCTTTCCAGGGGAAACGGAGGCGGAATTCGAGGAGCTTTGTGATTTTGTTCGAGAAATGGAATTTGAGCGCCTTGGTGTATTTCAATACAGCCACGAGGAGAATACCTCCGCTCACGACTTGCCAGATGATGTGTCGGAAGAACTGAAAGCGGACCGTGCTGCACGACTCATGGAAATCCAGCAGGATATTAGTTACCGAAAAAACCTAGAAAAGGTAAACCAAAGCTTTCGGGTGCTGTTCGACCGTAAAGAAGGCGCTTACTTCGTAGGCCGCTCCGAATTTGATAGCCCAGAAGTGGACAATGAGGTACTGGTAGAAGCCAAAACGAATTTCGCCCGCATCGGCGACTTCGCTACGGTCAATGTCACCAGCGCAGCAGAGTTCGATTTGTTCGGCGTCATCGAATAACTGGTTCTTGGTTTTGGGTTTCAGGTTTAACGGCAGACTTCCCTGAAACTTTAAACCCTAAACCTTAAACCGTAAAGTCATGGAAAATAAATCTCACCCAATCTTCGTCAAGCTGCAAAACCCCATTTTTCAAGGGTTGGCCCTCCTTGCGGTCGTTTTGATTTTCGATATTGGTGCAATTGTTTTCCGCTCGGCAGGGATGGAAATCGAGCTGCGTTTTCCTTGGACGATTGCGGCGTCTTTTGTGCTGTTTTTTGCAGCCATGAATTCGGTGATGAGCATTTTTGCAGTCAATACGGACAAATACTGGAGCCGTTCGGTGCTGTGCTTTGCCGGGCTGGCGGTGGGTTCGGGGTTGCTTGCGCAATTGTTCAGCGGCCTCTCCATGAACGATGCCGGGCCTTATAAATGGATTTACATCGTACTCACCATTGGTTATGTTGTTTTCCTACTCATTCTAACAGCAATGCGCAGGATTGTGGACTTTGCGCAACGGGAAGAATGGAACCAACCAAAGATTCGCCAAAAGCGCAGGAATTGAAGTTTTAGCCCATTTTCCAGAAAACTTCGCCAACTTTGCCGAAAACAACCACGGCAACATGAATCTATTCTCAAAATTCTTCGCAATACTTCTCCTCGCAGGCTTCGCTTCCTGCACCACAGACCCGCAGCGCACACCAGGCAATGAGCCGACTGCCAACTTGGACGACTCAATATCGGTCGCTACCGACAGCGTTGCCACATCTATCCAGAACAGTCGCCCGACCTGCAAACTGGTTGGCAGTGTGTTGGAAGGCAATATGTTTTGGGCAGCAGGCGAGGACCGTTTTGTGGTCATTTCCGCCGAAAAAGAAACTGAGGACAAAGACCTTGGCGAAAGCCACCGGGTGCTGACGGTTTATGACGGCAAATGCCAACAGGTGTTCCGGGAGGTGTTGCCTGTGAACCTAAGCGCTGACTACCCCTATTATTTGTCGGAAATCACCTACAACAACCTGAGCAAGCAAATCGCCATTCGGGGCTTCGATAAATTCTATATCCTCGACCTTGCTGCCATGAAGTTATCAGCATCATTGGTGCCGAAGTTTCTCAATCAACGGGTCACTGAAGATGCGCAGAGCGGCGCCATCAAGCGCTTAGAGCTTTGGGAAAACTATTTGGTGGGGTTTGCGGCAAGCCTTGGGCCGTTCGTTTACGACCTGTCCGACCCGAATAAGCCAACGCCCGTCATGCCGATTGCCGAGTTCTCTATCGTGAAAGGTGAGCAATACAACACCATGTTTTTGTTGAAATCCACGGATGGACAGGATGAGTACCAAGCGATGGCCCCGGATTACAATTACGACACTGATGCATTTTCACTGAATATCCTTTTCAGCAAGCCGCTGAATTTTGACCCAGTCATCAATAAATCCTTTAAAAACAACCGTTTCATTTTGTTGAAAGAAAAAACAAGTGCCACGGAAAGCACACCCCGTGCCGTGGACATGAAAACTCGCAAAATCATGGAACTTCCTGCGGATGTCAGCGCAAAAAAAGATACAGATATTTTGGCTTGGCTGAAAACGCAGGTCAAGTAAGCCCCAGAAGTTAAGCAGGTGTAGAACGATTATTGAATTGTTAAACCTTCTGCACCTGCTAAACTTTCTAAACCCAATTTGCGCCTGTCCTCGCTTTTTTTCGCTTTTTATCCAAAAATGGCACCTGTTGATAGAAATATTTCATTGCTCCGATTTGCGACTTCTAATATTGCTGCTCGATTAAAAAACAACTAAAACATGAAGTTCGGAATCACCAACTATCACAGCTTGCCACTTGTTGTAGTTTTATTTTTCACTTTTCTATTTCATCAAAACAGCCTCAGCGCCCAGGACACTTGGTCGCTGCAACGTTGCATTGAATATGCCCGCACCAACAGCCTATCCCTGAGGCAGGCTGGTTACGCCATCGCCAACGCCAAGTTGACCAATAAGCAGAATCAACTCTCCCGGATGCCATCTGTGAATGCCAGCAGCAGCGCCGGCTATCAGTTTGGCCGAACCGTTGACCCCACTACCAATAGTTTCAAAAACCAGACAATCGCTTTCAACAGCATGGGACTGAACGCCAGGGCAACGCTCTACTCAGGGGGCCTCATCAACAATACCATCAAGCAAGGAAAAATTGATGTTTTGGCTTCAGAAAAAGATGCCGAGGCCAGCTTCAATGATATTGCTTTGAGCATCGCCAATGCTTATTTGAGCATCCTGATGTCTGAAGAACAACTGGAAAATGCGAACCGTCGGGTGAAGCTTTCACAGGATCAATTGGGGCAAACTGACAAGCTGATCGCCGCTGGCTCATTGCCCGTAAACGACCGCTTGGATGTGCTGGCGCAAATCGCCAACGACGAGCAGGCCATCGTCACTGCCCAAAACGCCATTGACCTTAACTACCTAAACCTCAAAGTGTTGATGCAGTTGGACCCGGCCTTGGACATCCAAATAGAGCGGCCCCAGTTCAGCATACCAACTGATGCCAACCCGATGGCAACCAGCTTTGGCGAAGTGTACGACAGGGCCGTGGATACACAGCCAGGCATCATGGCCGCCGAACTGCGGGTGCAAAGTGCCGAGCTTGGTGTCAACCTTGCGAAATCAGGCTACTACCCTACCCTCAGTATTTTTGGAGGCCTGGACAGCCGCTGGTCGGATGCTTCGAAATTGTTTGAACCATTTACAACTACAAGAACCCAAACCTTTTTCATTCCATCCACACAAACATCACTGGATGTAGAATTTGAGGTGCAGGATGCCACCATTAAACCCTACCCATATTTCAACCAATTGAAAGACAATTTTGGTCAAAACATCGGCTTGAACCTCAATATCCCAATCTATAACCAAGGCATAAACGATGTGAATGTACAGCGTGCACAAATCGGCATTCTGAACGCACAGGTGCAAAGCGATTTGGAAAAGCAGCAGCTCAAGAACGATGTGCAGCAGTCCATCGCCAGTGCCCGTGCGGCGCAGCTTACGTTGGATGCTTCGCAAAAAGCGACGGAGGCAGGAAGGGTTGCCTATGAAAATGCGGAGAAAAGATTCAAGCTTGGCACCATCAATAACCTGCAATTGCTGACGGCACGGAATACTTACGACATTGCGCAAGGCAACCTAACCGTGGCCAAATACGATTATTTGTTCCGCTTGAAAATCATTGATTTTTACCTCGGCAGGCAAATCAAGCTGGATTAAGCGTTTGAAAAAACAGCCCCATTGCGCAAGCAAAATCAAAATTGAAAATTTAGACGATTAAATAAAACGATATGGCAATCAATAAGAAAAAGAATAACTGGTGGATTTTTGCTTTGATTGGCTTGGTGGTTGTGCTGATTGTGGCAGCAGCCATCAAAGGCGGAAACCGCAAATCTGGCGAAACAGTGGAGGTGGAGAAAGCGAGCCTCCGAACCATCAAGGAGACCGTGGAGGCCAGTGGTAAGGTTTTTCCAAAAACAGAGGTCAAAATCAGCTCGGACGTATCTGGCCAAATCGTGGAACTGTACGTGAAAGAAGGCGACAGCGTTACGATGGGCCAAGTATTGGCGAGGGTTGACCCAGAAGCCTACAACTCCCAGGTGGACAGGGCCGCAGCGGGTGTGAACAGCGCCAAGTCAGGGTTGGCAAACTCTAAATCGCAAATCGAGGCGGCCAAGGCACAGAAGGAACAATTGGCGGCGCAACTCGAAAATGCAAAACAAATCCACCAGCGCAACGAGAAACTTTTCAAGGATGGCGTGGTTTCGCAGCAGGATTTTGATGCATCGCTGACCACCGTAAAACAACTCGAATCCAATGTGCGGGCCGCAGAGGCGAATATCCGCTCGGCGCAGCAGACAGCGCAATCTTCGGAGTTTCAGATAAAAAGCGCTGAGGCTTCGCTCAAGGAAATCAACACCAGCCTGAAACGGACGACCATCTACGCCAATATGAGCGGCATTTTGTCAAAATTGAATGTCGAAAAAGGCGAGCGGGTGGTAGGAACCTCTATGATGGCCGGCACAGAAATCATGCGGATCGCAGACCTGAAGGTAATGGAAGTGCAGGTGGAAGTGACCGAAAACGACTTGCCTCGTTTGGCTTTGGGGCAAGTGGTCAAGATTGAAATTGATGCCTACCTCGACAAGAAGTTCTCCGGCAAGGTGGTTGAAATAGCGCATACCGCCAACAATCTGACCAGCTCTGCCACGGGTTCCGTTAACCTGACAACCGACCAAGTCACCAATTTCATCGTGACCATTGACATTGACCAAGCATCCTACTTGGAACTGGTAAAACCCGGCAAGCCTTATCCGTTCCGCCCCGGTATGTCGGCGTCTGTTGAGATTTTTACCAATACCGTTGAGAATGTGGTGAGCGTGCCCATCCAAGCAGTAGGTACTCGTGACAAGGACGAAAAGAAGGAAAAACAGACCAAAGAAAAGACCGTAAACGAAGAAGATGCAAGTACTCCATCAACCAATTTTGACGATTTATTAGAGGTGGTTTTTGTTGTAACTAAAGCTGATACGGTGGATATGCGCACCGTGAAAACGGGCATTCAGGACAATGATTTTATCCAGATTTTGAGTGGATTGAAAGAAGGTGAGGAAGTTGTCACCGGGCCCTACGCTGCCGTTTCAAGGAAGCTGAAAAAGGGTTCGAAAATCCATATTGAGGACGAGAAAGAAAAGGAAAAAAAGAAGAAAGATGCTGAAGATAAAGTGAGTGTTGAGGTGGATTAATTAGCCAATGCTGAGTTCAGTGAAAACGTCGTCAGAGGGTAGTGTCTGACGACGTTTTTTTATTTATTCCCAAATGGAAATAGTTCTTTTGGAGTAGTTCAGGGAGAACTTTCCGGCTTTAAAAAACGGGAAGCCTAAAAGTCCGTCCACGCCATTCTCCATCAGGTTTTGTAGGTGAGAAATACCCGTGAAAACAAAACGCATATCCTTAAAAACTAAGCCTCCAATATTTGTTTCCATAATATCCGCCGCACTGGTTTTGTGAGAATCCCCCGCCATGCCCACCAATCCAGTACCAACAACTGGCCTCAATAACCCTGCATCCAGTTCCCCAGCTTTGTCTATATTTAATAGGTTGGTATTTGCCCCAGTATCTATCCCAAGATGGAATGTCAAATCACCAATTTTTACTTCGACGACTGGCAAATGGCCAGCGAAAGTGAAGGGCAGTTCCGATTTGAGTGTCCAACCCTCAAAATTGGCAGTAACACCAGCAGGCACTAGTGTCACCAATTGTTTGTCAAAATCAAGCACCAATTCATTATTTTCCAAAAATTCGTAGCCGATAAGCCCAGCGATACTTCGTCCAGTCATAGCTTCCAACATGCTGATATCGGTGGTCAACGCTTTCAGGTCGAACCGATGCACACCAGCCCATGCGAAATCACTAATATGCCTCCAATTACCAGCCATTGGGCCTTGCAGGCTTTTTGCTTGGAAATCCGTTGCTACCAAGTTCTTTTCGTTCAAAATCATCATGGGCGAGCCCGTGTCGAGGATGAAATTTGCGGAGTTTCCATTCAATTCCGCTTCGACAATGACCATACCGTTGACCAATTCAAACTTTGTTGCATCAGGTAAAATAATTGAGCTGGCCAATAGCTGTTGACTGAAAGAAATCATACAACACATGACCAGCGCCAATCCGAAAGCCTTTTCCCTCATTTCTCATAGTTTTTGTTTAAAATGCAGCCTAGGGTAACTTGAACCCAAAAAAAAGTCTGAAGTGCATCTGCCTAAAAATGACACAACAAACTGTATTACAAGCAATTACGAGAACACGCAATTGATTTAAACCATATTGGGAGGAGAATAAACATAGTACCGCTACAGCATCACAGCGCTGCAAAACAGCATTTAGGGAAAATAAGATTTCAGAAGGGAGTACAGCTTCTTTAGCTGCTTTGTTGTGGATGGGCAATATGCCTTTATGAAAATTGTGCCGCTTTTTTGAACCACCATTTTTTCATCCAAAATTTAGCACTTGTTCTTTAGCAGGATTGAAGTTGCCTTCAAAAGATGTTTGCCAATTTGCGTAGCGAAAAACCACCAAAAATTACTTAGAATTGCCAAAATTTACTCACTACTATTAAAATCACGGTGATTTTAAAAATTACCGTGAATTAGTTATCCAATTTTTATGAAAATCAACTTTAAACTCACCCTGTTTGCTGCTACGCTGCTAGTATTGGGCATTGTCGCCTGCCACTCCAGCAAAAAAGCCACTTCCTACAAGGACTACCTTAACGAATCGGATGCTGCCCGCAACGAGCGCATGGAATGGTGGCGGGAGGCACGCTTTGGCCTCTTCATCCACTGGGGTTTGTACGCTGTACCAGCTGGCGAATGGGGCGATAAAAACACTTACGGCGAGTGGATTCGCACCTCGGCTCAGATTCCGTTGGAGACTTACAACGGCTTTGTGGACAAATTCAACCCAACGCAATTCAATGCCCACGACTGGGTGCAAATGGCCAAGGATGCTGGCATGAAATACATCGTCATCACGACCAAGCACCACGATGGCTTCGCCATGTTCGACAGTAAAGTCAGTGATTTCGACGTGATGGCCACGCCATTCAAACGAGACCCCTTGAAGGAGTTGGCAGCGGAATGCAAAAAAGAAGGCATCAAGCTTTGCTTTTACCATTCCATCATGGACTGGCACCACCCCGACTACCTCCCTCGTCGGCCTTGGGAAACTGACCGCTCTGAAAAAGGCGCCAAATTTGACCGATACTTGGATTACATGAAGGCACAATTGAAGGAGCTTTGCACCAATTATGGCGACGCCCCGCACGTACTTTGGTTCGATGGCGAATGGGAAAGTACCTGGAACAGCGAACGTGGAAAAGACCTCTACAATTACGTGCGCAGCCTCAAAGCGGAAATCATCATCAACAACCGGGTAGGGGCCGCAAGGGACGGCATGGCCGGATTTACAGCACCGGGGCAGTTTGCCGGTGATTTCGGAACGCCGGAGCAAGAGATTCCGGCCACTGGGCTTCCCGGCGTGGACTGGGAAAGCTGTATGACCATGAACGACAATTGGGGTTACAACAAGGCGGATAAAAACTTCAAGTCCACCAAATTGCTCCTCCAAAACCTCGCTGACATTGCCAGCAAAGGCGGTAACTTTTTGCTCAACGTTGGCCCAACAGCTGCCGGACTTTTCCCCGATGAAAGCATTCAGCGCTTGAAGGAAATGGGCGCTTGGACGAAGAAAAACGGCGAATCCATTCATGGCACAATGGCCAGTCCGCTTGGAAGTTACGACTGGGGGCGAGTGACGATGAAGACAAGTGGTGACAATACGGTTCTTTATTTGCATGTCTTCGACAATGGCCCTGCCAACCGCCAATTGGTGCTCCACGGCCTCGGGAACACGCCAATGGGTGCCACCTACCTTGCCGCTCCAACTGCCAAAAGCCCCCATTTCGAGCGTGTGGAAGATGCTATTATCATTGACCTCCCCTCAAAATTGGTAGATCCCATCAATACCGTCATTATGCTGCAATTGAAGGGCAAACCGGACATCCATTTGGCGCCAGTCGTGAAAAACAAGCTCAGTTATTTTGTTGGAAGTATGGAGGTTATACTTGCCGACGATGCTGGCAATGTTGAAATACATTATACCACAGATGGCACAGCGCCTTCGCCATTGAGCACAGTGTACACAGCCCCAATAAAAATCACAGAAACTACCACAATAACCGCAGTATCTTATCGGGACGGCAAAGCCATCAGCGGCGTAATGCAGCAGGGCTTTTGGAAAAAAGAACCAAAGCCAAACACGGACATCCCAGCCCAAGCCGGCTTGCAATACCTGTATTTCGAGGGCAAATGGGACAAACTTCCCGATTTTGATAAAATGAAAGCCCTGAAAAAAGGCACCGTCAAAAACTTTGACCGCTCCGCTAAAAATGCTTTGGGCGATTATTACGGCTTCGAATACCGAGGGTTCATCAAAGTGCCCGAAACTGGTATTTATAGCTTCTCCACTGCTTCTGACGATGGCAGTGTGCTCCTAGTTGACAACGAAATGATTGTAAACAATGACGGTTTGCACGGCATGAAAAAGGTCACTGGAAATGTGGCACTGAAGGCGGGACTGCATGAATTTATTGTCCGTTATTTTGAATCGGTAGGTGGTGAGGATTTACAAGTTACTTGGTCATCTGAAAATTTAAATGAGCAAGCCATACCCGATAATGTCCTGTTTCATGTGAAAGAGAAATGATTGTATGGTTACTCGCATTCACTTAAAATGCGAGTAACCATACCTCATCTATCACTTCGCAATAGCCCCCATATACTGATAGCCATTATCCCCAAAAAGGGCAACGAACATAGGTTTGCATATTCTAAAAGCGGTGCTGTCACCGCTTATCCAAACGATTGCATTATGCACCGGCAAAATGGGCTTACAAGTCAACATGAGTAATTCTTTTTCTTTTATTATTTCATAAAAATGGGGAATATGCTCCTTCTTCGTACCGCTTCCATCTATGATAATATCACCGGGTGAAAGCCAATTGGGTATTCGCTCCAATATGGCGTCTTCAGCCATTAAAGACGCCACCATATTCCAAATTATACGAGGTGAGGGCAAATGCAGCGCCACCGCCTGGATACTGCTGGTGGTAACAATCCCCATAGCTGCCGAACGCTTGCGGTTCTCACTTTTCTCATCAAATGCAACAACTGTTATTTTGTGCTGCATCAGATTTTGAGCAAGCGATATGCCTATTTCATCAAGTCCAATTAAACCAACGGTCATAGCAACGATTTTTACTAGATTATATCACTAAATCCATCAAAAGACAGCCCGCAAGACCAACTACAGAAACGATGGTCTCCATTACTGTCCATGATTTGAGCGTTTGCACAATGGTCAGGTTGAAATATTCCTTGAACATCCAAAAACCAGTATCATTTACTTGGGAGCAGGTAAGTGAGCCAGCACCAGTCGCCAAAACTAGCAACTCCGGGCTAACATGGCCCAAAGCGACCAATGGCTGCATAATACCCGCAGCAGTCATGGCAGCAACCGTCGCAGAACCAAGCGCAATCCGTAAGACCGCTGCCACCGTCCAAGCCATAATGAGCGGTGAAAGGGTCAAATCCTTCATTAAATTGACGATGTAATCGCTGGTGCCACTATCCACCAACACTTGTTTGAAAGCGCCACCGCCAGCAATAATCAAAAGAATCATGGCAATGGGTTTCACATGGTCGGCAAAACCATCGTTCAACATGGCAAAGGTTCTTCCTGATTTTTTCCCGAGTGTAAAAACAGCGGCAAAAACAGCCACCAATAAGGAGATAACGGGATCCCCTAGAAACTGCAATACCTGATTTAGAAGATTTTCTTTTGGCAAAAACAAATGACCCAAGGCGGCAAAACCCATCAGCAAAACTGGCGTCAATGCAACCAAGACGGCAGTGCTAAAATCGGGTAACTGTTCTGGGTTAAGGGCTATTGTTTTAAACAGTTTTTCGTTGGGCTTTGCATCAATTTTCATCATGGTTTTGCCAAAAACAACCCCAGCCAGCAGTACCGTCGGCACGGCGAGGATAAGCCCATACAGCAGAGTCAGTTGCAAATTAGCCCCATAAAACTCAACAATGGCGGTAGGTGCAGGGTGAGGCGGCAAGAATCCATGCGTGACCGACAAGGCAGCAATCATGGGTAATCCCACATATAAAATGGGCAAATTGGTTTCTTTGGCCATCGCAAAAATGATGGGTAAAACCATTAAAAAAGCCACGCTGTAAAACATGGGGATACCCACAATAAAGCCAGTCAATACCATCGCCAAGCTTATCCGTTTCACACCAAATGAATTGGTCAGTTTTCTGGAAATGACTTGGGCAGCACCACTTTCCGCTATCAAGCCGCCTAAAATAGCTCCTAACCCGAGAATCAATGCCAAGCTGCCTAGCGTACTGCCTACACCAGATTGGATGGATTTCAGGCTATCCACAGGAGACATTCCCATGCCCAAGCCTACCCCAATTGACACGATTATCAAGGAGATAAATGCATTCATCTTGAAGCCCAAAATGAACACTAACAAGGCAGCAATGCCTAATAAAATGATGAGTAATGGCATGGTAGAAGTTGGTTTTAGGTTTCAGGAGGTTCTGGTTTCAGGGCCAGCGAGGCGAAAAGTAGGGAAAAAGATTTAAACAGGGGTTTTAGGGCAAAAAAAATGGCCTTGACAACTTACCCAGTAGTTGTCAAGGCCATTTTATTGAAATTTTTCTTTTGCAAATCAAGGGTTTCGAATCACAATATCGCCAAAACTGATTTTGATGGAGATATTTGATTTGCCAATTTTAGAAGAAAATATGGCTTTTTTAAGCTCGCTGGTATTTTGCAGGTAATTGAATTTCAAGTCATTGGGCACGGTGATAGTACCATAATGTGCCGTTAATGTATAGCCATAATAATTGGGCTTTGGGTCAAAGAAATAAACATCGGATTTCTCGGCATTGATGTTCATCGTCAATAATTCAGGGCTTGGATTGGTGAAGAATTTCATCACCCCATATTGTGAATTAATGTTCCAAGTGCCTTTTATGTCATGCAAGGTAATATCGGAACGGCGGGAATTAATAGTCACATTACCGTCCACATTTTTTCCTTCTATATCGCCAAAACGGGTGTCAATGCCCACCAATCCACTCACATTCTCCATGGTAATTCTGGAAAACTGGCTGTTTACTTTAAGCGATTTGGAAAGGTTGCTAATTTGCGAAAGCCCATAGTTATTCTTTAAATATACCGGACAATCGGCTGGCAAGGTGATGGTATAAATTGCTTTTAAGTCAGATGTAGCCTTCTTGCTCCCTTTTGGACTGGATACATAATTTCGGAAATACAGGTTCATGCCTGCCTGTTCTGTGGTATAAACCATGCGGTCGAGGTCGGCTTGGGCGGTCTTCCGGTCTGCATTTTTTGAAATCAATTCAACGAGCACTTTCACCTCGGAACGGTTCCAAGTTTCCACTTTTATTTCCGCTTTTTCGCCTTCAATATTGACCTCCGTTCCGTTTTTGTATGGGAAAGTATTTTCCATTACTTTCGTCACCACTTGCAAGGTCGTCTGCCCTTGCAAACTGAATGCCAGCAGCAATAAAACATTGGGAATAATTAGCTTCAGGATATTTTTCATTGTTGGTATAGTTCTATTGTATTATTGCTTTATTGTTGTATTGTTTTTTGAACAGCGAATAACAATTCAACAATCTAGCAATTCAACAATCAATCATATTAGCATCACCATCATTTTCTTGACAATTCCTGTCCGCTCCATTTCTATTTCCTTGATTTGCGTCACCAAATCCGCATCCGTACCGAATTCACCAAGTGCCGAAGCCAACTCCTCTTTCGCAGAAGTCAACTCCTCCAATTCGCTTTGCAATTGCTTGAATTCCGGCTGCTCACACAATGATTTTTTAGATTCACAAAGGCTGAGGAACTCGCCAAATGCATCTTCATCTTCATTCCAATCCCGTTGAAGCAGCATTGGGTCCACTGTTTCCTCCGAGTAGTTCACAGCTACGACGTTCATTTCTACTTGGTGTGGCTTGTTCATTTGCCAAAAAACGACCATCAGTGCAGCCATGGAAGCCGCCACCGCCAAAGCCCTCCGCCATTGCATCGGGATGATTTTGGCAGACCGTTTTTCACCTTCCAATTTGGTCACGATGCCCTCCCAAGCGCTGGTTGGTGGCTCGTATTGCGGCAGCGAAAGCAGCAGTTGGGCAGGCAGAATGCTGTCCAAGCTACCTTCCATGTCCTCTTCGATTTTTTCCCAAAGCAGGTCGTTCGGCTCATGCTCCGGGAGCGAGGACAGCGCCTCAATCAATGTCTTTTTATTTTGCTCTTCCATTTAGGATTGGGTATTTGGAATTGGGTATTGGGAATTATTGCCAATACCCAATTACTAATTTCTAATTCCTTTAAACTTGGTCTTTTAGGATTTCCCGCAGCCGTTTTTTAGAATAAAAAAGCTGCGACTTGGAAGTGCCTTCCGAAATCCCCAGCAATTGCGCCACATCCTTGTGGCCATAGCCTTCCACTTCCACCAAGATGAAGACCGTCCGATACCCTTCTGGCAGCGATAGGATGGCTTTTTCAAGGTATTCTGCATCGAGATAATGGCCCCAGTCCACTTTGGCATTTGGTGGCAGGTTGTCCACCGACTCGAAGAAGATTTTTTCCTTGCGCAAATGGCTGTAGGCCGTCCGCACGATGATGGTTTTTATCCACGCCCCCAGCGTTGATTCGCCCCGGAAGCTGGTCAAGCCCCGAAAGACTTTCACAAAACCTTCCTGGAGTACGTCGTTGGCGGCCTCGAAATCGCCGGTGATGCGGTAAGCGAGCGTGAACATGGCCTTCCGGTATTTGTCGTACAGGTTTTTTTGGGCAATCCGGTCATCCTTTAGGCAGGATTGCACGAGTTCCGTTTCGGTCATGCTGGCTTGATAGCTAGTCATTGAGAGTAGTTGGTTCGGATTCAAATGAACTTGGTTAATAGTGTTTGAAGCCGGATGATTTGGTTGTATCACATTCAAAAAAATAAGCGCTGACTGCACAAATTCGTGCCGACAGCGCTTATTTCTTCGCAAAAATACTGGTTTAGAACGAAAACCCAACCGTCATCAGCCAACGGGAAGGCCGTTGGGAGAAGTTGAGCTGTTGGCCACCGATGCTCATGTGGTCGCCAAATTTTTCAAAATTGCCCTCATGGCGCAGGCCAATCATCAGTTTCCAAATATCGAGACCGAAGCCCGCTTGATAGCCGAGGTTGAAGTTGTTGAAGCGTTTTTCGTAGCCCCCGATTTGTCCCAATTCCGATTTGCTGGCAACATAAACATGACCCGTTGGCCCAGCCTCCACCCGCAGTGGGCCGAGTTTGTAACCCAACATCAACGGAATATCGAGGTAGCGGTATTTTTCGGTCAAAACCTTGTCCATCAGGCCGTCAGAAAAATCAGAAACTTGGAAATCCACCGAACTGGAATTGAAATTGGCTTCTGGCTGCAAGTACCAGTGTTTGGTCAGTTTTGCACGGGCAAAAGCACCGATATGAAAGCCATATTTGGCGTCTTGGATGGCTACCGAAGCACCATTTGTTTGAACGGACTCTTTGTCCAATTGGAAGGAACTCATCCCAGCCTGAAAGCCGTAACGAATTTGGGCATTGGTCTGAATGGCAGCGAAACAAAGAATAGTGGTGAAAACAAAAATGATTTTTTTCATGGTCTATTGTTTTTGATTTTCATTAAAACGGGACGGCTTTCTCAAATCGTATTGCAAGGAGGGAATGGCATGTCTTTTAACCCGTTTTTAACGGACGATAGGATTTTTTTCACGTTACAAATACCATGCGAGGAAAACCTTGAAGGAGTCAAATACTGCTTAGAAAAACGGTATTTCCAGCCACGCATTCAACCAAACCATAGCTCATGGGGTTTGGTAATCAACTTATGGCAAAACCACCAGCTTCCACATGAATCCTGAAATTAGGCCCGTAAACAGCCTTGCCCTGCTGAAAACATTCGTTGATTTTCCCTTTCAACTGTACAAGAATCATCCCTATTGGGTACCCCCGCTCAAGGCTTCCGAAATGGCGTGGCTCCAAGCTTCCAAGAATCCTGCTTTCGAGCATTCCGACGTGCAACTTTTCCTTGCTTACCGCAAAAATCAAGTGGTGGGGCGAGTCGCTGGAATCATCAACCACACAGAAACCGAGCGGCTTGGGCAAGCTCATGCCCGCTTTGGCTGGCTTGACTTTGTGGACGACCCGCTGGTGAGTGCAGCCCTCATGCAGGCTGTTGAAACTTGGGCCAGACAGCAACATTGCGTAAAACTCAAAGGCCCTGACGGCTTTAATTCCTTGGACAAAAGTGGGATGCTCATAGAGGGCTTCGACCAGTTGGGCGCCATGACCACGCTCTATAATTTCGCCTACTATCCCAAGCATTTACAAGCACTTGGCTTTGAAAAAGAATTGGAATGGCTAGAGATTCAGGCCAAGCTCCCCAACCCTTTTCCCCCAAAAATTGTACGTGCCGCCAACATGATACAGGAGCGTTACCACTTGAAAATCAGGCGGCCAAATTCCAAATTAGAGATGGTTGGTTTTGGGAAAATGGTCTTCAAAATGCTGCACGAAACCTACCAACACCTGCCTGTTTTTGTGCCAATTTCCGAGGCGCAGCAGGCGTTTTATATCAAGAACTATATCGGGCTTTTACCCCCAAAGTTCGGCTGTGTGGTAGAACACGAGACCGAAGGGCCAGTCGGCTTTGGGCTTACCATGCCCAATATGGGAAAGGCGATGCAAAAGGCCAATGGAAAGCTTTTCCCGTTCGGTTTTATCCATTTATTGCTGGCGCAACATTCCAATGATTCCGGCGATTTGACACTGATTGGTGTGAAGGAAGCTTGGCGAAATAAAGGCATTCACAGCCTTATTTTCGCAGAACTCGGCAATATTTTTATCAGGCAGGGCTATCAATTTTTCAACGTAAACCCCATGCTGGAAGACAACCAAAACGTGCTCACGCTATGGAAAGAATTTGACCACAAGGTGCACAAGCGGCGGCGGGCGTTTTATAAAAACCTAGCCTAAGCTTGCAATGCATTTATCATAAACCCCGCAGCCGTTTCTGCACAATTGGTAGGCCCGAGCAATTGGCGAACATTTTCATAACCAGCCAAGACCTCGGCCCTACCCTGCCCGTCCAGTATTTTCCGCAGCGAGGCAGCCGTTTTTTCCTTCGTAAAATCGGCCTGAATCAACTCCTCCACGACCTGCCTACCCGCTATCAAATTCATGATGGAAATGAACTTCAAATCTGGGTTCACCAGCCACCTGGCCAATCGGTAAGAAACGCCCCCAGCCTTGTAGCAAACGACCTGTGGCACTCGAAACAATGCCGTTTCAAGCGTAGCTGTACCAGAGGTGACGAGGGCGGCATGGGCGTTTTGCAGTAGGTCGTAGGTTTGGTTTTCCACCATTTTTACCGAAGGAAAAGCCGCCAAAAACGGCTCGTAAAAAGCCAGTTCCAAGGAAGGTGCTTTGGCCACAACAAATTGATAATCAGGGAATAAAGCCGATACTTCCAACATGGTGCCGAGCATCCGGGTTACTTCCTGCCGACGGCTTCCGGGCAGCAGTGCGATGATGGGTTTGCCTAACGGCAATTTGTTTTTTTCGTAAAAATTCGTCGGTGAAACATGCCGCTCAATCACCTCCGCCAACGGATGCCCGATGAAGCTCACCTCCACCCCATGTTTTTGATAAAAAGCCTCCTCGAAAGGGAAAATCACGAACATCCGTTCCACGCAGTCCCGCACGATTTTCACCCGACTGGTATGCCACGCCCAAAGTTGCGGAGAGATGTAGTAAAACACCCGAAGCCCCTGCTTTTTGGCCCACTTAGCCATGCGCAGGTTGAAGCCGGGGTAGTCAATCAGGATAAGGCAGTCTGGTGCAAATTGTTTGATGTCCGATTTTGCAGAGCGAAAATTCCGAAGGATGGTCGGCAGGTTTTTCACCACTTCCACGAAGCCCATGAAGGCCAGTTCCCGGTAATGCTTGACCACCTCCACACCTTCCGCCGCCATCAGGTCACCGCCCCAACTGCGGATTTGCGCACTGGGGTCCGCCTTGCGAAGTGCTTTCACAAGTGCTGCGCCTTGAAGGTCGCCAGATGGTTCGCCTGCGATGATGTAATATTTCATTTTATTGAGACATTAGATATTATTAGACATTTGACGATGGACCAACCAATGCCCAGCCCCATCTAGGCGGTGCATCAAATGTGAGGCTACCCTTGGCGTCTTGCTTGTCATTGCCGAAGGCAAACTCTGACGTCGTGACGGCACGTTAGTTCAGCAAAACATGACGTTGCAGTTTGCCTTCGGCAATGACAAAGGGAAGTGCCGAGTAAACTTGCCCAGCATATTATCATGCGCACCACCCCTTCTAATGTCTAGATTCTATTGTCTAACGTCTGAGTAGGCAAAGTAACGCCTAGCACTTGACATTTGTCACTTCGAGCGCCATTTCAGGAACAAAAACGTACCTTGGCCGCCACAATTTTTTCAAATAAAACCACTCATAAGTATGTCGTTGAAATTAGTTAAGGTTTCGATTTTGACCTAATTCGTCCAATTTCAATGGCTTGCACCTCGTAAGTCGTAAATCTAAAATTGTAAATCCACTTATGCCGCACAAAGATGTCCATTATTCCGACTACCTCCAGCTTGATAAAATACTAAGTGCCCAGCAGTTGGAAAGCGACCTCGTCAATACTCACGCCCACGATGAGATGTTGTTCATCATCATCCACCAAGCCTACGAGTTGTGGTTCAAGCAAATCATGTATGAAGTTGAATCGGTGGGGGACATCATGGGGCAGCAGGCCATCAACGACAACTCACCAGACCTGCAAACGGTGGCACACCGCCTGAACCGGGTGGCCGTCATCCTACGCTTGGCCGTCCAGCAGATTGACGTAATGGAGACGATGACGCCGATGGATTTCCTCGATTTCCGCAATCTATTGCGGCCAGCTTCTGGCTTTCAATCCTGGCAATTCAAAATGGTGGAAGCCCGGCTTGGCTTGCGGTACATGGAGCGTCATGGGCAGGAATACTATATTTCGCAGCTTAGGGAAGAGCATGTGAAAATGATAAAAACAGCAGAGGCAAAGCCCTCACTCCTCGACCTTGTGAACGAGTGGCTGGAACGGATGCCCTTTTTCGAAGACAAGGACAATTGGCCGCCGTACCTCGAAAGCGCCATCGAACAGCACCCGTTTTGGGCGGATTATTCGGCTCGGTATGCCGAGAGTTTGATGCCCAACGAGCGCCAAAACTTTCGTTTTTTCAACCAAGTTTTCTTTGGAGAGGAGGAGCTGCCGGAGCGCCGATTCAGTGCAAAAGCTTGCCGGGCGGGGCTTTTTATTTTTCTGTTCAGAGGCTATCCGATGCTGCAAACCCCGTTTCAGATACTGAACCTCCTACTCGAAATTGATGCACAACTTTCTACTTGGCGCTACCGCCACATGAACATGGTGCACCGGATTATCGGAACCCGAACAGGCACTGGCGGCTCCACAGGCAAGGACTACCTCAAGGGCGCCCTCGACAAGCATTATATTTTTAAGGAAATTGCTGGGCTGACCAGCTTTCTGATTGAGCGGCAAAATTTGCCGAAGCTGAGTCCGGTGTTGGAAGCGAAGCTTGGGTTTAGGAGTTAACCTCACCCCCGGCCCCTCTACTAAAGGAGAGGGGCCGGGGGTGAGGTAGCATTCCAAAGCCATGGTTTTTCAGCACTTTTTTCTCAAAAAACATATTTCCCAAACACAATCAACCAACCAATCACCAGCACCGAAATCACAATCACGACTCCCCGCATGGTGTTGTACAAATGCCTTTTTTGGTAAAAATTGAGCAAAAAGGCACAGAGTGCAATGGCAAAAATGGCGCAAGTCCGCTCCCGGAACATGGGGCGAAAACCAGCCGAATGAACCCATCCTTGCGCTTCCAACAAAGCATAAACTCCAAACAGGATGCCGTAGCCAGCCGCCGCCAGCACCAGTGAAAGCAGGATGCCAAGGGGAAGTGAATTTTTTTCAAGCATAGTAATTTGACTTAAACCCGAACCATTTCTTCGAGTGGTTTTAAGTTTTCAATTGCATCGTGGCGGGTAAGGTCGTGGCCGGACGGAACCACCGAAATATAGTTATTTTCCAACGCCCAAACATCGGTGTCGTCACCGTGGTCTTGGTTCATGAATTGCCCAGTCAGCCAATAGTATTTTTGGCCCCGTGGGTCAATGCCCTCCACGTACTTTTCTATCCAGCGGGCCTCTGCCTGTCGGCAAACCCTGAAGCCCTTCAAAACTGTGGCCGGGACAGCAGGAATATTGACGTTCAGCAGCCTGCAATTGCCCATGCCGTGCTCCAAAACATACAGCATCAGCTCCCGGAGGTGCGGTTTGCAGGACTCAAAGTCAGCGCCCCACTCGTAATCCAACAGCGAAAAACCGATGGACTTGATGCCCTCCAAGGAAGCCTCCATTGCCGCCGACATCGTTCCAGAATAAAGGATATTGAGACTGGCATTTGAGCCGTGGTTGATGCCACTGACGCAGAGGTCGGCCTCTCTGTCGTGCAGCAGAATATGCTTGCCGAGCTTCACGCAATCTACCGGCGTTCCGCTGCATTCATAAGCTTCGATTCCATCGAAAACCTCCACTTTTTTCAGGCGGAGCGGGTCTTTCAAGGTGATGGCGTGGCCTTGGCCGGACTGCGGGGAATCTGGTGCAACGACGATGAGGTCGCCAATTTCACGGGCCACATCCACCAGCGCTTTCAGGCCGGGGGCATTGATGCCGTCGTCGTTTGTGACAAAAATTAAAGGTCGCATTGAATTAGGTTTAGAAGGTTTAGCGGGTTTAGCAGGTTTAAACGGGGCGGCAAAAATAGGTTTTTCAAACAGACCAGGGCCGCAGCTTTTTCATCAAATCCAGCATGGCCGCTCTCTCTGCATCTAGTTTGGCCGATGACCAATTCAAATGGTTTTGAAAAGCCAGCAACACCGCCTCCAAATGCCGTTGCACCCGCTGAATATCGAAGTACAACAACCCCGTTCGGCGTTCAAAGAAATCAGTTGGCGTCTGCACCAGCTCGTTTTCCAAGCAATAGGCCAACTCTGCCAGCACCAGCGCTTCATCCGATTTTTTTCCTTCGGAAAAAGCCTGTGCCACGATTTGCTCCGCAATGCGCCCGTAGTTTTCTGTCAGGTAAATGGCCGTCGTTTGCGGATCATCCAAAGCGCTGAGTTTTGCTTCGATAAAACGCTGAAAATCAAGCACTTCCTGCATATTGGCAAAAGGCACTTCCGTCAAGGCCACCTGTTTCGTGACGCAGACGATAGGCGTTTGTCGCTGTTGTTTCAGCACCAAATCCACCAGTTTTTGCGCCATTTTGCGGTAGCCGGTCAGCTTACCGCCAGCCACGGAAATCAGGCCAGATTTGGAGATGAATATCTCGTCCTTGCGGCTCATTTCCCCCGCTGATTTTCCTTCTTCGTAAATGAGCGGACGCAAACCTGCCCAAGTGCTTTCCACGTCCGATAACGCCAATTTTACCGAAGGGAACAGGGCATTGGCGGCATCCAACAGGTATTCGATTTCTGGATTTTCAGCAAAAACAGCCCCTTTGTCGCCCTTGAATGGCTGGTCGGTGGTGCCGATGTAAGTGGCCCGCTGACGGGGAATTGCGAAGACCATCCGCCCATCTTTTACATCAAAATAAACGGAATGGCGCAGGGGCAGCCGCTTCCAAGGCACCACGATATGCGTCCCTTTGGAAAGAAACAACCGCTTGTTGTTCAACGACTTATCTATTTCCCGAAGGCTATCCACCCATGGCCCAGCGGCGTTCACGATGGTTTTTGCTTTTATTTCAAAAGCATTTCCTTCGGTAAAATCTTGGCAGTGTGCTCCGGTGAGCTGGCCATTTTCATCGATAAAATTGGTCACTTCCACGTAGTTCAGGCAGGCAGCACCGAAGCGGATGGCCGTTTTCACCACTTCGATGGTCAAACGGGCATCGTCGGTGCGGTACTCCGCATAGAGGCCGCCGCCAAGCAGGTTTTCTTTGCGGAGCAATGCCTCCGCCTCCAAGCTTCGAGAGACGGTGAGCATCTTTCGGCGGTCTTCTTTTTTTACCCCTGCCAAAAAATCGTAAAGCCAAAGGCCGAGCGAGGTGCCGAATTTGCCAAAAGTGCCGCCCCGATAAATGGGCAACAACATTTTTTCCGGCTTGACGAGGTGGGGCGCAAGCCGATGGACGATGGCCCGCTCCTGCCCGACATCGTGCACGACTTTTAGCTCAAACTGCTTGAGATAACGCAGCCCACCGTGAATCAATTTGGTGGATTTGCTGCTGGTACCGGAGGCAAAATCGCCTTTTTCCACCAAGGCAACGCTGAGGCCACGGGTCGCTGCATCGAGCGCAATGCCCGCTCCGGTGATGCCGCCGCCGATGACCAAAAGGTCAAAGTTTTGGCTTTTCAGTTGCTCAATTTGATTTTGCCTTGGTGAAACCATGTGTTTTTAGCTACTTTTCGCCCAGAATTTGGATTCGGCGCCAAGATAAAACCAATCGCATTACGACTGTTTCAAATTTTCGAAAAATCCAGTGTGCCACTTTTGGGGATTGGATTTGTCCATTGGGTTTGCCATTCAAAAACTAAGTTGATAGGACACAGATTGAACAGATGAAACTGATTCAAACTGATAAAATCTGTGCAAATCTGTTTCATCTGTTCAATCTGTGTCCTATTCCACCACACTAAGTTTTACGTAGCAATTAGTTTCAAATTTTATGAAAATGAAAAAATCAGTTCTGTTCATTCTTTCCCTCTTCGCCAGCCATTTTTTGCTGGCGCAATACCAGTTCACGCTCACCAGCGACTGCAACTGCACCTCCATCAAAAACCAGCAAAACACAGGTACTTGCTGGAGTTTTGCCACTTCTTCTTTCCTCGAATCGGAGCTGATTCGAATGGGGAAACAGGAGGAATTCGACCTTTCGGAGATGTATTTTGTGCGGCAGATTTACCAAGACAAGGCGCAGAACTATGTTTACCGCCAAGGCAAAGCGCAGTTTGGGCAAGGTGGGCTTTCGCACGATGTCATCTTGGCATTTAGGGAAGCGGGGGCAGTGCCGGAGTCGGTGTACAGCGGCAAATTGCCGGGCGATTTCATGTTTGACCACTCGGAGTTGGAGGTAGCACTCAAGGGCCTGCTGGATGTGATTACCACGCAAAAGCACCCTACCAATAAATGGATGTCTGCCGTAGCTGGCATTTTGGATGCCTATTTGGGTAAAGTACCGGAGAAATTCACGGTGAAAGGCAAGGAATACACGCCAAAGACCTACGCCGCTTCCCTGGGCATCAATCCTGATGATTACATCAGTTTCACTTCCTACACCCACCACCCTTTCGACCAAAAAATGGTGCTCGAAATACCAGACAATTGGTCGAATGGCAGCTACTACAATGTGCCCATCAGTGACATCGTGGCCATTTCAAAGAATGCGATTTCGAAAGGTTACAGCGTGGCTTGGGACGGTGATGTGAGCGAAAAAGGCTTTTCGGCCAGTAAAGGCGTGGCCGTTTTGCCGGTCAATGAAAAGCGGGAGGACATGCTCACCAATCCGGGTGAAGAGGTTGTTGTGACGCAGGAGCTTCGGCAGTCCACTTTCACGGATTTTTCTACGACTGACGACCATTTGATGCATATCTCCGGCACGGCCAAAGACCAGAATGGCACCAACTATTTTTATGTAAAAAACTCATGGGGAGAAATCAGCCCATACAGCGGCTATGTGTATATGTCGGAACCTTATTTCCGCTTAAAAACAGTGGGGATTATGGTACATAAAGATGCGATTCCGGCTGATGTGAAGAAGCGGTTGGGACTATGATGTTTAGAAGGTTTAGTGGGTTTAGAAAGTTTAAATATGTCGTAAAAACTAAACCCGCTAAACCTACTAAAACTTCTAAACCCACTCTCAATACACCGTAATCGCAATATTACCACTCCAAAGACTTTCCCGATTATTGGTGGCAAGGAATTTATACTGGAAAATACAGTCCTTCCCGCTGGGCTGGTCGGTTAACACGAAGGCCATCTTGGTGGCCACGATGCCGTTTTCCCAAGTTAGGCCGCCATCCTCGCTTCGCTTACCAACGATGGTCACTATCTCGTCTGGCACTTCTGCCTTCAATACAAATTTAACCACGCCTTTGCTCGCATCCTTTCCGCCAGATACCACCGTTTGGCATATTGGTGGCTTCACGACACCTGTGCGGCGGCTAGGCACTTTCGCTAGGGTAAAGCCTAAGCCTGTCAGAAAGGCTTCTGGGTCTGGCTTACTGGGTGCGGCATCTTCCAATAGTTTTGTCAATGCTTTTAATTTGGCCGTGAGGTCTTTGCGGGCATTGAACAAATTGTTAGTGCGGTCCTTGCCGCCGTCCGAATTGAAAGCAGATAGCGCTACATTATAAATGCCTGAAGTTGTTTCAACCTCTTTGATGGCTGATTCCTGTTCCGCATAGATTGGATTTTTTACGCCTTTCTCTGCGACATTGGTGCCAAAGGAGCCAAAATCGTCTTTGCCCAAATCAATATAAGCTTGATTGTTGATTTTGTTGGTTACACTCATGATAGGTTTAGTTTAATTGGAATGCAGCGGCAACGTGATTTAGTTTCAATGCTGGCATTAAGGCTAGCTTATTAGGTTTTCACCAAGCTGTTGCATCACATTAGATGAAAGATAATTTATGGGCGTCAAATTATAGGCCAAAAAAAATTCATTTTGGCTTCATGAGCACCCAAATTTTATTCTGAATTATTAAATAAGCTAAAACCTGCAATGTAGCGCCACCGTCTTACGCCTAATTCATTGAATATCAATTATTTGCCGATTTTCGTTTTCTAGTCTCTAAAAAACACATACCCAAGTGAGACACTAGATTGCCCATTTCTGTTACTCGGTTGCCACAGTGAGACACTGACTTGGGCATTCCGTTTTTTAAAAAAGCATTTCATAGCGGTAAAAACCGTGATGACAGTATAAATATTTGCCTAAAAAAGCGTCCCAATACTAATTTTAAGCTCACAATGCCCATTTCTGTTACTCGATTGCCACAGTGAGTCTTAAAAACAGCATTATTTTTTTGAAAAAAAATTGATTGACGGCGGAGAAATCAGTGTTAGCGGGGAGGGATAGGCAAGGTTTTGCTCACAAATTGGAAAAAAAAGACTTTGTATAACTTTCGTAAATCTATAAACTTTTTTGTGTTAAAGTTTGGGGGCTTCTTGGAGGTCTGGAATAGATGGATTATACTTGCCATCTGTATGATGTTAGACCCAACACAGATTGCCAGTGCACAGGCTATCACAGAAACTACGGTACACACGTTACATTGCCTTGAGACTGAAAACGATTACTAAACTGAACGATAATTAGGCTGACAATGACTAGCTAATTCTATGTTCCCTGCCGGCTTGACGCTGGCTGAATTTAAATTTTATTCTTTCTTTTCTAAAAATCATTTTCACATGAAAAAGACGATCAATCTATTTACGGAAAAGTGTAACAAGGTTTGCACTTCTCTCTCTCTCTCTCTCTCTCTCTCTCTTGTTAATTTTCGTAACAATTGTGCATTTGGTTGCTCAACCAGGGCTTTGCGTACCACCTATCCCTATCCTGAACGGTAATTTTGAAAATGGCTCCTGTAACGCCAATAATAGTTGTAATTTGGGAGCATTCAATCCTACTGGATGTGTAACCAATTGGTTTGGGGCAATTGGCACCCCTGATTTGTGTGATGAAAATGGCAACTCTTTT
>JBGSWN010000150.1:0-8118 GCA_041752395.1 Saprospiraceae bacterium | reverse complement strand
AACGAGGGGAAAAGCTGCTCCTCCAAGCCTGCAATGAACACGCTTTTGAACTCCAAACCCTTGGCCGAGTGGACGCTCATCAAGGTCACATGGTCTTCCGTTCCTTCCGTATTATCCTGGTCGGTCATCAGGGCGATATTCTGTAAATAACCTGACAAGGATTTATCAAATTGATTTTCGATTTCAGATTGACGATTTACGATTGGGTCGTCGCCACTTTCGTCATCCAATCGTAAATCGTTCCCGACTTCTGTCGGGATAAATCGTAAATCACTTATCGTATCATCTTCCACGAAGGTTTTTATACCATCCAGCAAGCTCGTGATATTGTCCAAACGCTGGATGCCCTCCACGGTCGTGTCCTGTTTCAGCTCGTCCATGATGCCCGATTTCCGGGCGATGTACTCGGCGACCACGTGGGCATCGTGGGTCTTGGCTTTTTCACCAAAATCCTGAATCATGGTCACGAAATGGTCAATGCTGTTTCGGGTGCGGGGCGGCAAATCGGTATGCGGCAGCACCTGCCACATGGGCACGCTGTGGGCGTCGGCGGTGGCAGCTATCTTGTCCACGGTCGTGCCACCGATGGCCCGTTTCGGGTAATTGATGACCCGGCGCAGCGCCTCGTCGTCCTGCTGGTTGATGGCAAGACGGAGGTAGGCGATGAGGTCTTTCACCTCTTTCCGTTGGTAAAACGACATGCCACCAAAAATCCGATACTGGATATTGTAGTGCCGCATCCACTCCTCAAAAACCCGTGACTGGGCGTTGGTGCGGTAGAGGATGGCGATTTCTTTGTTCGATAAATGCCAGCGGTTTTTCTGCTCCATGATGGCGTCGGCCACCCGTTTGCCCTCCTCGCTGTCCGTGATGGCTCGGATGACCCGGATGCGCTGGCCCTCGCCTTTGTCACTAAAAATCGTCTTCTGAATTTGGTTGCGGTTGTAGGAAATCACCTCGTTGGCCGCCTGCACGATATGCTCGGTGGAGCGGTAGTTTTGCTCCAATTTAAAGGTCTTGATGCCGTGCGGCTTGAAATCGTTCTCGTAGTCGAGGATGTTCTGGATGGTGGCGCCCCGGAAGGCGTAAATGGACTGCGCATCGTCGCCCACCACGCAGATATTGCGGGGGCTTCCCTCGTAGCTGATGAATTTTTTTACGATGGAATATTGCAGGTGGTTCGTGTCCTGAAACTCGTCCACCATCAGGTACTTGAACTTCTGGCGGTACTTGTTGGTCACCTCGGGGTAGTTCTGGAAAAGCTCGTACAGCCGAAACAGCAAATCGTCAAAGTCCATCGCCCCGCTGCGCTTGCAACGGATGGTGTATTTTTCATAAATCTGCTGAAAAAAAGGGCGCTTCTGCATCTTGTCCTCCTCCACCATATCCACCCGATTGAGATAGGCTTTCGGGGTAATGAGGTTGCTTTTGCAAGAAGAAATCCTCGACTTGATGGAGTTGGCGTTGTACTGCTCCTTGTTCAGGTTCATCTCGTTGATGATGGCCGAGATGACGCTCTTGGTATCGTCAGAATCGTAGATGGTGAAGTTGCTGGGGTAGCCGATGTGCTGGGCCTCCACCCTGAGTATCTTTGCAAACAGCGAGTGGAACGTGCCTGCCCAGACCCGCTCGCCCCTTGGCCCCACCACCTTCGAAATGCGCTCCTTCATCTCCTTCGCAGATTTGTTGGTGAAGGTCAGCGCCATGATTTCCCAGGGGGCAATGCCCGACTGAATCATGTGGGCGATGCGGTAGGTGAGTACCCTGGTCTTGCCAGAGCCGGGGCCTGCAATGACTAGCACTGGGCCGTCGAGCTGCGTGGCGGCTTGGCGTTGCACGGGGTTGAGTTCGTCGAGGTAGCTGCGTTGTGGTATGGGTGATTGCGTCATTTTTAAGGAAAAAGTACAAAGTAAAAAGGCAAAAATTGGAGGTGCAAGATTACGGCTTTGCGGGCTGGTAGAGGCGGATGTTGGGTAAAAATTTGAAATCTTTGGTATTGTATGTGAAAAGCTCCAAATCAAGTTCGAGGGCAGTGGCTGCAATCAGTGCATCGGGAATATTGAGCCTGTGGCTCAGATGATAGGCCCGAATCAATTGAGCCGCTCGAACGGAAATATTCTCATCAATATGGACTATACTGAATTTCGCAATGCGTTTCTCGATGATGGTCTGTGCCTTGCGGTCGGCGCTTCCTCTCAAAATTTCCATCCAAGCTACCGATGGAAGTAAAATATTGGCTTCGCCAATCCGCTCTATTTCATTCGCAGTAGATTCATGGCCAATGAAAAAATGGCCAAATACATTCGTGTCACAGATCACATAACTCATGCTCGTCCGCCCCATGCGGTTTTCCGTAAGGTCTCCATTATCTCCGGGTTATCTTTCCAAATGCCGAAAAGCTCAGAAGCATCAATTGTCGGGTCACCGGGCGTCACGAAAACGGTTCGGCCATTGGGCAGCAGCATTCGTTTCATGCTGGGTTTTGCCTTCTTTCCAGTGGCTGGGAGCTGGCTGGATAAAATGACTTTGACGGCAATCAACAACTGTTCGTCCGTTGTCATTGCTACCAAATCATTAATTTCTTGCTTGATACTGGCAGTCATGGCTGCAATTTTATTGCAAAGTAAATGATTTGCTCAAAAAAAAGCAAGGAGTTGGAGTTGTACGGTAGGGCATTTGACAAAGTAGCTGCGTTGTGGTATGCGTGATGCGTCATGAATCTTGCATTTGTTGGAGGTGAAAGATTACGGTTTTGCCAGTTAGCCCATGGCCCAAATGCCTACCTTGCGCCCTTCTTTCATCAAATCAACAACATGAAATACCAACTACTCCACCTGCTTTTCCTACTG
The DNA here is from genome assembly GCA_041752395.1 of Saprospiraceae bacterium. Lineage (GTDB taxonomy): Bacteria > Bacteroidota > Bacteroidia > Chitinophagales > Saprospiraceae > UBA6168. The sequence goes on along the minus strand of JBGSWN010000150.1, from coordinate 5,269 downwards.
CCAGCCCTTGTCTTTTGCCAAAGCTACGCTGGCCCTGAAAGCGTGGAAGGCGACACCTTCACGGGCAACTACTACGTGGGCAACACGGGCTCCAAAAAAATCCTTCGCCGACTGCCCAACGGCGTTTTGGAGGACTTCGCAATGGGCATCTCCAATGGCCCCTACGGCCTCGAACTCGTGGACGGCGTGCTCTACGCCTGCAACGGCGGTGAGGTCCAGGGTTTTTCGGTGGCCGATGGCACGCAGGTCTTCTCGGTACAGACGGGGGCTACCTTCCTCAACGGCATCACGCATGACGACAGTGGGTTCCTCTACTCCACCGATTTTTCTGGCAAGAAGGTTTATAAAATCAACATCGCCGGACAGACCGCTGAAGTATTCGTGGCACAGACCGGCAGCACGCCCAACGGTATCATCTTCGATGCGGCCAACAACCGGCTGGTGTTCGTGAGCTGGGGCGCAAGCGCCAAAATCATTGCGGTTTCCTTGGCGGATGCCTCGCTGACGACCCTCCTCACCACGACCCTGAGCAATATTGACGGAGTGGCGATGGACAGCGCAGGAAATTTCTACGTGGCTTCGTGGGGAGCGAACGCCGTCCACCGCTTCGAGCCGACTTTTACCGAAGCGCCCGAACTCGTGGTGACGGGCCTGAACAAGCCCGCCGATATCTACTATAACCTGCAAACGGATACGCTTGCCATCCCGAACAGTGGGAACAATACCGTCAGCTTTGCTTTTTTTGGGGAGGAGCCGCCGAGCGCTGCCAAGGAGGCATTGGTGGATAAAGAACTGGAAATGTTCCCAAATCCCGTCACGGAATATTTGACCTTGAGCGTCGGGCGGGCGGATTGGTTGCAAACGGCAAGCTTCCAAGTATGTGCTTTGGATGGGGCAAAGACGCCCATATTTCCGGTGAAGGTGGATGGCCATCGGGCTATATTCGATATGGCCTATTTACCGAAGGGGAATTATATGCTGCAGGTAAATGGCGGGCATGGCGTGGGTGTTGGACAGTTTATTAAGTTATAGTCGTTGCCATTGGGAAGCTACCTTGTAATCTTAAAAAGTATCATTTCACGAGCTAATTTGCGCTATGTATTGGATAAATTTATTGTTGGATTTATTTCTCCTCCCCTTCTTAGTTGTTCAAACTTATCCAGGGTCTTCTGAAAAAAAAGCGATTCGGATACTAGGTTGCTTAACGCTGGTTGGGATAGTTTTTGCCTATTTGTCAACTTTTCAGAGGTTGACTTTTAAATACAATATAATAGACATCTTGATTATCCATTCTTTTTTTGCATCTATTTATGGATGGGTAGCATGGTTGTCATACCCTTCCATCAAGGGATGGATCAAGGGCCTTTGTTTAACAATTTCTGCTTTTTTTGTTTTTATACTTTACCTCTTTTTCTTTGGCCCTTCCGTAGCCTGTGGACAAGATTTTTCGGCAAATACCTGGCATTTCAAGGACAATTACAAAGTCACGCATGAGTTTTTTTCTTGGGGATTCATGGATAATGGTTCGAGGTTCCTACTTTATAAAACTAAATTTGGAATTGAAAAAATAATTGGAACGGCTGAAGACATGAATCATTTTTATGGAAGAAAATGCAATGTTGACCTTGACATGGAAAAGCATTTCATAGTTATTAAACATTTTGATGTTGATAATATAGCCAGAATAGATACCTTGAGAATCAAGGATTTTTAAGCACTGATACACCTGTGTAATAAGGTGGCCAAAGTCATCCTCAAAAAATCTACTCGACTAAAAAAGGCCGGACAGGTTCGCACCTCCCCGACCCTTTCATTTTATATAAATGCCGACGATTACTAAACCTCGAAGGTTTAGTAATCGTACCGAACCCCTCACTTCACCCCATTCTCCGCCTTCTTCACCACATTCTCCACCATCTTCGAAAGGTTCATGGATGGGGCGGCCTCAATAGCTGGCGATGCTGATACCACGGGCACTTCTTCCCTTACCATCGTCCAGTTCAGATAGCTTTTTATGCCTATTTTTACCGACTTCACAAAGGTCTGCGGCAGGTAGCCGGCGGCCTCCATTTTCACCGTATAATCAGTGCCGGAAGGCAAGGGCAGGAAATAGCGCCCATTCTCACCCGAAATAGTGACCCGCTCCTCCCCGTCCACGGTGGCAGAGAGGCGCACGTTCTGCACGGGGTAGCGTTTGTTGCCGTTGATGGCACAAAGGCCCTGGAAGCCGGAATCGCTGTGCCCGGCCACCTCGTCGAGCAGGGCCGTGATGGTGAACTTCTTCTTGTTGGTCGCATTGTCGGAGAACTTCCGCTTGCCCACCTCGCACATCTCCGACAGTGTCTTGTATATCAGGTTGTTGTTCGTCGCCTTCACCGACCGCTTGGTGCGGGCAGCCTCCCATTTCGCCTTGTAATCATCCAAGAGCGAGAGGAACGGCGCAGATGCCGTGCGGAAAGTATCGGGGAAAGTCTTTGGCATCCAATTGGCGGCCTCAAGCTCGGCGCCATAGTCGGTGAGGAACAGCAAGAAGGCCGAAATCAGGCTCTCGCTGCTCGTCCAGTTCCGGTCACCTGCCTTCGTAAAATAGTTGATGCCCGCCGCCTTCAGCATCATGCTCTGCTTCACGGGCTCGGTCCAAGTGCGTTCAATATAGAAAGTGCCATCCATGAAAAGGTCCAGCACCGCCTTGTTCAGGTCATAAAGGTCATCCTTGGCATCCAGCGGTTCCACCACCCTGGCCTCTTGGTCGGGCAGGTTTTTTGTCATCTCGATGAACGCCAATTGCTCTTCCCCAAAAGCCAGGGTATAAATCATCGGGGCAAATTTGCCGAACACCGCTTGGTGCGCTAGGTAATTCCTCCAGCCATTCCGGGCGTAGGCATAGAGGTCCTGCTGCTTGCCGGGATACGGTTTGGGTATCTCGGATTCGTCGGATGCTGCTGAAACATTGGATGCTGCTGAAACTTCTTCCTGCCCAAGGACTGGGTCAAGGTTTTCGTACTCCGTGGGAGTCGCTGGCGTGGTCGTCTTTTTCATAGAGAAAAGAAGATTTAAAGGTGAATTACCCCAAGCCGATTTGTGTTTTTTGACACAAAAAATCGTGCCAATTTACTGATACCTGTACATCTATTTATATCATAGGACGTACTTTCTTTTATATAGGTGCTAATCCCGCTACTATGTGATGTGTTATCCATTCTATGGCCGCTGTTGCAGGAAATATTGGTGGTCATCGGCGCTATCTTAATGCTAAACCCGCTACTATGGGAAGTGTTTTCCATTCTAAGGCCGCTGTTGGAGGAAATATTGGTGCTAGTCGGCATTATCTGAATGCCAATCCCACTACTATGGGAAGTGTTCGAGGTTTTATGGGAGGATATCGGGAAGATATTGGTGGGCACCGGCTTGAGGGCAAAGGGCGTCGGACGGATTCCTTGCCAAAAAAAAGGCTGGGGCTTGTTTTCAAAAATGCGATATTCGCAAGGTAGTTGCGCAAGGGACAGTTTGCGACCTATGAGTGGCGAAGCCGTGCCCAGAATTTAAATTACGACAGCGTTATTTTGTCAGCAAAAGTTCAATACGAAATTGCAGCGCACAAAGGTGAAGCGGTCATTTTCATCCGCTTCGACTACGATACCGCCTTGATTGCAAGGGTGAAAAAACTGGTGGGCATACAATGGAGCCAATCCCAAAAGGCATGGTACGTGCGGGACACGAAGCTTTACCGCCAAAAATTTGGACTTGCGCCTAAACCAATTGGGGCTGACACACTTCCCAGAATTGACCCTGCCAACCAAGCAGCTTACCAGACCTATATCGAAACGCTGCAACTGAAGGCGTACAGTAAAAACACCATCAACACCTACAGGAAAGAGTTCTCGCAATTGCTCCTGACATTGAAAGGCCACAAAGTGGAGGATTTGACGCCAGAAAGGTTGCGCAGCTACTTTTTGTACTGCATCAACACCTTGAAGCTATCTGAGAACACCCTGCACAGCCGAATCAATGCTGTGAAGTTTTATTTTGAGCAGGTGCTGAAACGGGAAAAATTCTTCTTCGAGATACCCCGTCCCAAAAAGCCGAGCATCCTGCCGAAAGCCATCCATGCCGAGGACATCAAAAAACTGCTGGACGCAACAACCAACCTCAAGCACAACACTATGCTAAAGCTCTGCTACGGGATGGGCCTGCGGGTGAGCGAAATAGTGAACCTGAAAATAACGGACATTGACAGTAAGAACATGCAAGTGTTCATAGAACGGGGCAAAGGGAAAAAGGACCGCTACGTGAACCTGCCCACCACCATCCTCGAACAGTTGAGGGCCTACTTCTTGGAATACAAACCCAAGAAATACCTTTTTGAGGGTCAATATGGCGACCAGTACAGTACACGCAGCGCACAAAAAGTCTTTTCGGAAGCATTGAAAAAAGCCAAAATCAACAAGGACGTGGGCATACACGGGCTGCGCCACAGCTTTGCCACGCACCTATTGGAAGCAGGTACCGACATTGCGTTCATACAGGAACTGTTGGGCCACAAAGACATTAAAACAACCCTGCGCTACACACACATCAGCAAGCAAACCATCAAAAAAATCAAAAGCCCACTCGACAATATCTAACCATGAAAGGACTAAACAAAGTACTGCTGCTTGGCAACCTCGGCAAAGACCCCGAAATAGTGACCTTAGAGGGCAATATCAAAGTTGCCAAATTCACCTTGGCCACTACCGAAGGATTCAAGGATGAAAACGGACAGACCCACAGCCAAACCGAATGGCACAATATCGTGCTATGGAGAGGCTTGGCAGAACTGGCAGAAAAGTACTTAAAGAAGGGAAGCACCATCCACTTGGAAGGGAAAAACCGTACACGCTCCTACGAGGACAAGCAGGGCCAGAAGCGGTACGTGACGGAGGTGGTGGGAGAGGAAATCATCCTTTTGGACAAAAAGGAGGCTTGAGGAAGTACGCATTTTGTATTGCTTTTCGAATGGGAAGCATTTTCTTCGTTTTGTAAAACGCTGATTTTCTTAATTTTGATTAATTTTTTGCGCTGAAATAGCGTTTGTTGGTTGAAATTTTTACATTTGTGCGTGATGTGCGAAAGGTTCGCATATTATCACGTTATGCCCAATGCTATGACGACAGTGCAACAGACGAACATCGCAGCTTGACATCAAACTTTTGTGTAAAACTTGACGACCAAACAGAACGGATTTAAACTCTAAAAACATTAACTTAGCGACAAATATTTAAGACAAGAT
>JBGSWN010000149.1:0-10446 GCA_041752395.1 Saprospiraceae bacterium | reverse complement strand
CGTTCAAATTGATGGGCTGGCTGACCGTGGCGTAATCGCCGTCGCCGTCGAGGCTGAGGGCGTTGCCGGGCAGCGCTTCTGGCAGCAAACTCGTGCATTCATCACCCACATGCACGGTGAGGCTGTCCACAAAAACGCCACCCAAGGTGGTCATCGTCATCACGGCCAGCTTGTCGCCCGCCGAGTTGAACACGACCCGTGGCGTCCTAGTGTTTTCACCGATAACCGATTGAACGTCAGTGAATTGCCAAGCCCAAGAAACGTCGTCGTGCATCACCACGGAGTGGTCATCGAAGTAAAAAGTATCGGTCGGGCAGAAGCTCGTCAGTTGGTTCACCATCGCCAGCGGCTGTGTGGCGCTCGGTTCGAACAGCGGTGCTTCCCAGACGCCACCGTTCCAGGCTGCCATCCGAATCAAGCTTTTCTTGTAAAACGGCTTCAGCTTGTTCGGCTCCAGGCTGATGGGCAGGCCGTCGGTATAGGCTTGCCAGTTCGCCATCGAATTGTTCCGATAAAAAATGCCTTTCGTGGTGCCGATATAAACGCCACCGTCCGTGCCGTACTGCGCCATGATGCAGGTCACGGTAGCGCCATCGAGCAGGCTTGATGTCATGTTTTGCCAAGAAACCCCGGCGTCTGTGGTCTTGTAAACCTTCTTGCCATTGGAACCGTAGCTCAATGCAATCCAGACCACATCGGGGTTCTCGGCGCTGACGGCCATCTTGATGCGGTCGTTGTTGTTGGGCAATGGCAGTGCTGCGCAAATCTGCCACGTAAGCCCGCCGTCGTAGCTGCGGTGAACCACGTCGTCGGTGCCGTTGAACTGCGAGACGTACATGCGGTTCGGGTCTTTTCTGAAGACTTCAATATCATAAACCCTGCGGGTGGCAGCGCCAGGGAAGTCGTAGAGCACCGTGAAGGTCGTGCCGCCGTCGGTGCTGCGCCAAAGCTTGTCGTCCTTGCCGAGATAGACGATGTTCCAGCAGTTCGGGTGCCATTCCATCTCCGAGTTTTCATAGTAGGCATAGCTCTCGTTCGGCCAAGTACCGACCGGAAAGTTGCCTATGCCGTTGCCGAAGCCGGGATTGATGACCCTGCCGCCGATGTCAGAGTGGTAAATCTTGCGCTCCGGGCCGGGGTTCACGTAGCCCGTTGGCGCCTCGGCGCCACCGATGGCATAGTACGTTCCTGCGGGAAAACTTTCGTGGTAGGCCATGTTGCCGTTGTGGTAGCGCCCGCCCACGAGGATGTCCTCGTTCCAGCCGCTGTCGAAGCCCCAGAGCGCCGCCCCGCTGATGCCGTTGTTTCGGCCCTCGACGTGCTGCCCGAAATTGGTGGAATAAACCATGCCGCCGTCCGAGGAAATCCAGACCTCATTGCCCACGGCAGCCGCCCATTGGATATCGGGGTGGCGATCGCCAGTGATGCCGCCGCTGCTGACGTAGCCGCCGTAGCTGAACCACGTCGCCCCGCCGTCGTTGCTGCGGAACCACGAGCAGCCGCCCGCTATCAGTTGGTTGTCGTTCAAAGGGTTGACGACGATGGCTTGGTCATAAAAACCTTGCGTGAACCAGTCCACCCCGTCGGCGTCCATGACGTTGGTGTGGTTGGGGATGGAGTAGGGCGTCCCGATGAGGTTGTTGGGATTGGTGTTTGCCCAAGTTGCTCCGCTGTCCGTGCTCCTGAACACGCCAATATAGCCGCCCAATTGGTCGCCCTCGCCGCTGAGGTAGGCATAGACTTTCGTGGGGTTGGAGGGGCACGGGGCAATGATGGCCCCGGTCACTTGGCGGTTGCCAGTGGGCGTCCACATCGTGGCCGTGGAGGGACTGAAGGAGCCGCCGCCGTCATTGGAAATCATGAAGTCGGCACCAGCACCATTGTCACGGATGGCCCAGACTGTGTTCGGGTCGCCGGGCTTGGCCTTCACGCCCCAGGTGTTCACGCTCCAGAGTTTCACCCAGTTTGCGCCAGCGTCCACACTGCGCAGCAAGCCCTTTTCGCTTGCGCAAACAACGATGTCAGGGTTGGCATCGTTGACGTATATTTCCTGTGCCCAGAAATTGCTTTCCGTGTAAACGGTCGTCCAGGTCGCCCCGCCGTCCGTGGTCTTGATGAGCTTGCCGCTCGTGCCCGTATAGACCACATCAGGGTTTTGCGGATTGATTTCCACTGCCCCGAAGGCTCCGTGCAGCACGTCCGCCGTGAGCAGCGTCCAGTTCATGCCCTTGTCGAGGGTCTTCCAGAGGCCGCCCGCCTCGCCACCCGCATAGAGGATGTTCGGGTCGGCAGCGTAGATGTCGAAGGCGTAGATGTTCGTATGGTCAACGGACTGCGCAGAGGCATCGGGGAAGAAGTGAACCTTGGGGCCGTTGAAGGACCAAGTGGATTGACGATTTACGATTGACGATTTATGATTGGGGGCAGAATCCGCAATCGGAAATCCGAAATCCGCAATTGTACCATCCGTCTGCGCATACGGCCTGGCCCATTGCATCCAGCGCTTGTAGTATTGGGTGTAGCTGTTTTTCACAAAAGGGCGCTCGTCGTAGTACTCCCGATAGGCGGCCTGAATGGCCCGGACGTTGGGGTTTTCTTCGAGGAGCATTTCCGCCCAAGCGGGGGCATCGGCTTCGAAGTAAGGTGGGGTTGGTTTTTGCTGCGCAAAAAGAAAGGTGCAGAATAAAGTGAATGCTAAAGTGTGTGCGAGTTTTTTCATTTTTAATCGTTTGTTGCGAAGGTAGCGGTTCAAATCTTGGCCTACCAATTTTACCCCCTTTTTTCGCTCTAATGTTTTTTTAGCTTAAACTTGTAACCCGTTTGGAAGTCTTCACCTCCGATTTTTACCATTTTTATCAAAATCTCGCCATGTCAAAAAAGTTACTTTTTCCAATACTCATGCTAGTTGCAGCAAACCTCTCCGCCCAAACCTGGGCCGACGACGTAGCCTGCATCGTCTATTCCCATTGTTCCAAATGCCACAGCCCCGGCAATATCGCCCCATTCTCCCTGATGAACTACCAAGAGGCTTACGAGGCCCGCTATGTCATCCAATATGACGTTACCCACGGCATCATGCCACCTTGGAAGGCCGACCCCAACTTCGGCAAGCACACTGGCAGGCGCCTCCTCTCCGACAACGAAATCAACCTCATCAACGCTTGGGTCAACAACGGCGCACCGGAGGGCAATCCCGCCGTCGCACCGCCGTCGCCTGTTTTTAGCAGCGTGGCCGAAATCCAGAACCCCGACCTCAGCGTCCAAATCCCGACCTATACCATCCCGGCCGTTTTGACGAATGACCTATACCGGGTCTTCGCCATCCCTGTCACCCTGCCCGGCGACCGTTTCATCACGGGCATGGAAGTCATCCCGGCAACCGCAGCGTGGTGCACCACGTCCTCGTCTATCAGGACGACTCCGGCCAGGCACTCTTGCAGGATGCGTCCGACCCACTGCCGGGCTACACAGCCTTTGGCGGCATCGGAGTTTTTGGTGCAAAACTGATTGGCGCTTGGGTGCCCGGCAGTACGCCACAGTATTTTCCGCCGAACATGGGCGTCAAAATCTCGCAGAACACCGCCTTGGTGGTACAGATTCACTACCCCTTCACCAGTGTTGGGCAGGTGGACAGCACCCGCATCAACCTCCAGCTATCCGACGGCAGTATGAGGGAGGTAGCCTTGGCACCTGTGCTCAACCATTCCACGAGCATGACCAACGGCCCACTTGTCGTGGAAGCCAATGAAGTGAAGACCTTTCATGAAGAATTTATGGTGACGGCGGCTGCCACTTTGCTTTCCATTGCACCGCATTCGCACCTGATTTGCACGAGCATGAAGGCATTCTGCATTACGGTGCTGGGCGATACCATCCCCCTCGTGGACATCCCGAACTGGGATTTTCATTGGCAGGGAAGCTATAATTTCCAGCAGCCCGTCAAGATTCCGGCTTTCGCCAAACTGCACGGTTACGCCACCTACAACAATACCGCAGCCAATCCCCACAACCCCAATTCGCCGCCCAAAGAGGTCGGCGTCGGGGAGGCTACCACGGATGAGATGATGCTCTTCTACTTCGCCTTCACCGGCTACCAGCAGGGCGACGAAAACATCATCGTTGATACCACCAGCCATACGCCGCATTATTTGGATTGTGAAACGCATAGCTTCGTTTCCGTTACGGACGACCCTGTACAAGTGCTTGATTTTCAGGTGTTTCCGAACCCGGCTGGCGATTTTCTGACCATCGAAAAATCGTTCAACGAAGCAACGAAACTCCGCCTCACGGATTATTCCGGTCGGGTAGTTATGTATAAAACGCTGGTTTTTCCATCGGAAAAAATTGACTTGCAAAACCTGCCGCAGGGCATGTATTCGGTGAGTTTGTTTTTGGAAAATGGGCAGTTGGTGGGCAGTCGGCGGGTGTTGGTGTTGCATTGAGATACCTTTGGCTTCGCCAAAAATTATAGGACACAGATTGAACGGATTAAACGGATTTCTAAATCAGTGTGAATCAGTTCAATCAGTTCAATCTGTGTTCTATCCCATTTTGGCTTTGCCAAAACCCTGCTTTACCCACAGCTTCAGTTATTGTTTTATTTTTCCCCAACGCATTCTTGCCATCTAGCTGTCTTTGGTAACAAAATGAATTTTATGAAATCAACCATTACGATTGCCTTCCTGCTGCTGCTTGGCTTTTTTCAAAATGCCAAAGCCTGCGACTGTTTCATCATCCCAACCTTTTGCGAATCCATTACCTTCGATAACAATGGCCAGGTCTGGGATTATTTGAGCGTTTACCGAATAAAAGTAGAAGCAGCCTTGCCAAACGGCCTGAAAGTGTCCGTTTTCCAAACCTATGCTGGCGAGGACATGGCCGGGCACCAACTTTTCATCAAGGATGGAGACGGGGCTAATTGTGTGCTTTTCGCAAGCACCAACTTGAATGTCAATCAAGAATACATCATCGCTGCGCAATTACTGAACGATACGCTCAGCGTTTCCGAATGCGGCATTTCCTTTTTGAAAATCGAAAACGGCATGGTACAAGGAGCCATTGCGCCCGGCGTCACGGCAGTGGCGCTTGCTGATTTCCCCAATACCGCCAACTGCGGCGACCTATCGCCTTCAGTAGTTGTTGACCCCGGCGTTTTAGGTGGAATCATCGTGCGACCAACTATCACCAATGGTTTGGTGGAAATACGCACCAATTCTGGGCAATTGGCCGACCTTAAACTGACGGTATTTGATGCGACGGGACGGTTGGTTTTCCGGGCGGCATATCCAAAATTCGGCGCGTATTCAAATGCAGAGGTGGACATGACCAATTGGAGCAGTGGCGTTTACTTCTTGCATTTTGAAGCGGCTGGGGCAAGGCTTTCGCAGAAGCTGGTGAAAGTCGGCAGCCAGTGATTTCCACCAAAGGCGACCCAAAATGAAAACGGGAAGTGGCAATGCCACCTCCCGTTTTTTTATTCAAACATTGCGCAAGCAAGTCATCACATCTTCACCACCCGCTCCATGATGCGGCGGTTGCCCTGCGCATCCGTGGCCATCAGCCAGTAAACGCCGGGCACGGCATCGCTGAAATTGAGCGTGGCCGTACCACCCGTAAAGTCAAGTTTCTGCGAGAATTGGCGAACGCCATCCGTGCGGAAAACCTGCACATTGAGCTGGCCAAGGTGTTCAAACTGGATGTTCAGATTGCCCGTGGTCGGGTTTGGGAACAGCTTCCAGTTTTGCTTCGCAATATCTGCGGTGGCGCTCACCTCGTCCACCTGTCCATTGCAGTTGTTGTCAATGCCGTCCTGGGCGATTTCCATAGCATCTGGGTTCACGGCAGCGTTGTTGTCGTCGCAGTCGCCATCGTTAGTCACATAGTTAGCGGGAGCAGTGGCCTCGCAAGTAATCGAAGAGGCGGTGAGGTCACCGAAGCCGTCGCCGTCGTTGTCGAGGTAGTAGGTGAAAGTAGGCAGGCCATCGTCCACTTGGCCGTTGCAGTTGTTGTCAACGCCGTCGCAAACTTCGCTGGCTGTGATGTTGATGGCAGCATTGGTGTCATCGCAGTCGAAGAAATTCAATACATAACCAGTAGGAGCACTGGCATCACAAGTATTGATGGAATTGGCGCCATTGCCATATCCATCCCCATCATTGTCAATATAGTAATCGGTGAAAGTAAGGCCATCATCTGCCATGCCGGAGCAGTCGTTGTCTAGGTTGTCGCAAATTTCCATAGCGCCTGGGTGGATGGCAGCATTGGTGTCATCGCAGTCTGTGTTGTTATCGGCGAAAGTAGTTGGTGGTGCTGCTTCGCAAGATGACGTAGTTTCTGCATCCGTACCGTAAGTGTCGCCATCGTTGTCCTTGTAATAGGTGGTAAAAGTCAGGCCATCATCGGCCATGCCGGAGCAGTTGTTGTCAATACCGTCGCAGATTTCAATGGCATCAGGGTTGATAGTGGCGTTGTTGTCGTCGCAGTCCACATAATTGTAGAAGCCGTCATTGTCGTCGTCTTTGAAGAAAAAGGTTTCGGCAAAAGGCACGGCTTTGTCTGCTATTTCGATACCGATTCGGCGGCCTGGGATATCGTCCATCGGCGGGTGGATGCCACCCCAAATGCGGCTCAAGCTGCACTGGTCGGAAGCATCGCGATAGGTCGCCCACTGAAGGTCAAGGCTGACGCTTGGGCCGTCTTCAAACACCAAAAACTGGTTTTGTGGGCAAGGGAAAATGCCCATTCCGCCCGGAAAAAATGGGTCGCCCGTAAGTGCAGTGAGCACCTCGGCACCCGTGCGGGAATAGGTGGAGTGACCGGAAATATAACCAGGGAATGGCGGTGAAACGAACGTAGGACGTTGGTACGACCACCATTTTTTTGCCAAAATCCAATCCACGCCAGCGTCGTCTGTGGCAGGGTTGGCGATGTAGTCTGGACCACGCCATGCGAGGAATTTTACTTCGCCGACGTTTTCGTTACTTGCGCCAGCAAGCGGGTCGCCGACTTCTACCTGCTCGATGAATCCAGGAAATAGTTCAAGGCCCATTGGGTCGTAGTTAGGCTTGTTTGAATCAGTGCTCTGTCCTTTCTCCGCCATGCCACGCAAAGCGCAAACTGGGCGGATACTGTCGTAGTATCCTTTTATTCCCCAAGCAGTGACGGCAGCATCATGTAGTGCGCCGTTGAGCATGAAATAGGCTTTTACGTCAAATTCAAGGGGGTCTAGCTCTTCGCCCTGTCCACGGTATTTGCGCACGAAATCAGGGTGGCCCGTTACGTAGTTCAGTATATCGTTCCAGTGACCAGGAGGCGTGTCTGAGTTCGGGCCGTCTGCCCAAAATTCTGCAAGCACCCTTGCGTAATCTCCGCGTGGAACCAACTGCGGGGCGTAAGGCTGTCCTGTCTTAGGATTTATGGCGTAGCCATTTGAAAAATTGACACCACCATCTTCAAAATTGTAAAAGGCTTTGTACTCATCAAATGTTGTTGGTAAATTACCAAGGTCCAGATTACCTATGGAGGCAGGGGAGATGTCCCAAATGACGTTGTCGTCTGGAGCCAAATGGCTGGACCAAGCAGCCACCAGCTCATGATTCCATTTGTACTCAGCAGAGGCGGCCGAGTCGGATGGGTTGATTAGGGCAGGTGGGCCTGGGTCCAAATAAACATTCCAATCGTGCCCATCCCGCTGGTGTACGGTCAGGTCGTTGGATGTCAAAGCAAAAGGGTGGACGTTCCCCCATTCCGGAGAAAGTGCTGGTGGAGTATTGTAGGGTAACTGATTGCCATTTTGGTCAATGAAAATATCAAGTGTGAGCGGCTGCCAGCGGTTGAAGTCAATCAAATTTGGGTTGCCATCAAGGTGTGTGACCATTGGTGGGTTCACGGGCTGGTAGTAGAGGTTGGCGTAGTTGAACTGCTCGTTGGAGCCATCCTGATAGCCAAAGCCGATGATTTGCGATGCGATGTAATTTCCAAGTGCTGCGGGGTCTCCGGTAGAATAATCGGTGGAAGTATTGCTGATGTCATACCCCAGTTCCAACATCTTGAAGTCCAGCATTTGTGAGGTGAAAAAGGCAGGGTTATTGTTGCCCGGTGAGTTCTGGAAGCGGTGCTTTATAACTCGGTAAGCAGCAAAACTGATGGCCTCTTCACGGGCGGCTTTCAGGTCGGCAGGGACTGGCACTCCGTCGAAAGGGCAGACGAAATCCCCCACCGTTTTACCTAATAGATAAGGTGTAGCAACGGTATCGTAGGCTGCCCACGCATCGTACATCGCCACGGAGACATGGAAAAGATTCCGGGCATGGATGGTGGGCCGGCCAAAGTCGCCCTGAATGGCTTTCAAAAGTTTTTCGTTCCATTGCTTGGCGACCGACTCTTGGGACTGTGCGGCGCAAAAACTTGCAAGGACGAGGAATACGGATGTAATGATTCTGAATTTCATAAAATAGATTTAGAAGCCGCAAATGCGGGATGTTCATTTGAAAATTAAGAAACTAGTGCAAAATCTTAGTGAATGTCTTGAAGAAACAGGGTCGGCTAGAACGCATTGAAGTAAAGTGTACGGACAAAGTTACCATGTACGGCAATTTTATAACTTAAAATCCTATTAAATCTGCAAATGAGCATACCCAAAATGCTTTTTTGTAGCTTGGCAATCATTTTTTGCTGCGCAATTTGCTTTCAAATCTTAGTTCCAAAATGAAGCCATTTATCCAAGTTGACGAAAACCTGAGCCTCCATCTTGCCCGGCACGAGTTGGCCGAGGCTGTTTTTCAAGCCATTGACGAAAATCGGTCCTTCCTTCGGCAATGGCTGCCTTGGGTGGACGGTACGCTCACATTGGAAGACACAAAAACGTTTATCCGGGAAAGTATGCAGCACAACAGCAATGGCAGCCGACTCACCTTGTTTATACTGTCAAACGGAAGACTGGCAGGTTCGCTTGGCATTGTCCATTTCAACAAAGACCATCGCCGCTGCGAAATTGGCTACTGGCTTCGGGAAGACCTGCAAGGGAAAGGCATAATCACCCGTGCTTTGACTGCTTTTACTGCCTTTTTGTTCCAAAAAAAGCGAATGAACCGCTTGGAAGTGCTAGTGATACCCGGCAACGAAAAGAGCCGAAACGTACCACTTCGGCTTGGTTTTCAGTCCGATGGTGTGCTCCGAAAGGCACTCCAAATGTATGGCAGCTTTCATGATGTGGAGGTTTTCAGCCTGCTGAAAGACGAATGGACGGCCACCAAAAGAAAATGAAAAAAGAATCAAAAAATTTAAACAAAAAATTTTGAAATAAAATAATTTGTTTTAACTTTGCCTCATCATAGTTGATTAATTGTTTAATCTTTAAAATCGAAAGACATGATAGGTGAAGACCGCCTCGAACTCAATGACCGATTTATCAAAGTCTTCCAAATGCTCGAAGACCGCGGCGTCATCGTCAAGAATGACCGCAGCGGAAAAGGCATCGGAGACGTAGCCGAAAAAATACTCGGGAACAAAGGCTACGGCCATATCATCCGAGCATTCCTCACTGGCGACGACAAGCGGGTAGTCAGCTATTCCCAAGCCCGCAAGTTCTGCCGGGAGTACGGTGTCAACGAAGACTTTCTGCTTGATGGCACTGGCACACCTTTCGGTGTTGACCTGCCGAAGCGCACTACCGAGCTGGGCCTCATCACGCCTAAAGGCAATATCCTGTTCACCACCGTTTCAGCATTTGCTGGCAGTTCGGTGGATACGGGCAGCTTCGCAACGGAGGAAAGCGCTTGGTTTTCTCTCCCCGGCCTGCAAGGCGGCGGCCTTGTAGCCTTCCAAATCAACGGTAACTCGATGGAGCCCGTCATCATGGACAACGACATCGTCGTTTGTCGGGAAGTGGAGCGGCTGGACCAGTTGAAGGACAGTGAAATCTACGCGGTGAAGAACAATGGCTCCATGTGGGTCAAGCACGTTCAGCGCATCAACCACGGTGGTCGAATCACCCACCTCAAGCTCATTTCCGCCAATCACTTGGAGCACGACCCCTTCATTGAGGAAGTCAACGTGCACACTCGGCTTTACAAAGTCGTGCGGAAAATCAGTGATTTTTAAGAAAAAAATCTGGTAGTTTGATGGGTTCTTGTTTAAACAAACTTGTTTGAACAAGAACGGGCAAGGTACAAGTTGTTAATTGGGAGGTGGAAAATTTTCATTCACTTTTCCTTTTTCCAACGCAGTCATTGACTGCAAACTGCCCACTGTCAAGCTGCCCACTAGAAGTCATTTCTCATTACCATGCGTCCTAGCATGGGATTATCCTGCTGTTTTTATAAGTTATGTGCTCCCGGCCTTGCAAGAAGGTTCGGGAGTTCTTTTTTATCGGCCTATCTGGTGACTTCAAGTCAGCGAAATAAGGCGAGGCATAGTATTTGCCAATGGCGAAACTAGGTTCAAGTA
>JBGSWN010000148.1:0-34817 GCA_041752395.1 Saprospiraceae bacterium | reverse complement strand
TGCGGCGGTCAGCGCCGATTCTTCCGTGACGTTGATGGAGTCCAGCACGGTGCAGCCAGCCACATCCAAAACTGTCAAGTAGTATATGCCTGCTGCCAAACTATCAAGGTTTTTCAGCGAGGAAATGAAGCCGTTTGGCCCCGTCCAACTGTAATTGAAATTGCCGGAGCCACCCGTCACTGAGGTGCTGATATTGCCATCGCTGCCGCCAAGGCATTTCACCCCTTGATGCGATAGTTGCGTCAAAATCGGCTGGTCTTCCCCAACTGTTTCGGAGATGGTAGCCGTGCAGCCATTGGCATCCGTCACCGTGACGATATAGTCGCCTGCAGCAAGTCCCGTAAGGTCTTCCGTCATGGCAGCATTGTCCCAATTGAATACGAAGCCAGTGGTAGCGGGTGTTCCGCCCGTCACCGTGAGGTTGATTTCACCCGTTGCGCTGCCGATGCAACCCGTGTTCGTTGGCGTTGTACTCAACAGCAATTTCGCTGGTTGATTGATGGTGGCGCATTGCGAAGTAGTACACCCATTTGCGTCCGTGATAGTCAGGCAGTAGGTGCTGGCTGGGAAATTGATGAGCGCAGGGACGGTTTGCCCATTGCTCCAAGCGTAGGTGAATTGGCCTGTTCCACCGCTAGCCACGGAAGTAATCCCTCCCGAATTTCCCCCAAAACAAAGCACATTGGTCGCTGTGAGTTGAAGGCTGAGGGCGGTCGGCTGGCCCAGTGTCACGGATTGCGTGGCGGTGCAGCCATTGGCATCCGTGGCAGTCACGGTATAGGTCATAGCGCTGAGGTTGTCGGCCATTGGTCCCGTGTCGGCATTGCTCCATGCGAATTGGTAAGCTCCTGTTCCACCCGTCGCTGTGGCCGTGGCAGTGCCAGTGGTACCACCGTTGCAAAGCGGGTTTGTCCCCTGTGCGCTCACCGTGAGGGCGGTAGGTTGTGTTACCGTAGCCGAAGCTGTTGCGGTACAGCCGTTGGCATCCGTCACGGTGGCGGTATAGGTGCCTGCGGCAAGATTGGGGGCGAGGGCTGTTGTTGCTCCAGTAGCTGTGTTCCATAAAATGCTGTGCGGCGCCGTGCCACCCGTGAAAGTCACCGTGGCGTTGCCCGTGTTCGTTCCGAAACAGGTCGCAGCGTTGGCAGTGGCATTGGCTGTCAGCACCGACGGTTGCGTGAGGTTGATGGAGGCGCTGAAATTGCAGCCATTGGCGTCGGTGATGGTGACGGTGTGTGGGCCGATTCCAAAATTGATGCCGATGGAATCCGTTTGGCCATTGTCCCAAGCGAAACTGTAAGGGGCAGTGCCGCCAGTTGTTTGCGCAGCAAGCTCCGCATCTGCGCTGCCATTGCAACTGATTGGCACAGCCACAATCGCTTGAACATCAAGCGGTTGCGGAGCAATAATCGTGACCTGCACCATATTCGGGCAGTTCCACGAATCAATCACGCTGGCGGTGTAGGTGCCTCCGGCAATGCCCGTGAAAATGCCCGTCGTATTGTCAATTCCGTTGAAAGTGTAGGTGTAATCGCCAGCGCCACCCGACGCTAGGAGTGTCACCGAACCATTGGTACTGCTTGCGCAAGTAGCGTTGATTTGGTTCAGAATCGAAAGACCAGGAGCGGTGCAGGGTGGGGTGGTGCAGGTGGCGGTGCCTATTTCCCCATTGCATTCTGCGATGCCATAAACTTCAATCGTAACTTCCGTGTCAATGGCCAAGCCGTTCACGATTTCCATCAAGTTGTTGGTTGGGGTAAATGGCCCGCCGTCAATGCTGACCATGTAGCCCATTGCGCCAGCAACAGGATTCCATGAAAAAGTGATGCTGCTGGTCGTGACGTCCGTGCAACTCACGTTCGGTGCGGGCAGCACATCTTTCACCACGATGGTAATGCTGTCCTCCACGATACAGCCGTAGGTGTCATTGGCGGAAAGGTGGTAGGTGGTCGTCTGGTCGGGAGTGGCTATTGGATTCGGACAGTCGGAGCAGCTGAGGCCAGCGGTCGGCGTCCATTCGTAATAGACTTGATAAAGCGGCTCGAAGGTGATTGTCCAATCGAGCAGCGTGCCATTGAAGCCCATTTGGTCGTCGAGGACGAGGAGTTGCCAAGTGCCATTGGTGAGGTAGTCGCCATCCCAAAGGTCGGACCAGACGCCCTCTGGGGCAAAAGTGCCGTTGGCAAACGATGGTTGCCCGCCCGACGTGCAAGGTGGCCACGGGAACCCAGCCCCGATATTGTTCGTGGCTGTTGGCGTGAAGCAGACATTGGTGTAGTCGTCGCAATTGGAACCATTGTCAGAGCTGAGTTCGATGAACTGGCCACTTGGCGAAAGCAGGAACAAATCAATGTCGTCCACCCAGTTGTGGTCAATGTTCACACAAACCGACTGAATGACGCCCGGCCCAAGTATAACTGGCTGTACCGCAGCTACTTGTATCGGAGAATAGGTCGGTGTTCCGTTGGTGATGGTATAATCTTGGGTATTGGTAAAAGATGGCGGCAACGGCAGCGGTATCGGCAATGTTCCATCCAATTGCACCGAAACGAAGCGGCAAATCGTCGTGTCGGGCCCTAATTCCGGCGGCACGATTTCATTGTCTCGTATAAAAATCCAGAACGTGTCCCGGTTGCAAATATCCCGTTGAATGTCAATTCCAATGGTTTCCAAGCCCTCTGCGATGCCATCTTCAAAGGCCACGATTGGGATGGTGATGCTGCTGTCACCAGCCGGAATGAACAAACCAGTGGGGATTGTCAGGTAGTCCACGCCGTTTTGCGCCGTTCCGATGATGGTGTAATCAAGTGGATAATCGGATTCTACTGGCCCTGGATAAGTGAAAGAAATGGAGCCGCTGGCGCAATCTTCCGTGACGGTTCCATCTAGGCTGACCGTTGCCGTTTCGACTTTTAGCGAGCCAGTTCCGAAGGATTTTGCCTCCAAAAAAACACCTGTATCGTAGGCAGGGTCACCCACATCGGACACCATGAGCTTGATAGTGTAGGTCTCGCAAGGAATGACCACGGCCTCGGCAATGAACACAGACAAGTACGCATCGTAAACCGGCTGCCCATTGTTGGTCATGTTGTCGTTGTAATATTGGGAGTACTGTGACCCACAGGCAGAAGTGTTGATATTATTGATGGAAACGGGGGTATTCGTTCCGGGGATGAGGGCGATGTTCTGGCCATTGTTCTGGTACGGCCCGTTGATGCCGGGCCCGCTGATGAAAAAACCGAACACATCGTTGAAAGCAGTGCAAGCCCATTCGGGGTATTCTTCCGAGGCAAAAACGTATTTAAAGCGCAAGGTGTCGGAGGTGGGGATGAAGGTGATGGTGAATTTTGCAAAGTCGAAAAGCGGCCCCGAAGCGATGGCCACCAAATCAGGGTCAGTAGCGGAGCCAGCATTGTCGTTGGAGGCGAATTGGTTGCCATTGCAGTCGGCACCCAATGGCCCTCCGCCGCAACTGACGGAGGCAGCCCGCCCAGTTGTCAACAAGATTCCCCTATCAATTCCCACTACGTTCTGAGCATTTTTGAAATAACCGACGGCCAGTGGGTCGCCTGTGTAGGTTACGTTCGTTACCTCCACACCATCTCCCAAAAAGATATTGGTAATCAAATTGGCAGGGGTGATCGGCGGCGTGGCGGCATCCGTTATTTCCATGTTTTGGGCGGCCATTTTCCCAAAAAACAAGGAAAGAAAAAGCCCAAAGCTTAGACAGCGTTTCATTTTTTCAGCAGTAGATAAATTCATATTCAGCAGGTGAATGTTTTGTCTGGTTTTTGGTTTCAGGTTTTTGGTTTCAGGGTAAGTGTGTGGAAACTGTTTTTACGTTGGTTTATTATCAAATAAGGTTGAAGGCGGTTTTCATTGAAAGCTAGTCGGCGGCCCAAGTAAACCTGAACCCTATTTCATCCTTTGAGGATATGCCTGGGGAAAATTGTAAAATGACCCCTAAAAGTAGCTTGTCTGTGGGTAATTTGCGCTAAATCCGGCACTAAATCAGAGAAATGCCTAATAACTTACCAATCAGAAGACGGGTTGGCCCAGGGGCTGGGTTTGTATTTTTGCTATTTTTTCAAAAAATAACCTCGGTAGCCCCCCAACCATAGCGGTGGTGAAACTCATTTTTGAAGGTGTTAATCTCCGGGTTTTGCATCAGCCGGGTCGCAATGGCATCCTTCAATTTACCCTCTCCAACCCCATGAATCACGAAGACCCGTTCCACCCCAAGCCGAACTGCTTTGGCGATAAACGTCTCAAAATGAGATAGTTGTATCTTGATGATGTCGCCGCTGGTCAGCTTACGCCAATTGTCGGTGAGCTTTTCGATGTGCAAATCTATCTCCGGGTTAAAGGCTGCCAATTCGTTGGAATCCGGCACATGGTGGTAGCTTCGGAGCGAGCTTGTGTTTTGCTTCGCAACGGGTTTTGCATTTCGCTTCGTGTAGCTTTCAAGGTCTTCGCCTGTTGGCTGCTCCTGCTGCTCCGGTTTCTCAAAAAGCCGGTACCAATGCACGGGTTTGTTGAGGAACGGCGCAGTTCGCAGGTTGCCAAAAAACGTTTTCGGCTTTATTTTCAAGGTTTTGAAATCATCAGGGGAAAGACCCTCGGTCGTCACCCAATTGCAGGTCACTTCAAATTCAGGGGATTCGTTCAAGTCGTCGTAAAGGAATTCCCCTAGTTTCTGGTAGCTCACCGACTTCAATTGACTGCTCCAAGTCTGCGGCCCACGGCTGTTCAGGAACAGTTTCAATTCAAAAACCACATCGTAACGGGTGTCGTTCAGGAGGTACAGGGTGTATTTTTCAGGCACTTCCTGTTTGGTTTCCACCGGCTCAAAAACCAATTGGATGCCCAGGCTTTTCAGGATGGTGTACTGTGTTTCTACTGGGATTTGAGGTGGTGTAGGCGCAACAACCTCCTTTTTCCCCTCCACGACTTTGGCCTTCACCGGATGTTTCAGGTGCTCCTCCGCTCGGAACAAATCATCCATGTGCGTCGGGATTTCCATGTCGTATTTGGGCAGGTAAACGCTGACCATGCCCCCTTCGAGCAGTGCCTTCACCACGCCTTCATCGTCCGTGTGCTGAAATTTAACTTTGGTGCCAATTGCGAAAAGCATGTTGATTTGGTGATTAGTGATTGGAGACTGGTGATTGGTAACCCACGCACCGCCCCCGCATTGGTATTTGGCAAAGGTAACGAATGGAAAATCTTTCCCAATAACAAATCACCCTGTCTCAGTGCAGGTCAGGCAATCACCATTCACCAATCACCATTACCTTCGCTGCATGAAACTACGCTGGAAAATCGCCCAATTCTTTGAAGCATGGTGGTGGCGCCGCTACTTGCGGGGCAAATCCATCCCCGATTACCTCGACTGGAAACGGGCGTATTGGCTGGATTTTTTGAAGAAAATTGCGTTGGAAGTACCGCCTGAAGCCAGTGTTTTCGATGCTGGCTGCGGTCCGGCGGGTATTTTTTTGGTGCTCCGCAACAACGCCGTAACCGCCCTCGACCCGCTGTTGGGAAAGTACCGGGGCCTTTTCCCCTATTTTTCGGATGGTTCGCTCCGCAATGTGCAATTCGTGGAGCAGCCTTTGGAGCAGTTTGTTGCTCCGCAAAAGTTCGAGCTCGTTTTTTGCCTCAATGCCATCAACCACGTAGCCGACCTCGGTGTTTGTTTGCAAAAACTGCGGGAAGCCACCCGCCCCGGTGGCCAACTCATTTTGTCTGTGGATGCGCACAACTACCCGTTTTTCAAGCGGTTGTTCCAGTTGTTGCCGGGGGATATTCTGCATCCGCACCAGTTTGATTTGGCGGATTATGAGCGTTTGCTGGCGCAATATGGCTTTACGCTGAAATCCCGAACCTTGGTGAATCAGGAGTTCTTCTTTGGGTATTGGGTCTTGGTTTTAGCGTGAGTGTTCATTTTGCGATAATAAGCTTTCCGTTTCCCAGTTTTTTCCCGTCACCCTCCACGCTCCAAAAGTACAGCCCCGACGGCACTCCTGCCAGCCCAACTTCCACCTGCTGCCGCCCCGGTGACAGCACCTCCCGTCTGACCTCCCGCCCTAGCTGGTCAAACAAATGAAAAGTAGAACCTTGCGACAATGGAAATGAAAGCGAAAGCGACACTTGCTCCCTTGCCGGGTTCGGCCACACCCGCACCTCCTGCACGGGCGTCGGAACAAAGCCTCCCGTGGCAGACACATACACGATATTGCTGTCACAGACCGGATACCCCGTACCGAGGCGGTAGTTGGGAAAGTTGGGCATGGAATAATTCCCAATACACGGCAACTCTATGCCATGCTGGACGAACCCGCAGGCCAGCCCCGGCTCGTCGGGGTTGTTGATGACATGCAAATAAGGTGCTGGGGAAAGGGCAGTCATGTAAATTTTACAATCAGGCCCTAGGCGCATCGAGTAATAATAAACGGGGTAAGTGTCTTGGTAAAGAAACCCATCGAACTCCCCTACCAAAATCCGGGATGCTTCAATGTCTTGCGATTCAAGGTCAAGCTGGTAGAGTTTGTCTATCATTGAGACATATGCGTACCTTGAATTGGGTGAGATAGCCAACCCGCTTTGTATTCTATATTCCAAAGTGTCAACTACGATGTGTTTATAGTTGCTTAGTACGCCGGTATTTCTGTCAAAATCAAATATTTTCAACTGATTCCCGTAATTAAAACTCATGAATTTATTGCCATCTGGAGTGAAAGAATATTGCTCTGACGAATTGTCGTCAAATATACCTCCAATGGATTGGGTGTCTATGCTTGCTATCCCTTGTTCATTTAGCAATACTTTGTAAAAAACATTACTGTCAAGCCCCTTAACAATTACCCACCAGTCATTGTTGTTTAGATGTTTTATTGCTTGAAAGCCACTATCTTGCAGTTTGTCCAATATTATTTGATTCTTGACTATTACTTCACCTTGACCATTATTTAAAGACATGTTAACGACAGAATAATACAATCGGTCTATCCTGTAATATGGAGTAGAAGAGAAAGTGTTAAAAGCTTGATGAAATATATAGTATTTGCTAGAATTGAAAGGCTGAGGCAGGATTATTAGCCCATCTAATGCGGTATAACCATAATCCGGGCAATTGTCATCATAAACCTGGCCTGGGTTCAGTTGGTCGCCATTTGGCATTATTTGATGGTTGGCATCCTTGACGTAGCAACCGTTGGAATAAAACAATAAATTACCATCTTCATCGGAAATACTTGCATTGGTCAAAAATATTTCTGAATTAAAGGAGTCTTTTTTGATTTTTAAGGTGTCCCCCCCAAATGTCAGCACATTCATGCAGTTCTGGGGATATAAAGGCCCAGAAGGCCTGGTGCCCATTAACCAAGTATAGTCATACTTGAACTGGGAGTACAAGGGCAATGAAAGTGAAAGCAGGTAGATAAAAGTAATGACTCTCATTTTAAAAAGTTAAAATCTCGTTGTATCAAGACTTCCAACTCACTCGGCAAAGCTACCCACCAACACTGGCACAAACTTTTGATTTTTGATAAACATTGGAGGCTGCTTGAAGGTGAAAGAAAAAACTTGTAACTGCGGGTGAAATGTCATTTCTAGGTCGTTATTTCGTGACAACTAATTTACTGCTCCCCAGCTTTCTTCCCTTAACCTCCACGCTCCAAAAGTACAGCCCTGGCGGCACTCCTACCAGCCCAACTTCTACCTGTTGCTGCCCTGCCGACAGAACCTCCCGCCTGACCTCCCGTCCCAGTGGGTCTATCAGGTGGAAAACGGCGGGCTTGACTAATGGTTTTTGCCATGAAATGCTAACTTGTTCGCTAGTCGGGTTTGGATATACTGTTACTGATACTTTCTCCTTTTCTAACTCTGCTGTTGCTGTAGGTATGCACGGTGGCTGCCCAGTGCCCAGCCGATAGTTCGGGAAGTTGGGCAGGGAAAGCGCATTGCTGGAAGCAAGTTGAACACCGTGTTGCTCGAAGCCACAGGCCAGCCCCGGCTCGTCGGGGTAGTTCACCACGTGGAGCACGTCGCAACCGTTATAGCAGTTGCAGTATATCTTGCAGTCGGGTGCCAGCCGGCAGTTGTAGAAGGTAGTGGCATTAGGAGGGTTTGGGGAGGCATAGCCGTCGTACTCGCCGAGCAGCACCTGCGAGGCGGCGATGTCGGGTGCCTGAAGGTCATACTGGTAGAACCAAACTTGTGAGGAGATGTAGAGGTAGCGGGAGTTTGGGGAGATGGCGGCGCCGCCAACGAAGGCGCTGTCGCCTGGTATCTCGATATGGTGGTAGTTACTTAGTTCCCCAGTGGCACGGTCAAAGTCGAAGAGCATAATGTCGCTTTGAGGGTTGTAGCGGACATATTTTTTGCCATCGGGAGAGAAGAGGGCCTGACCGCCACCATCACTGCCTACAAAGGTGGAATCCCCTATTTCCTGCTCGGAGAGGGCCATGCTCCCGTCGCTGACGAAGAGCACTTTGAAGTACTTATTTGAGTATCGTTTGGGGTTAATTATCCACCAGTCTTTGTTGTTGGAATGAATGACGACGGCAAGATCGCCTGAGTGCAGCGTGTCCTCAATGATAAGCTTGTTTTTTTGCATTACCTTACCAAGACCGTTGTTGCTGTTCATGTTTATCACAGAATAGTATAGCCTGTCGGAATAAAAATCAATGATGGGCTGGTCCAATTTCAGTACCTCACTTAGATGAAACAGATAGTAAAAACTGTCGCTTTGGGGTAATGCGATTGCCCCATTTGATGCTACATATGTATTAAATGCCCCAGCACAATATTCATTGTGAACTGGTCCAGGATTTATATTATTTCCATTTTCCATCACATTGTTTTCCTTATTGAAAATATCACAACCGTTAGTGTAAAATAGAAGATTGCCATTATTGTCAGCCATGCTGGCATTTGTCACATGCATAACTGCACTTCTATTTGCAAATTCAATAGCTGGAGGAGTGCTGTTGAAGTCAATTGTCGTACCCCCATTATGGCCCAATACCCAGATGTAGTCGTGCTTTTGGGCTTGGCAAACATAAGAGGCCAATATCAGACCCACAAATATGCTAAAGTAGGTTTTCATAAGAAACAATAGCGAATGCTGTCATGGCTGGGCATGCCCAGCCATGACAGCAAATGGATTATTTTACAATAATTAACTTGTCCGAGCACACGAGTTTTCCATCCCTCAAAATTTTATAGGAATAGAAACCAGCATTGAACCTAGTAAGGTCAAGTAAGAAAGGCTGGCCAATGCCAGTGACCATGCTTTCGTCAAGTTGCAACTTGCCAGAAACGTCGAAGATTTGCAGCTTGCCCTCAAAGCTGGCTTCATCCTTGGTTTGCAGAAAGGCCCAATCACTGGCAGGGTTGGGAGAAAGGCTGAAAGGTAGGACCTTTTTTACTGCAACCTCCTCTGTTGCTGTAGGCATGCACGGTGGCTGCCCAGTGCCCAGCCGATAGTTCGGGAAGTTGGGCAACGAAAGCGCATTGCTGGAAGCTAGCTGAACGCCGTGCTGCACGAAGTCGCATGCCAGCCCCGGCTCGTCGGGGTAGTTCACGACGTGGAAGACATCGCAACTGTTGTAGCAGTTACAGTATATCTTGCAGTCTGGCCCTAGCTGGCAGTTGTAGAAAGTCGTAGCGAAAGGAGAGACGTAGCCGTCGTACTCGCCGAGCAGCACCTGCGAGGCAGCGATGTCCGAGGACTGTAGGTCATATTGGTAAAACTTCGTCTCTGAAGAAATATACAAGAACCTTGAGTTGGGTGAAATGGCAGCCCCACCCACAAAGGCACTGTCGCCAGGTATTTCGATGTGGCGGTAGTTGCTCATTTCACCCGTGGAGCGGTCAAAATCGAAAATCATGATGTCGCTCTGTGGGTTGTACCGGACATAAAGCTGGCCGTTGGGAGAGAAAAGGGCTTGACCGCCAGCGTCGCTGCCTATAAAGGTGGAATCACCTATCACCTGCTCGGAAACGGCCATACTGCCGTCGCTGGCGAACAGTACCTTGAAATATTTGTCGGAGTATCGTTTGGGGGAGATTATCCACCAGTCATTGTTGTTGGTATGCCTGACAGCTGCAAGGTCGCCAGCATGAAACGTGTCTTGCAAAATGAGGTTGTTTTTTTCCACTACCTTGCCAAGGCCGTTGTTGTTGGCCGTCATGTCTATAACCGAATAATATAACTTATTAAAAAAGCCATCAATTTGGGGTTGGTTTAAGAAAAGGACTGCACCTTCGTGAAATAAGTAGTATTTTTCATCATGGAATGGAAGAGCGATTGCCCCTCTTGAACCAATATAGGCACTGAATGAACCAGAACAATATTCATTATGAACGGAACCTGGGTTAATTTCATCTCCTCCATCCATAACTTGGTTTTCCTTGTTAAAAATATCGCACCCGTTTGTATAAAAAAGTAGATTTCCCAAACTGTCAGCAATACTTGCATTGTCCAGATGCATTACAGGCTGCCTGTCAGCAAAAAAAATATTGGGCGGAGAATTGTTGAAATCAATTGTCGTACCCCCATTATGGCCCAGCACCCAGATATAATCATTTTTCTGGGCACAAAGCGAGAATACAAGAGACATAACGATGCAGTAGCCTGATAACTTTTTCATGGAACAAAATGAAAAGCCGCAAAGGGAAAGCGTATTCCCTTTGCGGCGGATGAAACAATTAATTTTACTTCGAAATAATCAACTTGTCAGTAAATAAAATTTTTATACCATTTAGGACTTTGAAAGAATAAAACCCTGATGGAAGGCTTGACAAATCCAGCAAGTAAGGCTCATTACTTGATAATGTAATAGCATCGCTTACTACTAGTTTTCCCGAAACATCAAACACTTGCAGTTGTCCTTCAAACTCAAGCTCAGTGTTGATATTGAGCAAGGCCCAATCGCTGGCAGGATTGGGAGAAAGGCTGAAGACTACTTCCAGTTTAGCTTCTGGGTTCGACAGTTTTATTGGCTGTGGTTGGCCACAGAGCGATTCGTCGTTGAACTTGATATTTGGGTCAGCAATGGCATATAGGCTGCGGGCCTGATAGACCCCGTCGCCGCCACATAGGGCGCATTGGTTGGCGATAGAAAGAAGGGTGGTCAACTGGCCCGAGCTGAACCCAGCTGGCACAGGGTCTTCCCACAAAGCGACGCTCGTTGAAGGCTCTGCCTTCACACGGACTATGGTGGCGGTCTCTGACCGCAGTAAACAGATAAAGTCTTGTGCTTGCATGTTCTTTCATTTGATGATGATTATCCGATTTGGCAAGTCTGCACCTGCTCTCTTACAAATCTACACTCACTTTTGAATACATCAAATGTTCTGGCAAGCGTTTAGCGAAGCGGCGCTTGCGCCAACTTACTTTGCCACTACTTCAACATTGGAGCGGTAATTTGTGCAGGAAGGAATGGCAGTCGGGGTGTCCATTCCAAACCTCCAAGAAGCTCCCCAAACTTTAACATAAAATAGTTAGCGGGCTCACCACGGGCGTCCAAGGTTTTTTCAGGGCCGTGGCGGTTCACAGCACACCCGTGGTTTGGTTTTTCACCCCCGTGTTCTGGTTTTCCAAGGGCGTGGCGACAAAATCCACGCCCTTGGAAAAAATGCCACGGGCTTGGAAATTTTCGCCACGGGCTTGGAAACTCCATCCAAGGGCGTGGCCACAAAATCCACGCCCGTGGAAATAACTGCCACGGGCGTGGAAATTCCAATCACGGTTGTTGAAAGTCAATCCATGCCCTTGGAGAATCCAGATTCACCCGTAAAACTTCGCCAAAGCCAATTCCAGCAATCTGGTGTAATTTTGCACCTCATTACCATGGCCTACAAAATAAAAGAACTCTACTTCACCCTCCAAGGCGAGGGCGCACACACAGGGCGGCCCGCTGTCTTCTGCCGTTTCACAGGTTGCAACCTCTGGACGGGCAGGGAGGAAGACCGCCACAAAGCCATCTGCCAGTTTTGCGACACCGACTTCTGGGGAACGGACGGGGTGAATGGTGGCAAATATGCAGCCACTGCTCTGGTGGAAAAATGCGCCTCGCTCTGGGGCGATTTGTCGAAGGGGAAGCCCTACGTCGTCTGCACAGGCGGTGAGCCGCTGCTGCAATTGGACGAGCCATTGATTGAGGAGTTTCACCGCCTCGGCTTCGAGGTCGGGGTGGAGACGAACGGGACGCAGCCTGCGCCCGCTGGTTTGGACTGGATTTGCGTCAGCCCCAAGGCTGGAGCCGATTTGGTTTTGACTTCGGGTGATGAGTTAAAACTTGTTTACCCGCAGCCCGCAGCCATGCCACAACTCTTTGAATATCTGGACTTTACGAATTTTTACCTGCAACCAATGGATGGGCCCGTGCAAGCAGCGAACACAGTCGCAGCGATTGATTTTTGCCTAAAAAACCCAAAGTGGCGGTTGAGTGTGCAGACGCATAAATTGCTTAACATCCCATAAAAAAATAGCACTGTTAGCGCTTCAAGCGCTAACAGTGCTATTTTTTTATGGGATGTTCAGTCAGGGCTACTGAAAAATCACCTTGGCCGTTTTTACAAAACCCGGTGTTTTCAACTGCACGAAATACAGGCCATTTCCGCCCACTGTTTCCCGGTCAAGCTGGAAATTCGACATGCCAGCATTCAATTGACCATTCAACAAAACAGCTACCCGGCGACCCGTCAGGTCGAAAACCTCGAGCTGCGCAACCGACTGATTTTCAATGGATTCCACGCTAATATTGGCCACTTGGCTCGTTACAGTTGGGAAAACGAGGATTGAGTTTTGCGGAGCAGGATTAAATACGCTTGACACCGTTTCGTCCAAGCCGGGCTGCCAAACGTTGGCGGGTATGTATTTGTCACCAACTTTCTCCCAAATGATGCCGATCACCTCGTATTCATGATTGGTGGTATCCGGCACAGTTAGCGCAAAATCCAAATCAAAGGTTTGCCCAGCAGTCACGCTGCCATTGATAATTGATTTACCAAAAGTCTCGGCGGTAAAGGATTTTCGGAACAGGTGGCGATGGACTGCATTGGCGCCGACACTTGCTTGGGGAGCTGTCACGTGGTCTTCGAGGAGGTAGATACCGAGGTAGAAATCGCCTTGCATCGCTTGAAAGAACTTGACCTTGGCAGCTACATTGAACGCCCCGTTTTCATAAATCGGTTCAAATCCACAGTTGACTTCCGGCATTTCTTCAAATGCTGCATCCACCTGGGTTTTGAGCACCTCAAGCTTTGCATTCACGTTGCCAGAATTCACCCCTTGTTCTATTTCGTTTATGAAAAACTTGGGCTGGTAAAATGCGCCAAAATTGTCGGTGATTTCTTCTGCGGCTGCATCTTTTAAGTTACCATCGTAATGCGCTGCTATGTAAATCGCCTTGTTGCCATTCTGCTCGATGGCTGCCTTAAAATAAGTCCAGCCATAGGTTCCGCAGTTTGGGCACCAGTCAGCGGTGCGTTTGGTGAGGAGGCTCCTTTGTTTTTGCACCACTTCTTGGGCAACGCCCTGGACAAGGAACAAAGAAGCGACGAGTAGGATAAAATAATTCTTTTTCATGTAATTTAAATTTCTATGATTTGAAATGTGTTTAGTGTATGAAATGTCTTTCATTTTCAGGACAAACAGTTCATTCTGCCATTTGGTCGGTACCTGCCCCAAATTCTTACAAAATTATTGCTTTGACTACTGATTTTGTCGTCTGGGTGACTTTAAACCGTTCGTCCAAACGCATACCCACTACCCAAGCAATTTCCCCGCCAGATTCCAGCAGCCAAACCCGGTCTTTTTCAAAGCGGGAAAGCTTGTTATTGCTGAAAAAATCTTGCAATTTCTGCCGCTTGCCGCCCATGCCCAGCGGGCAAAACGAGTCGCCTCGTTGCCAGTGCCTGAGCTGGATGGGGAACTGTAATCGGTCAGCGTCCAGCCAAGCGGTGTCAGGGCCGGTGGCAAGGCTAGGCGGTGGGCTGGGGTGGGTGCTGAGGGCGAGGGTCTTGCCCCCCGGTAGCTCGATTAGTGTATCCGAAATTGTATTGATTTGAACTACTCCGCCAGTGTTTTCCCCCAAGGATAAAATTAAAAAAAAGCGGTCAACCAGTAGTGTAGTGACGCCATAAAATAGGCTACCAGATTGATTGTCAGCGCTTTGTAAAATATCATAAACTTGGGTGTTGTTGAAGCCATGCGGTTTCAAAACCTCAAAAAGCACCGTGGCAGGGGCAGGGTAGGAGCGGAGTTTTTGGAGGTCAATGCGCCATTCGCTGGGGTGCTTTTCCACCACATCGTCCACGATTTTTTGCAGCGCAAAATCAAAAAGCTGCTCGGCCTCCCGCAGCCGCTCAATGTTTTCACGAGCCGTTTTTTGGAACGATGGATTTATTTTTTCAAAAACAGGCACCACGTGGTGGCGTAGCAAATTGCGGTTGTATTTGTCGGTAAGGTTGGAGGCATCTTCTCGGTAGGCTATTTCTTCTGCTTGCGCAAAGTCCAAGACCTGCTTTTTGGTAGCGAACAGCATTGGCCGAACGACATGCCCGTTTTTTGGCAGAATGCCGTGCAGCCCACGAATCCCGCATCCTTTCGTGAAATTGTACAACAGCGTTTCGATGGAATCGTCGAGGTGGTGCGCTGTCGCAATCTGCTGACAACCAGCTAGTTGTCGGGTCGCTTCCAACCAATCGTAGCGCAGTTCCCGTGCTGCCACTTGGATGGAAAGCTTATTTTGCTCCGCAAATATTTGGGTATCGAAACGGGTGGAATGGAACTCAACTTCGAGGTCATCGGACAGATTTTTTACAAAAACCGCATCCAAATCGGATGCCTCGCCCCGCAGTTGGAAATTGCAGTGGGCAATGGCAAACGGCAAACCCGCCTCGATAAACAGGTGGCAAAGCACCACCGAGTCCACGCCGCCGGAAGTGGCGATGAGGGTTTTTGAGCCCGTGGGCAACAGGTTTTGCGAAGCGATGTATTGTAGAAAATTGGAAATCATGTGGATTGTGGTCGCCCAATTTATTGGGCAGACCGTTTAGTTAAAACTAGGTCTGCCCAATAAATTGGGCGACCACGAATCAACCTTTCAACTCCTTGTAAAATTCATAATAATAAGGTATCGTTTCGATGCCTTTGTAGAAATTGAAAAGTCCGTAATGCTCGTTCGGAGAGTGGATGGCGTCGCTGTTGAGGCCGAAGCCCATGAGCACACTGTCCACATCGAGTACATCTTTGAAAAGGGAAACGATGGGGATGTAGCCTCCTTCCCGTTTTGGTATTGGCTGTTTCCCGAAAGTCTGCGCCATTGCTTTGTGGGCTGCTTGGTATTCCGGGGTGTTGGTCGGTGTGACACCGGGTTCGCCGCCGTGCATCCGAATCACTTTCACCTGCACCGAAGCTGGGGCGAGTGTTTTGAAATACGCCTCAAACTGGTCGTACACCTTCTCGCATCGCTGGTGTGGCACGAGGCGCATGGAGATTTTCGCAAACGCTTTTGAAGGCAAAACCGTCTTCGAGCCTTCGCCCGTGTAGCCGCCCCAGATGCCGTTGCAGTCCAGTGTTGGGCGGATGCTGACCCGCTCCATGGTCGTGTAGCCTTCTTCTCCCTGGACATCGCCGATGCCAAGGTCAGACTTGTATTCTTCCAGGTCAAAAGGCGCTTTGTTCATCTCCGTCCGGTCCTGTTTGGTTTCCTCCAAAACATCGTCGTAGAAACCGGGGATGGTGATATGGCCGTTTTCGTCAATCAGCTTGTCAATCATGCCTGCCAGCACGTTAATTGGGTTGGCAACACCGCCACCGTAAACCCCAGAGTGCAGGTCACGGTTGGGCCCAACGACTTCAACTTGCAGGTAGGCAAGGCCACGCACGCCGGTCGTGATGCTCGGCACATCGTTGGCGATGATGCTGGTGTCAGAGCAAAGCACCACGTCGCAAGCGAGTTTTTCTTTGTTTGCTTCCACAAAAGGCCGGAAGCTGGGCGAGCCGACTTCCTCTTCGCCCTCGATGCAAAACTTGATGTTGCAGGGCAAATTCCCCGTTGCCACCATCGCCTCGAATGCCTTGACGTGCATGTAGGTCTGGCCTTTGTCGTCACAAGAACCTCTTGCGAAGATGGCACCTTGCGGGTGAACCTTAGTCGTTTTTACCACTGGCTCGAACGGTGGCGATGTCCAAAGGTCGAGTGGGTCGGGTGGCTGGACATCGTAGTGGCCGTAAACGAGGACGGTCGGCAGTTTTTTGTCCACCATTTTTTCACCATAAATAACTGGGTAGCCTTCCTTAGCCTTGCCGTCTTTTTCGTGGCTGGTGGGGCAGATTTCGACCTTGTCGCAGCCAGCATCCTGCAGGCTTTTGGCGACAAAATCGGCGGTGCGCAGCACGTCAGCTTTGTAAGCTGGGTCGGCGCTGATGGAGGGGATTCGGAGCAGGTCAAGCAGTTCGTCGAGGAATCGCTGCTTGTTTTTTTCGATATAATCTTGTGTGGACTTCATTGGATAGGAGTGATGGATTTATTGTTGAATTGTTGAGTTGCTTGATTGTTGAGAACAATTAAAAAAGCAACACAGACAAAGAATTGAGGCCAAAGATAGGGTAGTGGGCTTTTTAACCAAAGAAAAACTGGGAAGTTAAATTTGTTGTGCTGCCAGCAGTTCGTTGAGGCGCTTTTCATTTAGTTTCAGCTCGATTTTGCCATTGGCCGCAAAACTAATGCCTCCTGTTTCTTCAGAAACAACGAAAGCCGTTGCGTTGCTGCGCTCCGAAATCCCGAGTGCGGCTCGGTGGCGCAAGCCGATTCTGGTAGGAAGGTCAGGGCTGTCAGAAACGGGCAATACGCAACTAGCAGATTGGATTTTTCCTTTACTGATTAGCACGGCGCCATCGTGCAATGGGCTTTCTTTTTGAAAAATACTGAGCAGCAAAGACTTGCTAATTCTAGCGTCGAGTGGCACGCCAGAGTGGCCGATTCCATCCAATTCAAAGCTGTTTGAAAAGACCAAGAGTGCCCCAGTTTTGTCACGAGACATACGAAGGAGTGCCTCCTTGATTTCAGCATTGGCGGCTTCATTTACGACTTTTTTGTCAAGGTTGCGGGTCAGCCAGCGGAGCATCACCTCCGAGCGTCGGCCAAAGGTGGTGTTGCCGAGCATGAGCAAAAAACGCCTGACTTCTGGCTGAAATATGATGATGATAATGATGAACCCGACGTTGACAAATTGGTTCAAAACCATGGAAAGCATGTCCATTTTCAACATACCGACCAGCCACCAAAGCAGGTAAATGATGAGGATGCCGATGAAAATATTGAAGGCAATGCTTCCCCGCAGCAGCAGGTAAACCCTGTAAATTAAATAGCCGACAATGGCTACATCAAGTACATCCCAAAGGCTGATGGGAAGGAACCCAATTTCGAAGAGAAAATTCATGCTGCTACCCAAGGTAATTTTGAAAAAATCGAATGTTTCATCCGGTAAAGATGTCCTATTTTTGAGCGAAGGATTTAGGATTTTTGGAAATAAATAAGTTTCACTTTGAAAATGCCCGTCTGGAAAATGGTTTTTGTCTTGGTTTGGTCAACAGGTTGGCTTCAAGCCCAAGAAGTGACAACCAATGAAGAGGGCCGAAAAATAGTGGTTGATTCAAATGGCCAATGGCGGTATTTTCGAATAGATGACTCATTGGCAAACAGCTACGAAACCAGTGTTTTTGAGCCCTCAACGAGCATTGCGGAAGAAAACCAACTTCGGCTACTAGCCTCAAAGCAGTTAGAAAAAGAAATTTCACTAAAATTGATTGAGAAAAGAGTGGTACTGATTGACCAACAACTTGCTTCTCAAAATGAATTGGCCACTGCCAACAGCCGCCAAAGTGAGCAGTTGAAACAAACGGAGGCACAAATCCGACAGTTGGAAACAGAACTTGCGATTGCATCAAGCCGCACTGAATTCCTTCAGAAAATTGCCAAGCTCCCACCGGCTACTTATGAGCGGAAATTGAAAGATTGGGAGGAGGGGCATCTTCAAAAAAAAGGGCGTTCTTCCGTAAATTTCAGTGCTCCAAACGCAGCTTCTGCCCCGGGAATTACCAAGATTGCAAATGGCATCCTACTTTTACCCCCTGAGCAAAAATGTGTGGGAGGAGGTCAAATCTTTGATACTGAAACTGGTGAAATACAATGGAACACAGCCCTCACCGAGTTATTTTCACATACAGATGCTGCGTTTGCACAGCAATTTATCAAACGTGATTTTGTCAATTGTTCTGGCCATTTGACGGCGATGCAAGGTGGGGTCAGGTTCCTCGATTTGAAAATTGCTGTGGCCTCCAACAAAGCCCCGCAAATTTTCGGTGTGATGCCAAAAGATGAGTTTTTAGAAATTCAATTATTGAACGGGGAAATCATTCGGCTCTTCAATATTTTGCCAAAGAACGGCCAGTGGGATACATCGCTTGATGCGTTTGTTTACCAAAGCAGGTACCGGCTTGGTTTTCGGGAAGAAAAACTATTGAAGAGCAGCGAAGTTGACAAGGTTTTGGTTCGATGGAGCAAGGTGCAGGATAAATATGCAGTGTTTGAAACAGATTTTTTCATTCGGCATTTCAAGTGCTTGGATGCCCTTTTTATAGAAGAAAATTAGCCATGCTTGGATTGAAATTGCCGACTGACCCAAGATGGGTAGATTTGGCTGAGATGGATTTAGCGGAGATTTTGACAGACCACGCTTACTGTGAGCAGAAGGCGGCTACTTCGTGTATTTCCCTGATTCAGGGGTATCCGGACAAGATAGAAATGGTGAAAGAACTGGCACCGATAGTCACGGAGGAGTGGGGGCATTTCCGGTTGGTGCTGCTCGAACTGGAAAAAAGAAAGCTGAAATTGGGCTACCAGCGGAAGGATGAGTACGTGAATGAACTGCTCAAATTCGAGAAAAAAGGGGGTACCCGTGAAGACCGTCTTTTGGAGCGGTTGTTGATTTGTGCGCTCATTGAAGCCCGCAGTTGCGAGCGTTTTAGGTTGCTTTCCGTCAATTTGAAGGAGGAAGACTTGAAGGAGTTTTACCACAAATTCATGGTGTCAGAGGCTGGTCACTACCGTTTATTTTTGAATTTGGCCAATACTTATTTTCCAGAAGAAAGGGTCAAAATGCGGTGGCAGGAGTATTTAGGGCATGAGGCCGAAATTATGGGGAACCTGGAAATTCGTGGTGATAGAATGCATTGAGGCAGAACAATTTTTTGAACCTTCCTATTTTTGAAGCAGGAAGCTAAATGTTTTGCTTTTTTTAAATTGAATAAATTGTTTGCGAACCAGCGTTTAAAAAGGATTGTTGCGAACTAGGGGATGGTTATACCAGCTTTTTTTCTTAAAGTCAAGACCAACCCTCTCAATGTGGCAACTTTTTTGCTTAGTTTGGCGTAAATTTTAATATCAAACTTAGTGTTGCTTCGTTTTCACCAAAAACCTCCACTGAACATGAATCGAATAATAGACTACACAATCACCGACCTCAAACCAAAAAATTAATGGGTATGCGTCAGTTAAAGATTACCAATAAAATTACGACCCGTGAAAGTCTTGCCCTTGACAAGTATTTGAACGACATCGGCAAGATTGACCTGCTCAATGCGGAGGAAGAGGCAGACCTTGCCCGCCGGATTAGGACAGGCGACCAAGCGGCCTTGGAGCGGTTGACCGAGGCAAACCTACGCTTCGTCGTTTCTGTTGCGAAGCAATACCAAAATCAAGGGCTTTCCCTGAGTGACCTCATCAACGAAGGTAATGTCGGCTTGATGAAAGCCGCCCGCCGCTTCGATGAGACCAAAGGTTTCAAGTTCATTTCTTACGCTGTTTGGTGGATTCGCCAATCAATTTTACAGGCCATCGTGGAGTACTCCAGAATTGTCAGGCTGCCCTTGAACAAGGTTGGGTCTTATAATAAGGTAAACGAGGCTTTCATTTCCTTCGTTCAGGAATTTGAGCGGGAACCATCCGATGAGGAACTTGCCGAGATATTGGAACTTACCCCCAAGGTAGTGACCAATATGCTCAAGGGCAGCATCCGGCACGTATCCGTGGATGCACCAATTGGCGGTGAGGACAGCGACTCCACCATGCTCGACCTGATAGCCGATAGCGATGGCGAGCGCCCGGACGATGCGCTCATGGACCAGAGCTTGAAGGATGAAGTGCAGGCAGGCTTGTCCATCCTTGCACCAAGAGAAGTGGAAGTGCTTTCAGCTTATTATGGCTTGAACGGCCACAAAGCTTTGACCTTGGAGGAAATTGGCGACATGTACAGTCTGACCCGTGAAAGGGTGCGACAAATCAAGGAGAGGGCCATCCGGCGGCTCCGGAAATCTTACAACCGAAATGCTTTGAAATCATATTTAGGCTGATTTTTCTTGTAAAAAATACAAAGCCCTGCTACTTTCGGCAGGGCTTTTTTTATTTCCGTCGAAATGGATTGGTCGAAAACCGAATTAGTCTTAGAATTGGGCTCAAATAAAAATGTTATGATTGGAATTGCAATGTCGTTGGTCTTTATTTTGGCTTTGAGTATAGTTGGTATTACCGTTTTTATGAAAACGCTCCAAAACTACAGACCTGGTCGTACCAAAATCCAAGCGGATTTAAAAAAACTTAGGACAGAATTAGCACCATTGGTGGCTGATTTGGTGCCATGGACGGAAGAAGAAATGGCGCAACTTTCATTCACACAAATCAAAAAATCCATCAAAAACGGTTTGGTCAAGACTTCAAAAGGGGTGCTAACCACCGTTTACCACGAACCCGTGATTGCTTGGGCCTACAAAAAATACGTCAGCAGGAAAGAAAACGGGCTGCTCTACGCCCGAACAAGCAAGCAGGAATTCATTTACCGGATAAAGAATGGGGAAGTTGAAATGGTCGTGGGGGAACAGATTGTGGGCACCTTGAACCAAAAAGGCGTTTTGGTTAATCAAAAAGGGAACAAACAACTTGCCCAGATAAACCGTAACGAAAACAACCTTACCTTGCCATTATTGGTGAATGACAAATTGTTAGGAAGTTTAGCCAACCCAGACAGAAAGCAAAAGGGGAGCACGAGGGCATTTCAGAATCTGATGAAAATGGATAAATCGGAAGAAGAAATTGTGCTTTCGTTGTCAATCTTGGAAATGGTTAAAAGAGAGATGGAAGGTTGATAGCAGCAAAATTGAGCTAAACAGTTGTAAATCAGAGTTGAGTGATAAAAAAATAGGAAAAAATTGTAGAATATTAATCTAGTTGAATACTTTTGGCCGATTGGTAACCTATTCCCATTTCAGATGCCAAACCGGATGTTGACAACTTTAATCTTAAGGACTTTTATTCCAGCGTACCTGCTCTTAGAGCTGGAAGGCAATCTTACCGGGGGAATTCATCCCATCATGCTTTCTGCGCCGAAATTCGGTGAAGGAGAAAACTACACACAAAGGATTCTAGGCAAAACCAGGAAAAGGGCGGCAAATACGATGTCAGGAAGTAACATTCTTGGCCATTGCACGTAAATTTTTTAACAATAAAAATTCACTTCAAAGTGGATTTGTGATTTCGTCATTACTCAAGTTTTTCTCATTAAACTTTTGAACATGAAAGTTTCGCTACTTAAACAAACACCTATGCAACTTCCAAGCTATTTTCGACAATTTCCCCACCGACTTCTTTTGTTATTGGCAATGATTGTCTCGGCAAACAGCTTGCTTTGGGCAGAAGGCTCAAAAGATTTCGTATCCTACCCAGGTTACCGGATGTTCCTCGACACACGGGATTCGCAGCAGCTAAAGGTTTT
Organism: Saprospiraceae bacterium; assembly: GCA_041752395.1. GTDB lineage: Bacteria > Bacteroidota > Bacteroidia > Chitinophagales > Saprospiraceae > UBA6168. The sequence goes on along the minus strand of JBGSWN010000148.1, from coordinate 12,974 downwards.
CGCCTTCGCTGGGGAGACCATCAATGTTGGCTCCAGTCACGTTGGCATTCAGAATGGTTATATCAGGGTTTACAGGCCGGATGGTACCTTGGCCGCAGTTTTTGACAACACGGGAACTTCCTCCAATAGAGCCATTATTTTTAACAGCACGCAAGAGATGAATGGCCCGAAAGGTATCATCGCCAACAGCACTGACCCAGGGTACGTGCCGGGTACCGTTGCAGTAGGCGCAGGACAACAAGGGATATGGTCAGTTGTCTTTGGCTACCCGGAATACGTCAACACAAGTTTTGTTAACATACTGAACAATGCCCCTTGGACACGTGCAGGCAACCAGCCAAACTCTCGAAGAGTTGTGCTTGCCTGGGACGTCACCATGACTTCTGGCGGGGCAGGTAATGCACCGGGTGCAGTCGTACATGAAGGCCGACTCTACAGTAATGAGCACATTTCCCTCATTAACGGAAACGGATTCAATACCTCGCCAACTTTCTATGTGTTAACAGATGATGGGTACCAGTATAAAGTGGACATCATTGATGCAGATCCTTTCCGCTTCCCGATTTCTTCCAATTCATTAGGTTTAGTTACTGGTGATGGAACACCGATTTATAAATCAAAACCAGAAAGTGCTTTTACACGAAGTTCGGACCCAAATACTTGGCTGACGAACAATTTTTATCTGTTCGAGCCTCAAGCCCAAGACAATTCTTCTTTGGGTCTGGTGAACAACAAAATATTCTTCAACAAGCCTGATTCCTTAATGCCAAATACGGCAATGGTCACTGACCTGTTCAGGTCTCCTCCAAATACTTATACAACTTGGCTTTACGATTCAGTTCAGGTTTTTGATTTGAATAGCACCTTAATTATAGGTGCTAATCCAGGTGGCCTACCCTGCAACGTAGGCAATTTTCAATTTGGTAAAGGCGGGTATTTCATTTTTAATACCAACACGGGGGGGACAATTACGCTTCAACTTGACCTTAACAATAATGGTATTTACACTGACTCCGTTGATGTTGTTTTAATGGACGTTTTAAACAACGGCCCTGACTCTGTTTTCTGGGATGGCTTTGATGGATTTGGAAACCCTATTCAAGTTCAAGACTCTTTTGTGTTTAATTATCAGGGCACGATCCGTTATGGTGAGATTCACATCGCACTTACGGATGTTGAGAATAATGATGGTGGTGTTAAATTCCAATGGATGAATGCTCCTTCCGGGTATCCAAATCCAACAGACCTGTTTTATTACGACCACTCTGAGGCTATTGTGAATGGCCCCATAAGTGGTGGTGGCACGTCCGGCAATGCCTTACCTACAACTATTCCATATTCCTATTCTGGCAATGCTGGCAATGATAAATACCTAGATCAGTGGTCTTTCATTGAATATACTATTCCAAATACGCAAGTAGTAATCAATATTGTGGTGGAATGTCTGTGCCAAAATGTTACCCCAGTGCTAAGTGGAGTAGGCGCCGGCGATATTTGCGCAGGGGAGGACTTGTCCCTCACAGCCACTAACACTTTCCCGGGAATTGGTGATTTGACCTACACTTGGACAGGCCCTGCTGGCTATGTTTTCATTGACACACCGGTTGGAGTAACCGAAACCAGCACTGCCACCGTCAATAATGTTACCGTCAATAATGCTGGTGCCTATCAGGTCATAGCAGCTACTTCAGTTGGTTGCGCCGACACACTATTATATATTGTGAGCGTTCAGCCAACTCCGAATGCAAATAGCATTGGTGGAGGCGGTGACTTCTGTGCTGGTGAGGATGTTGTGCTGACCGCCACGAATACTATTCCTGGAATAGGTTCGATTACTTATTTGTGGACTGGCCCAGGAATCCCGTCAGGCATGGAATCTGGGACCGTAGGTGGCAATGACCCAATAACTTTGACCATCCCCAATATCCAGGTTGCAGCGTCCGGAAACTACACATTAACCTTGACCTCCGAGGCAGGTTGTAGCTCAATTCCTATTTCAGCTACAGTCAATGTCAATGCAACGCCCGTGCTAACTCCTGTATCAGGCGGTGGTAGCTATTGTTTTGATGATGATGTAACATTGATTGTATCAAACTCAGCTAGTGGAATTTCAACGATGCAGTGCGTTTGGAACGGCCCGAACCTTTTCAACGTGATGCAAACGGTGAATGGGAACAGTCCCATCACCCTCAATTTAAACAACGTCAATAATTCATTTGAAGGAACCTACACACTGATTTGCTCAGTTGGTAGCTGTCCTTCAAATCCAGTAACTTTTGATGTGGTGGTAAATGCCATTCCTGAGATAAATAACATGACCCTCGGTGGAAATTTCTGCTCCAGTAGTTCAGTTACTTTGACAGCAGAAAATAATAATGCTGATACGGGGCCAATCATTTATACTTGGACAGGGCCAAATAATTTCATTTTTACAGATACAACAGTACAAGCGGGGCCATTTCCAGTGACTATTCCAAATATTACAACGGCCAATGCAGGTACCTACACCTTGGTCTTGTCAACCCTAGGTGGTTGCCTATCAGTGCCTCAATCTGTGACGATAGGTGTAAATCAATCACCTGAAATTACCATTGAAGGTGGTGGAGATGTTTGTATTGGTCAGGATGTAACCTTAACAGCTACCAATAATGCCAATCTGCCTAGCCCAATAATTTACATTTGGACGGGGCCTGGTGGTTCTGTGCTTGGTCAAGGTGCAACAAGCAGTGATTCAAGTTGTGTGCTTGTCATCCCAAACGTTACAACGGCAAACAACGGAGTATATACCATAATTAAGACCTTTGACAACAATGGTTGCCAATCAACCGCCACAACTACTTTGAATGTGTTGCCTGGTTTGAACATAACGAATGTGACACCGGATGATGTATATTGTGAGTTTACCAGTGTGGTGCTCTCTGCAACGAATACTGTTGATGCAGGAGATTTGACCTATACTTGGAACGGACCAAACGGAAAGGTGCTCGGGCCGTTTACCGTTGGAAGTTTCGAACCATTAATTGCCATCATCAATGAAGCCACGCCGGATTGTAGTGGCACTTGGACCTTGAACGTCAGCTCCTCAATTGGCTGTAGTTCCAATAATGTGAACGTTCAGGTAAACGTATTAGATGGTGTCCGGATCACAAGTGTAACAGGTGGCGGAAACTATTGCTTCAATGCCCCTGTAGTGCTCAATGGAACAGGCGAAGGATCTGCAGATTCTGTTCATTATACTTGGACAGACCCTAACGGTGTCATTATTGGCAGTGGATCGACCCCACCTTCTGGTCCATTCCCCGCTACAAGTACTGGAAATATCTCGGGAGTTTATGTGTTGGAAGTCATAGCCGATCCAAGTGGTTGTTCTGATAGCGAATCAGTTGATATCCAATTTAGCCCGTTGCCTTCGGTAATTGTGTTGAACAACGATACGACACTTTGCAGCCTTGACACACTTGCAATCTGCGGGCAAGCCCTCACCACAAATATTGGAGTCTTTACCTACACTTGGACCACTCCTTCTGGTGAAATTATCGTTGGTAACTGGAGCGGCAATACGCCTTTCTGCGATACCATTTCTCCCTTGCAACAATATGGGGAAGGAACCTACACATTAGTAATAACGGCAAACGGTTGTACTTCTGATTCAGATACTTTCAATCTAAATCTCAATCCAAACCCAGTCATCTCAGTCACATCAGGAGGAGGAACTTTCTGTGCTGGAGATACGGTTGATTTTTGTTTCACAAATTCAAACCCTGAAGTTGTTGGGTTCTTCTACACTTGCATTTTACCTGATGGTACTCAGATTACGGGTCAGACCAACACAAACGAGACCATTTGTTTACCAGTTTCTCAAAATGGTGAATATTGTTGCTCCATAGAATCCATTGACGGGTGCGTCTCCAGTCTTGCTTGCCAAACCTTTACATTTGCACCCAGCGCAGACCTTTCCGTTTCTGCAAACACACCAGTTTGCGCAAATGATACCTTACTCTTAACAGGGACAAATTCCTTGCCTTGCACAGGTACAATCACCTATGCATGGAACGGGCCTAATGGTTTTACATTTGTTGGAACGGCACCTTGCAGTGGGCCCTTCACGGCAGAAGTTCCAAACCCTGTTGCAGGGGTTTATTGTTTGATTGCACCATTATCAAGCACTTGCCCAGATACAGCTTGCTTGACCGTAGTCGTCAACCCTGTACCAATGGTGGTGGGTAATTTGATAAACGGCGGTGGCACTTATTGCGAAGGTGAAGAAGTCGTACTGACTGCACAAGTCACTATTTCAGACAATACAGCCATTACTTATGTTTGGTGTCAAAATGGCAACCCAATACCCGGTCAGACTGGAACGGTGCCAAGCGGTACGACAGTAACTTTAGACTTAGGACAATTAGCTTTGACGGATGATGGGGAGTATTGTCTCAAACTTACTTCCATAAATGGTTGTATAAATAATCCACCAACCTGTACGGATGTCAACGTAAATCCAACGCCTAAAATCCTCACGGTAACGGGAGGTGGCACCTACTGTGAGGGCGTTGATGTAATGCTCAATGGCACGGGTACACCCGGACTCGGAACCGTAACCTACATGTGGATGGGGCCAAATGGTCAAGTTGGTGGTAATTTAACTGCTCCAAGTGCTGGTCCATTCCCAGTTACTATCACAGATATTGAGCAGATAGATGCAGGCATTTATACCCTCATCGTGAAGCTAGGTAATTGTGCGGATTCCATGAGTCTGGTGATTGAGGTGAATCCAAAACCAATCATCAATGTAATCAGTGGAAACGGCACTTTCTGCCAAGGTGAAAATGTGACCTATGCTTTTGAAATAGACCCGAATGGCGCTGATACAGTGTTCTGGACATTTACTTGCCCAAATTTTGATACCTCCGGCTTTGTTACAACCGTTACTGAAATATCATTTATGATGATGGTAAACAGTACGGTGTCATGTACCATCACCGCAGAATCAAACGATGGTTGCGAGGCAGAGCCAAAGGAGATTACGACGACTATACAGCAAATAACACCACCTGTGTTAGATGTGAACTTGAATGGCCAACCTAGTGGCGGCAGCTCAAACGTGACCGCATGTAACGGGGATGTGATGGTGCTCAATACCATGATGCAAGTGGGTAGTGTAACTTATGAATGGTTTAAAGATGGTGTATTAATAGGAACAACAACAACGCCTACCTTTCCAGTCAACCCAGCGATGCCAGGTGTTTATACCGTCACAATTACTGTAAATGGTTGCACAGCGACTTCCGACCCTGTGGTGGTTACTATTCCTGACGCTCCGATTGCTGTGGATGACGAATATACTAGCAATACGCCAGACCCAGTGACAGGGAACGTAACTGACAACGATACTCCAGCAGGCAATGTGGTGGTTACGATACTCCAACAGCCTTCAAATGGTACAGTGGTCGTCAACCTGGATGGTTCTTTTATCTATACACCGAACCAACCGATTCAAACACCTGACCAGTTCACCTATCAAATTTGCCTGGAAAGCTGCCCAGATGCATGCGACCAAGCTACGGTCAACATCATCTATGTCTTGGAGTGCATCGTGCCGAATGTGATAACACCAAATGGTGATAATTCTAACGATGTGCTCATAATTGACTGCTTGCCAGATGACCCGACCAATCCAAGCCGCCTAAGGATTTTCAACCGATGGGGGGATGAGATTGCAGCATTTGAACCTTATTTGAACGCACAGGGCTGGGATGGTACTTTCGGAAAGGACAAGAAAGATGTACCAGCGGCCACCTATTATTACCTTTTTGAGCGGGATAAAAACAGTGGTGACAAACCAAAAGCTGGTTACATCAAAGTGGCCCGATAGCACTTGGTCGTGAGCGGTTGTGCTGAAAAGTGCAACCGCCCACTTTCCATTCAAATCCATCAACAGCCAAAATAATTTCGACAATGAAAAAACTAATTTATACAACTATAATCACGTTCATCACCGTCTCAGCCTGGGCGCAGAGCGAAGCGATTTACACTTTCAACCTTTTTAACCAGCTCAATTTTAACCCGGCCTATGCCGGAGCAAAAGATGTGCTGGACGTCGGCCTCATTTACCGGAACCAATGGTGGTCGGGTGTTGATGGTTCTCCAAAGAACATCAACCTCTATGGCCACATGCCATTTGCGAAGAACACCAGCGGTATCGGCCTCAATATTTTAAACGATAAAATTGGGTTGGACAAAATATTGACCGTTGGAGCAGACTACGCCTACCGCATCCATTTCAAAAATCACAACGTGCTTGCGTTGGGCATTGGTGGGCGCATCGAAAACGCCCGCACGGACTGGGGTGAAATCAATGAAAAAGTGGATCCGAACGACCCTGAATTCGGCAATGGCGGTGTTGAAGCAAAGACTACTTTTAACGTAGGCCCTGGTATTTATTTCAAGAACAGGAAATTCTACTTAGGTGCATCTTTGCCCCGTATGTTGGCAAATTCACTTTACAGCGATAAAAACAAGTTCAGTGGCAAAGTAAACACTTGGTTTATTCAAACCGGTTTGACGCTTCCTGTTTCACAGAATGTGGAGCTGCTTCCAAACGTACAGGTCCGCTACAATCCAAATTCTCCCTTTGATTTTGATGCGAACTTGAACGCGATGTTTTATGATGCATTAATGGTTGGTGTATTGTACCGTTATGAGGATGCAATAAGTGGCTTGTTGGTTTACCAGTTCAAAAACGGTTTCCGCCTCGGTGCTGCCATTGATTTCACAACTTCGGAACTCAAGCAGGCAACAACTGGCAGTTTTGAACTAATGGCTGGATACACCTTCCCTTGCCCAACCTGCAAGGAAATCAAAAGCCTGCGCTATTTTTAAAGAGAAAACACTAGGCCTTTGCTGGGAGGTGCTTTTGCAAATGCAGCTGGAGGCTTGAAATCGGTGAAATCAGATACAAACTCAAACAAAAAGTTGGTCTCACTGTAAAATTCAATTTTAAAAAAGAAAAACGATGAAAAATATAAAACCCTTGCTTTTGCTTTTTACTCTCGCCTTTAGCTTTCAGCTTATGGGGCAGCAGGGTGTTGAGTTTAAAAACATCAAGGAAATTAACGGTTCACAACTCGATTTCAGTCCAATTCCATTTGGAAATGGGGTGGTTTTCACTACTTCGAAAAGCAACCGCTTTTTGCAGTGCCCACCTGAAAAGCCGGATGATTACACGGACTTGAAATATTCTGAAAAAAAGGCCGATGGCACCTTCACCAAACCTGTTCAATTGGCTGGCAAAGTGAACGGAAAGTACAACGATGGTTGTGCAGCCTTCAACCCAGCTGGTAACAAAATGATTTTTACCCGGAACAATCTTCAGGGCAAAAATTCGCAGGACATCATTGACCTCAAACTCTATTCTGCCGACTTGGAAGGAGACAAATGGACGAATGTGGCCGAGCTTCCTTTTAACAGCGACGATTGGTCAACTTGCCACCCTGCGCTATCAAAAGATGGGACTTTATTGGTGTTTTCCTCCAACCGCACAGGCGCAACCAACAACAGCATGGACCTCTGGTCTGCCAAATTGGAAAATGGGGTTTGGAGCATCCCAACCAATCTGGGTAATTTGGTAAACACAGATAGCTCCGAGCTTTTTCCTTTTCTCGATGAAAGCAACAACTTGTTTTTCTCCTCCAGCCGACCCGGTGGTAGTGGTGGTTTGGACATCTGGGTAGCAGCCATGAACGGCAGCGGTCAGTGGGAATTGATTGGCAACCTCGGTGCGCCATTCAACCAGGCTGGCGATGATGTAAGTTTCGTTTCCCTCAATGGTGGAACTGAAGGATATATTGCCAGCGACCGTGGCCATGCAGATGCCAAGGGCAAGGATGATATTTATCATTGGACTTATGACCCACAACCAAGGGACGTACTCATTGCAGTGGAAGACAAGGAGACCAAAGAGCGCCTGGTTGAGGCTAGCGTGGATATTACACCTTTGGAGTATGGCAATATGCTGGACAAGGTTTACAGTGGCCCAATGGCAAAGAACAATGTTTTGACAACAGATGCCAAAGGATTGGTAACATATCAAGTGCGCAAGGGAACGAAATACGCCATTGTTACCAATAAAAAAGAGTACAAAGGCGACAAGCGGGAAGTGACTGCCGAGCAGTTTCCGACCTCACCTACGCCATATATTATTCCACTTGAAAGGGAGTTGTGTCTAGTGAAACTGATTATTGAAGTAGTGGAAGACCCATCCGGCAATCGGATTTCTTTGGCCGATATTACAGTCGTGGACAAGAAAACCGGCAAGGTGGTCAACCTAAAAAGTGATGCAAGCGGAGAAGCTTTCATCGCCCAAGTGGAGTGTGAGCATGACTATGAAATCACAGGCAAGAAAGACCCATACTTCCCCAATACCGTCCGTTTTACGAACCCAAAAGGCAAGTTTAAACATGGTGAAGAGGTACGGGTAAAAGTACCGCTCAAGTCGCCGCAAATCGTCATGTTGGAGCCTATTTTCTTTGATTTTGACAAATACTATATCCGTAAAAGAGACGCTCAACCAACACTGGATGGATTGGCTGAAACGCTTGAAAAATATCCTACTTTGGTCGTTCGGTTGGGCGGAAATACCGACTCACGGGGTACCAACAAATACAATGACCGCTTGGGTAAAAACCGTGCAAGGTCGGCCAAGGACTACCTTGTGAAAAAGAAAAAAGTGAAAAAGGATAGGATATTAACGGAAGATTTTGGCGAAACCAAACCCGTCAACAATTGCACGGACGAAGTGTATTGCCCAGAAACGGACCACCAACTCAACCGGCGGGTGGATGTCACTGCGGTGAGCCACAACGAAGGCAATATCGTATTTAAGACTCGCCCAGTGAGCGAAATGAACGTTGAATCAGACCGTAAGGATGATAAGAAAGGAAAAAAGAAATAAACATGGGAATGCCTTTAAATTCAGGCGTTTCAACATAATATGATAAAATGGAAATGCCGTAACCAGTGATGGTTGCGGCATTTTTTTTGTTGATAGGAACGATGGATAGTGAGATTTAACTATTGATGAAAAAGACCGTGGGATTCCCAAAATGGCGGCTTCTATTTTTATAAGTAAGCCTATTATTATAGCTCACGTCGCCAAATCTTGTGCATGGTTGATGAAGTATATAAGGGTTGATAAAAGGTTGATTATCAACCCTTATCAACTTCATCAACCTTATCAACCATGCACAGGACTTGGCAGCTCGCAGTTTACCTGCCTATATCGTTTTGCAGCCACCCGAAGGGCGGGAATTTTACCAGTAAACTTACTTTGAAAACTAATGCTTCATTAACCACAAAACTGTATTTGGAACTCGAAACCCCGCCTTTTGGATAGGAGTTGTTAGTGCCAGTTTTTTATTTTTCAGGTTGTTGTTTATTCTTTTTCAACATAAAGTATATGCTGACTATAAATGTTATTAGGTAAATAATTCCCAATGCTGTTTTTCTGAATGTAAACGTTTGGAAATCAAATTCCTGCAGCAATGCTAATCCTATTGGGAAAGCCAGAATTGCAAAAATTAGATTGAACCCGATTTTGTCTTTCATTTTTTTAATGTTTTATCTTTCACACGTTCCTAAGTCAATTATTGCTCAGATAATCATTATGGTTGTCTTCTGTCGTCTGGTAAAATTGCCACAACTATGAAACAAATCAAGAAAACATCCCAGCGATGCAAGCCGTCAAGAAACTGGCAATGGTGCCGCCAATCATGGCCTTCATGCCAAGCTCCGTCAAGTTCTTCCGCTGAGAAGGTGCCAATGCGCTGATACCGCCGATTTGGATGCCGATGGAGGCAAAATTGGCAAAGCCACAAAGGGCATAAGTGGTGATGATGATGGACTTTTCGGACATCATGCTCTTCAATTCAGGCATTTTGGCATAAGCATAAAATTCGTTGATGGCTGTCTTCATTCCCAATAATTGGCCAACTAACATAGAATCCTGTGTAGAAACGCCCATAATCCAAGCCACTGGAGAGAAAACCAAGCCCAATATATACTCCAAAGAAAGGCCCGTAAACCTGCCACCGGTAGAATCCGAAATGATGGGATTCAAATGGGTAATGCTGCCAACACCGACCAGCAAGGAGTTTAACATGGCAATCAAGGCAGTGAAAACGAGCAGCATAATGCCAACATTCACCGCCAGCCTGAAACCATCCGTGGCACCCAAGGTAATTGCATCAAGTACGTTTGAGCCAGATTGCTCCTTTGGAACATCCAACCGTTGGTCTTCCAACCCAATCGCTTTAGTTTCTGGAATAATCATTTTCGCCGCCACGATGGCCGCCGGTGCCGACATGATGGAGGCGGTAAGCAAGTGCCTCGCAAATAAATGCTGCATGGCAGGGTCATCCCCGCCAAGAAACCCCACGTAAGCCGCAAAAACACTGCCTGCAATCGTCGCAAACCCCCCGACCATCAAGCACATCATCTCTGAGCGGGACATGCCCGCCAAATAGGGACGAATGACCAGCGGTGCTTCCGTCTGGCCAATAAATACATTGGCAGCCGCAGCGAGGCTTTCTGCGCCCGTCAGCTTCATGGTTTTGCTCATCACCCAAGCGATGCCCTTTGTGATGATTTGAAGGATGCCGAGATAGTAAAACAAAGAAGAAAGTGCCGAGAAAAAGACAATGGTAGGCAGCACTTTGAAGACAAAATTATTGAGTGCACCGTCCACTTCTTTCATCCCAAAAGGCGTAAGCAGAAACTCGATGCCAGCATTGGTAAAGGCTAAAACATTGACGAAAAAGCTGGCCACCCAATCAAAAATAATGGTGACGACCTCAACTTTCAAAACTAAAATCCCAAGGGTCAATTGGAGCAACATGCCACCAGCCACAATGCGCCAATTGATGTTTTTCTTGTTGTTGCTCATCAGGTAAAGTATGCCGAGCATGACCGCACAGCCCAGCAGCCCCCTGAAAATATTGGTCATTAAATCCATTGTGTTGTTTCTTGTTTGTTTTGATGAAAAAGCCAGCGCCAAATGTACCACATCCCTCCCAATTTCTCACCGGCTCTCACGCTCTCTCACTCCTCTCACCCTCTCACCCTCTCACTCTCTCACTCTCTCACTTCTCTACCAATTCGTGAACGCCCGATTGAAAATCCTATCCACCAATTCCTTGTTGATGTTTTCGATAAGGGCGTCCTGCACATCGAGAAGGTTGTCGTTTGCCCCAAAGAAGTCCTCGAACGAAAACTGCTGCTTCCAATTGGCCTTTTCATCCTTGTTGTTCACGAAGTTGATATTGACGCTAATGGTGAGTTTGTTGAAGCCAATCTGCTCGCCAGCCTTGGGAGCCTCAGCCGTCACCCGAAAGTCGGTCACAGCGCCTGAAAACTCCACATCAGGCGCTTCGTCGTTGTATTTCAGCCTAGATTCATTTCGGATTTTGTCCTTCAAGCGCTCTGTCAATTCCCGTGGCAGGGTAGGGGTGGAGCTTGGGGCTTGGTTTTCCAGCAGCTCAACATAGTAGGTGTTGACATCGGGCGGGATGCTGATGCCCTGGAAGGAATAGCCGTTTCCCCGAATCAGGCAGCCCTGTGAGAGTAGAATAAACGCAACGGCTGCCACACAAGAAAGGCGTTTTTGCCAAATTGTACGTTGCCCGAACAGAATATGGATACCTTTGTTTGACATGGAAATTTGCTAAAAAAATTAGAGGTGTTAAGAAAAATATTTTCGACGCTGATTTTTTAAGGTTTTTATGATGAATTATATTGCTGAACGGTAGGTCCAGCAACATAATTTATCATAAAAAACAGCGTCTTTCAGCGTCAAAAAACATACGTCAGAATTTGTCTTAACACCACAAAAAAGAAATATTGAATTCAACGCCCGAAGATAGGTGGTGTGTTTGAATAAACGTAAAATGAGCAAGTTCGCACTGTCATTTGCCAATCCTTAATAGAGTTGTTTCTGTATGAAAATCAATTAGTTGTGTGAATTTGGCTAAAATTCCAAAGCCCGGCACATAATCCAATTATTTCGTCATACATCGTTATATCGTGAATCCTTAAACGGTCACTTAGTATCCTGAATCTCTTTAGACCAGCCAAGCTATGTTCAACCTTGATTCGTTCCCTTGAGATGTCCTTGTTCGCCGCTTTTTGTTCCTCCGTCAATTCGCCCCCTTTGGGCTTCTTGTTTGGAATCATCAACTTGAGGCACTTATAGGCATCTTTGAACCCTTGATACCCCAAATCCAACCGCACCTCGAACTTCGCAAACCAGTCCATGTGCGGCGGGAATTCCATCTTCAGGATGGAGTAGTCGTGCGCCTGGCCTTCATAAGGGCGGCTAACGAACAGAATCACCTTCAAAGCACTGGAAATGACCAGTGTTTTTATGGTGTGACATTTTTTTTACCGCTGTAACAAAGTTTCTGGAGTCCTTTGTTTTCTGGTCTTTGTACTCGCTGTTCGGTCCCGTCAAGGATTAGCCCTTTGTGTTCCTTGAAATATTGCTCAAACTCCTCCACGTCCTTGAACTCCCGCTTTGGCATGACGTCGAGCGGCTGCAATGCAGCTCGCAAGACCCTGATCGCAATGTCAAGGTTACGCTTGGCACTGGGGCCGCCCATGCCAAAGACAAACCCAAGCACGTCGTAGGTCAAGCCGTTCTTCAGGAAAAAAAGCAAAAAGAACAACAGGTCTTCGGGTGTTTTCAGGCTAGCCTCAGTAGTGCTGTCGTTCTGCCTGTCCTGCATTGATTTACCAAAAAGGTCTGTGAAAGACTGGGCGAATAAAGGACAAAGCACTTCAAATTGTTTTTGGCTAACCCCGGTAGTGGCTTTCCACTTCCGGTTGGTATTTAAGTCTTGATAGTGGATGTTCATCTGTTTTTGAGGCAAAAATACAACAACTCATCATTGATAACCAACAACTTAGGCTTGAACAACTCTATT
>JBGSWN010000147.1:0-28219 GCA_041752395.1 Saprospiraceae bacterium | reverse complement strand
TTGTTTTTGGCTAACCCCGGTAGTGGCTTTCCACTTCCGGTTGGTATTTAAGTCTTGATAGTGGATGTTCATCTGTTTTTGAGGCAAAAATACAACAACTCATCATTGATAACCAACAACTTAGGCTTGAACAACTCTATTAAATCCCTAGCTCCCTTGCCGCCAAATCCAGCAAGAAATCTTTCATCGTGATGCCCTGCTCAAAGCAACGCATCTTGATTTTAGCATGAAGGGGAATCGGGATGTCCAAAGTAATGCGCTTGGTCTTGTCGCCATGTATGGCGCGGATGACTTCATCTGGGGATTTCACTTGTTTGTCGGTGTGGGCTGCTGGGGAAGCAGGCTCGAAAAATCTGTTCTTCTATCTTTTGCCATTGTTCACTGATTTTACTTGAGTTGAAGTTGTTTTACTTTCACCATGACTTCCATCGCAAGGGCTTCTGATTCCTCGATGGCCTTGTGGTCTGTCCATTCCATGACGCCCATGCCCGAAACTCCTGTTTGGGCATAAGCAACGCGGCTTTTGACTTTTGCGTCCAGAATCGGAATCTCATAGTTGCCCAGCAACTCGACCATGCCAGCATGGAAATTCACGCGTTCATCGAATTTATTCAGGATGAAAAAGCAGGTAGTTCTGGTTTGAAGCCTTTGGCCGGTTCAAAGCGCTGTAAAAGCAGCACCATTGAACGGAAATCATGGCCACTGGGTAGAAGCGGCACTAGCAGCAGGTCGCTGGCAAGCATGATGCGAGTTGTCATCTCTCCAAGATCCGGTGTGCCGTCAATCAGACACCACATCATAAATCTCCTTCTGGGTATCCACTAGTTTGTTCAGCGCTCGCGGTTCCGTGCAGACCATTACCACTACTTCTGGCAGACTTAGCTTTCTTGCACCGGACCATTCCATGCTGTTTTGGTTTTTGTCTGCATCAATGATGCAATCTTTCTGGCCTTGGTGCGCATACGTCACAGCCAAGTTCAATGTCAGGGTGGCCTTACCTACCCCACCCTTCAGATTGGTGATTCCTATAACCATGTTTAATTTTTATTTAACTGCAAAACTGCAAACCGTTTAAACTGCTTTACGTTTTGCCGTGCTAAAACATAGCAAAGCTTAAGGTAATTAATGAGGTTGGTTATAAAAACAAAAACGGCGGCGAGACTCCCATCCCATCGCCGTTCCCAGTCTCTGACTGCGTGTTAATCTACTACTTCCCTCCTCCAGGGTTCCCTTCACCGTACTGCACCTTTACCGCCTCGTCAATGCGGGCGACTTTTACTTCGGTACGGCGGTTGAACTGGTGTTCCTCGTCGGAACATTCCACGCTGTCGGTGCAACTGTTTCGGATTTGGGTTTCACCAAGGCCCATCGCCTTGATGCGGCTACCACGGATTCCCTTCTGAATGAGGTAACGCTTGGCGGAATCGGCCCGCTTGAGCGAAAGTTCGAGGTTGTACTGGTCGTTTCCTCGGCTGTCCGTGTGGGCAGTCAGCTCGACCTCCATGCTGGGGTATTGCTTCATCAATTGAGAAAGCGCATCAAGTTCCTCGCCTGCGCCTTTTCGGATGATGTATTGATTGAAATCGTAGTAGATGTTTTCCAACAAAATTACACTGCCCTTGCGGATAGGTTCTTTCACGACTGTTTCATCCCCAGCGGCGGGTTGAAGCTTTAGGTTCAGGCTGAATGGCTGCATGCCTACTTTGTTTTTGGTGGTAACGTTTTCAGAAGCGCTCTCGTATCCCTGTTTTTCGGCGGTGACGAGGTAGTCGCTGTTGGCAGGCAGACAGTAATCAAAGCTGCCTTTGGCGTTGCTGCGCAACAATTCTTCTTTGTTCGTGCCAAGGTTGAGGACGTGGATGAGGGCATTTGGAACAAAAGTTCCGTATCCCTTCACGGTCACTAGGCCGTCCAAGTTGGTGCAGGTGCGGGTACGCATCGGGATGCGGATAGTCTGCGTTCCAGAGGCTTCGCTCGACGAGTACTGCATTTCACCATCTGCGTAGCCGTCTTTGGTGACGAGGATAAAGTATTTTTTATTCTGCTGGATACTGCTGCCAACCGTACCGTTCACATCGGTGAAAAGGTTTGGCGTACCAAGGTCGCTGGAGTTCTTCCGCACGAGCCTCATGCGCAGCTCGCCATTTTCCGAAGGCAAAAGGTCAACATCGTACAGGTCGTTGCCTTCCATGAAGCCATCCTCGGATTGTTGAAAAATACGAACACCAGCATTTGAAACACGCTCGTTGGTCGCTTCGTCGTAGGCGATGATGGCTGCGTTGAGCATTGGTGCCTCATTGGTGATGATGGGGCCATCCGCCTCGAACATGTAGATGTCGTCGCCGCCACTTCCACCAGCTCGGTCACTGGCAAAATAGCCACGGGTGGCGTCACTGTTGATGATAAAACCGAGGTCATCGGTGGCGGAGTTGAGTGGGGTGCCGAGGTTGGTCAGTTGCCCCCATTCGTTGCTGCTGATGTCAATGCTGAAAACGTCGAGACCGCCTTCGCCGCCTCGTCCGTTGGTAGAGAAAAACAAGGTACCGGACTCGTGGAGAAAAGGGAATGCCTCGTTGCCACTGCTGTTGACATCTGGACCAAGGTTGATGGGTTTCGACCATTCTTCGCCTTTTCGCTCCACAAAATATAGGTCGTAGCCGCCGTAGCCGCCGGGCATGTCAGAGGAAAAAAACAAACGTTTACCATCGGCGGAGAGCGTGGGGTGTTGGCAGGAGTAATCCTCGCTATTGAATGGCAGTGCCTTGATGCCTTCCCAGTCCAGTTGCCCACGGCGGGCTTCATAAATCTTTAGGGTAACCCGACCCTTTGAGTTGGTTTTGGCGATTCCGCCCTCCAAATTATTGCGGGTAAAATACATCAGGTTGTTGTCACGGCTGAATGAAACCGGGCCTTCGTGCACCTGTGAATTGATGGTAATGGAAAATGTACGACCCGATTGGGGCAAATATTGGGCGTCCATTTCCGCATAAAAAAGCTCGAAAAATGGCTTACCGGTGTTGCTGTCTATCGGCCCATTTTTGTGGTACGATACGTACACAATGCCGTTTTGGTAAAACGCTGGGGAAAACTCGTAGCCGCTGCCATTGATGCCTTTTGCATTTTGCAAGGCGATGCTGCGTTTTCCAGTTCCTTTTTCATAGAGTTTGTCCGAACTTTTGGACTTGGAGCTTTGCTGCTGCGCCGACAAACAAAAAGGCACTATCAAAACAGCCAGGCTTAATATCAGATTTTTCATGGACGAACCGGTGGTTGAATGTATGATGGAAGGGGATTTTGGGTTTTGGGTTTCAGGGTTCATCGGATGGGGTTTCCAAATAACCAATGTTTGCCTACATTTAGTATGTAAACGTCGCTAAAGTAGAAAGGCTGGTTAATGAAGCCAGCCTTTCTACCTGAATTATTTAGAAAAACCGAGGGTTGTCGTATTCTTTCCCCGCTTCGTTGGTCTTCCCGAAACAATAGCGGATGGACGCCTCAATGCTACCATTGGAGTAGCCTTTAATATCGGACAGGGTATAGTCATAAGAGAAGGAAAACATAAGGCTGGGAGTGAGTTGGGCTCCCAACAGTAGGTCTATTGATTCCCCGTTTCCGTTCTCTTTGTTGCCGCCCAAGCGATAGGTAATACCCGCCACGTAACGGTTCTGTATCAGCAAACTAAGATTCGCATCGAAATCAACCGGTGCTTTTGCGGCATGTTTGAGCAGTGCCTGTGGCTTCAGCGCTAAGTTTTCATTCAGGTCGAAAGTCACACCGCCCATGAGGTAAAAATGCTGCACTTCCCTCGAAATAATGATGTCCGAGTCCGTGAAGTCAATATTGTTTTCCAACAAACGTGGCGCCGACAAACCAACATAAAACTTGTCGCTGTTGTAATAAAGCCCTGTTCCGAAGTTGAACAAAAACTTGCTGCTTGTACTGCCGGGGATGCTGCCGTCCTGCGCCTTGGGCTGCGTGGCGGTTGTCTTCGCAAAATCTTGTTCCATGCTCCGCAATGAGCCTTGAATGCCCAAGCCGAGCATACCCCTGCCCAAACGAACCCGGTAAGAATAGGCCAAATCCGCATTGTACATCGTTGTGATGCCGATGGTGTGGCGATAAAGGTTCGCCCCAATGCCTACCCGCTGGTTGTTCAGCGGCATATTGAAGGTGGCGATGGCCATGGACGGTGCACCGTTTAAGCCAAGCCACTGCTGGCGGTAGATGCAGGTCACGCAAGCCGCATCTTGGCTGCCTGCAAAGCCGGGGTTGTAGCCCAGCTTGTAATACATGAACTGCGTGGTTTGTGGCTGCTGCTGGGCATGCAATACAGCAAGGCCCAAAGTGCAGAATATGATGGTAGTAATTATATTTTTCATTGTTGAAATGGTGATTGGAGATTAGTGATTGGTGATTGGTGATTGGGTTTGCCCAATTACCAGTCACCAATCACTAATCACTTTTTAGCGCTGAATGATTAAATAGCCAGACATCGGCTTTTCGCCATTGCCCAAGTCAATGATGTAGAAATACGTGGACGCTGGCAGGTCCTCCCCGTCGAAAGTGCCTTCCCAATTGTTGTTGTAAGGCTCGGCGTGGTAAACCTCATCGCCCCATTGGTTGAAGATGCTCAACACGTTGTTCGGGTACGTCCCATCTTCCGCAAGACAAGGAATGATGAATGCATCGTTCATTCCGTCATTGTTTGGTGTGATGATGCTCGGCACTTCGCATTTGGCATCTTCACCTACGTTGAAGTAAACAGTGGCTGTAGCACAAGAACAGCCTTCTTGGCATACCTTGTAAATAGCACTATCTAACCCGACGAAGTTGATATCTGGAGTATAAGTTAAGATGTGCTTGGCGACACCACTTCCCAATTCGACTGTACCATGTTCTGGTTGTTTCTCTATGGTTATAGTCGCATCGTCAGTAAAGGAATCGGAATCATTAGCAAGAATATCGGTAAACCCACTGGTGGCAAATTGTATGTTTATTTCATCATCAACAGCCACCGGTATTGTGTAGTTTATGATTAGGTTATCTACGGATTGTTGTCCGCAAGCGCCACCATAAATTGTCCAAACCAGAATGTTCACCCCAGGTTGGAGATTTTCAACCGAAGTTACTGCTGAAGTTGGGGTGATGATATTCAATTCTAGATTAGGACTACTCCAATATCCGTTTGAAATTCCATTGGGTTGAACAATGGCAGGGACAGCAGCTAATTGAGCAGATGGACCACAAGCTTCCAAGGTATCAATATTATTAATCGAAGCCGATGCTTGTTCGTTGGTAACTGTCAAAAGCGTGCTTTTGGAGGACATGCCACAGCCACCGTCAATCGTCCAAGTGAAGAAGTAAGAATTGCCCGGTGTAAGATTGGTTACTTGCGTAGCTGGATTAGTTGGGTCAACGATAACTATCCCAAGTGCAGCTTGTGAAGCTGGCTGTGTCCATACGCCATCGTTCGAGGCTGGCATCACCGCTGCAAGGTTTGCGGTCGTGGAGAAACAAATCGTGATTGGGTCACCTGCATTCGCTTGCTCCAAGAAATCAACGTAAACGCTCATTTCATCGGTGGAATAATCTTCGCAAGCGCCATTTGACAATGACCATTGGAAGACATAATTCTGACCGGGCACAATGCCCGCAACGGTGGTCGTAGCTTGGTCTGGGTTGGCGATGGTCACACCAGCGGGGTTTCCATTTATCAAAGTCCAAAGCCCGGAACCAGCAGTAGGTACCGTTGCCGAAAGGTTGATAATATCGCCTTGGCAACCAAGGATGTCCGCTCCTGCTATCGCCTGATTACCGGGCACAGTATTCAAGTTGACCACCGTTGGCACCGAAGGTGAGGAGTTGCAGCCGTTCAGCGTCGCCACCACATAAAACTCCTCGGTTCCGTTGCCGTACTGGGTCGGGTTCGGCACTTGAAAGTTGATGGAAGGCGTACCCGTACCGAGTGGCTGGCCGTTGGTATCGTACCAAGTATAAGTGGCGCCCGGTGTTGCCGAGTTGGAAGTTACACTCAACATGACGTTGTCGGAATTGGCACAGTAGGGCCCAGCATTGATAGCCGTTGGCACTGTCGGTTTGGCGTTCACCGTTACATTTACAGAAACGATGTCCGACCAGCAGCCGCCCACTCTTTTGCGGACAGTGTAAGTGCCTGCGTGCAGCGCTGGATTGGCATTGGCAATTACTGGGTTGCAAACCGTTGAAGTGAACCCGCTTGGGCCAGTCCATTCGTAGATGGCGCCCGTCGTGCAGTTGACGTTGAGTTCCAAGGTTTGACCTTCGCAAACAGGGCTGTTGCTGGTCACTTGCACCGAAGGTGCAGCATTCACCACCAAGTTCACTGTGCCAGAAGTGCCTGACAGGCAGTCGTTTACGCTATAATTCACCGTATATGGGCCAGAATCGGTCACTGCCAAATTGTTCAAGGTCAGCGATGGTGCGCTGGTCGTGTAATCACCAGATGGCGTGTGCCAAACATAAGTCACATTCGGGCCGGGGTAAGGGCTGGTCGCAATGGTCAAAGCATCCCCCACACAGTATGGATTTATAATGCCAGTAGGCGGCGTAGGCGTACCAATTACCTGCGGAATGGCCACGTTCAGCGTAGCTGGCAATGAGCTACAGCCCTGTGCATTGGTGACCACCAAAGTATAAGTGCCGCTATTGTTAAAGGTAGCATTTGGTATTGTGGCAATGGTATTCGTGGAAGTGTAGCCGTTCGGCCCTGTCCAAAGGTACTGGTAGGTGCCGGGGTTGACAGGGAATACCGTGGAAACCAACGTCACGTTGATGGGCCCACCGGCACAGGCTGGCGCATCGCTACTAACGCTGGTGATGTTCACCCGGCTGATGACGCTTACTTCCACGGAAGTTGAAGCCGAGCAGCCGAATTGGTTGTTCACGGTCAGTGTGTAAATACCACTGTTGTTCAAATTCACATTCGTGATGACTGGGTTCTGAAGCGTGGATGTTTGACCATTCGGGTACACCCAAAAGTAGTTCACGCTTTGCGAAGCAGAAGAACCTGCCAACTGGACGCTTTGCCCCTCACAAACCTGCGTTGGGTTGGCGGAAGCCGTAACCGATTCCGGCGGCAGCACCATGTAAACCGTCACAGGAGGCGACACTACCGAAACGCAAGGGTTGCCGATGGCCTGAACCGTCCACTGCCCGGCATGTTGGGCGATGGTGGCACTAGGGATAGTCAGCACATTGGTAGTAGTGGATATCGTCGAAAAAGTTGGCGTCGTCCAAAGGTAGGAGACAGCACCGGCCACGTTCGTGGAAGTAAGTGTCAGCGTTGAACCCTGACAAGCTGGTGTTCCTTGGCTTGTTGAGTTTGATATAAATGGTTGTGCCGGTTGGCTCACCACGGTGACAGCCACGGTGGCAGGTATAGATGGGCACCCGTTTCTGGTGGTGACCAACGTGTAGATGCCGCTGTTGCAAAGTGTTGCACTTATGATCGGAGCAGGGCTACAGCTGAACGATTCGAAGCCGCAAGGGCCCGTCCAATGACAGGTCGTACCCGCAGCGTTGTTGATGGAATTGAGCAAAATATTTTCGCCTTCGCAAAGGATGATACTGGTAGGCGAAGGCATGGCCGTTGGCGAATCTTCCACTGTCACCGTGATTGGGTCGGATGGTGCTGAGTTACAGGCGTTGCGCTCCACCACGACATAGAAAGTGAACATGCCCGAAGCTGGCGGTGCCATCGAGTAGTTAGGAACGGTCGTTGTGCCAACCAAGACACCGGGGGCGTTACCACTGTACCATTTGTAGATAACGGTGCTGCCACAAACAGCCGAGGTCGTCAACTGCACATTTTCAGAAGAACAAATGGTGGCATCCACCACTTGCAGTGCAGGTTTTTGCAATGGTAGCAGGTCACAAGTTACCTGCACGGATTGTATGGCCATGCAACCCGTTAGTCCTGTGATTTCAACGGTATAAAAACCGAGGTTGCTCTGGTTTGCATCCATTATCACAGGGTTTTGCACAAAAGCGAATGGTATGCCCTGTGGGTTTTTCCAAACGTACTGGTATGGGTTGCTGCCACCGCCGGGTGCTGGTGGCGGGTTGGCAAATAGTGATAAATTATTGCTGCCGCAAGTGCTGGAAACGGTTGGGTTCGGGCCGAGCACCGTCACGTTTACGAAGGTATTGCAAGTCGAAACATTGCCGGAACCGTCCGTCACGGTCAGCGTCACGGGGTTCGGATTGGTCAGTGCATCGTTGCAGGTGACGGTGTTTGGTGTCAGGGTAATTGAAGCGATGGTACAATTGTCCGTGCTGCCCAAGTCAACGTCAGAAACCAGGATTGCTTGTGAAACAATACCCGAAGGATTGATGTCAACGAAAGTAGGGCCGCAAAGCGCACTCGGCGCCTCCACGTCGTTCAGTGTCACGTCAAATGAGCAACTGCCCGAATTGCCAGCCAAGTCAATAACCCCATAAGTGAAGGTGGTTGTTCCTTGGTTGAGTGTGTAGGTTTCAGCCGTCAGCGGTGGTGTCAGGGTCACTTGGCTGATGGTCGTCGCACCAGTGGCCGAGAAGGTTGGCGCCACGCTTTGGTAACTGAAAGTTGCGAAGATAAAGCTGCCGTCCGTATCGCCATCGGCGGTCACCGCACCTGGGGTACAAGGGTTGATGCCCCATCCTGGCCCTGCCGGCGGAATCGGGTAGCTCATGTACGAAACAGCGGTAATGTTGATGTTGCCAGCCGTCGCCCAGTCGTTGAAGGTAGTGGCTGGAATGGTGAAGATAGCCGTGCTTGGCGTATTGCAATCGCCCGGGGTCACGTTCGGCTGGCCCTTTGCCGTGGTGCCGAGGAAGTTGCCGTCGTTGTCATAAATTTCATAGTAAGCACCCACCGAGTCCACATCGCCTTGGATGGTGATGATGAGCTGCACGCCGCCCGGTGTTGCGTTTCCTTGCAAACCAGTGAAAGTGAACGATTTATCGTTGGCGACATAGTCGTTCAGGTTTGGGTTGTAGTTGAAGCTGATGAGGCGGTCGAGTGAATCTACTGGCTGGTTTTGCACCGTTGGCACAGTCACCGCACAGTTGTCGGTTATGTTGGTGAAAAGGGGAACCGTCACATTCTGCTTGCACTCGCTCGGGTCGAGGTTGAGGCTCAGGTTCGGCGGGCAAGCGATGACTGGCTCCTCGTTGTCTTCCACCGTCACTTGAAAGCTACAGGTGGATTCGTTTGCTGCGCAATCGGTGAAGAAATAAATCACGCTGGTCGTGCCTTGACCGAAGGTCTCAGTCACAGGGGTAATTGGTGCCACCAAATTGCGGGTACCGCCGTTGAGGCTGTACTCAAATTTGAGGTTGGCTGGGTACTCCGTCATGTAGTTTAAGTCAGCTGTGACCGAGCCGCCCGGGCAAATCGGGTTGATGGAAAAACGGCCTGGCTGCCCAACTGGAATGTTCGGCTTCACCGTGAGCGTCAGTACCCCATCAAATGCCCAAGCATTCACTTGCGCAACGGTCAGGGTAAATGTGGTCATCGTATCGGAACACTGTGTCGGCGTATGTGCCACAGCGCCAAGCACGGAGCCATCTTCACCGTAAACCATGAAAAATTCCGTTGGTTCCTCAGCGTCCACATTGTTCAAAATGATTTTCAGTGTAGCCGTTGAAGTAGCGATGAACGGTGGCGCAGGCACGGAAAAGTTGAAAACGAGGTCGTTCACTGGCGTCTCCACTGGATCCATGCCGCTGGGGATGGTCAGTATTTGCGTCATCGAGAAGCTTTGCGCAGCAGCCAAATTTCCACATTCCTCCACGATATTAGGAAGTGCCAAGGTCAAAAGTGCATCGCACTGGCCTGGGTCAGTATCGGTAATAATATTGGCAGGGCAGTTCGTCAAAACTGGTGCAGTGTTGTCACCTACGGTGAAAGTGGCCGTCGTCGTGTCCCGGTTGCCGCATTTATCCTCTACAATGAAATTTACGGTACGGGTACGGTAGATGCCTTGCGTTGGATTGGCGCAATTTGGCGCAGCCAAACTAGCACCCGTCATTGTACCAGCGTTGTAAGCGATCCAATTCAGGTCAACAGTACTGGTACAATTGTCCGTTGCAATGGCTCCACCATTATTGTTCACCCAAGCATTGAATACGCTGTCGGCATCAACGGCATCGTCGCAGAAGATGGTCACGTTTTGCGCCTGTGTGCCCACGGTTGGGGCTATCAGGTCGGTGACCGTGATGATTTGCAAGCCCTGAATTGAGTTATTGCAAGCATCCGTAATCAACCAAGGGCGCCTTAGCACGTAGCTATGGTCGCAAGAACCGGTCACGAGTGTATCGGGCAACTGGGTATAAAAAGCCATCATATCACAGTCGTCAGTGACCATTGTCGGCACGCCAGTGATGTTGATATTTCCAACGCTGGCACAATCAACCGTGAGGTCGGCAGGGAAAACCGCAGTGGGAGGGATAGTATCCTGAACGGTAATGGTTTGGGTTTTTGAGACACTGTTCAGGCAAGGGTCACTGACCGTCCATGTGCGCAGAATGGTCCTGGCTTGGGCACATAGTCCATTGTTTACCACATCTGCCAAGGTAATGTTCAGCACTGCGGAGCAATTGTCCATTGCGTTGCTGTACGAACCCAGCGTGAGGGTATCCACGGGCGTCCCGCAGTTCACGGTCGTATCGGCAGGGATGTCGAAACTTGGCGAACCAGTGTCTTCCACATTAATGGTTTGCGTTTCTGTCACCACGTTTCCACACCCATCGTTGGCCGTCCAGCTTCGGGTGATGGTGTAGTCGTAGTGGTTGCAGGAGGTGGAGTCTGCAGACTTGGAGCTATTTTCGTTGAAAGTTGCCATCAGGCCAACCACGCAATTGTCCATAGCGGTGACCGTTGCCACGAGGGGTATCACTTCGTCGCAGCCAATAATCGTATCGGCAGGTACGCCGCTCAAGGTCGGCACCGTAGTGTCAATAATGGTGTAATTGGCAGTAGTGCTGTCCACGTTGCCAGAGGCATCTTCCACGTAAAAAGTGACGGTCACGGAGCCGCAATTGTTGGTGTAAGTGGCTGGCCCACTATTATATATGGTGTCAATGCCACAGTTGTCGAAGCCAGCTTTGTATGCTTCGAGGGAATCCATTTGGGCCTGAAGCCAACCAGCGTAGTTGCTCAACTCGCAAGCTACCGTGTCACTTTCCAAAGCGATGTCAATCACTGGCGGAATGGTGTCAATGAAGGCCAAGTTGAAGCAAAGCGTGTCCTTGACGTTGGTCGGGGACGTGATGATGTAGTGGACGGTAACCTGTGTTCCAGCAGGAATATTACTGCCGATAGGGTAACCTCCGGGTGGCACGTACTCCACCAAAGAAGAGATGTTGCCACCAGATACTTGAATGAAGGTGCTGGGGCTGGTCAGCATACCCATGCAGGATGCTCCTACAAAGATGGTATCCGGGCCGCAATAATTCATGGTGAAAAGGTCGCCTGAACACTGCTGCTTGAAGCCACTAGGGCAAAGTGGGTCGGGCACCTGAGTCGGTGTACCGCATTCGCACTGGGCAACAAGCTGTAATGTACATGGGATGAGGCACATTGCGAACAATAGGCGCAACTGCCATTTGAGGAGTAATCGGTTCGTCATACCTCGTTTTTTTACCGGTTTAAAATTTTAAAAAAAAATGGATTTTCAGGATACGTTACCTGAAGCGATGCAGTTTCCTCTACGATAAAATTACATGAAGGTTGAACTGTTCGCCATGTTTCAAGCGAATCAATAGTATCAGCCTCGTTTTCTATTCATGGAGAATATAAGAATTCCTGGCGGCGAAATGGAAACAGGCCTAGTGATAGAAGGAAACAGGAGATAGGTTTGTAATCGGACTACAATCGGCTTCATAGTAAAAATGCTCATGGGATGATAAAAGTCTAAATGAAGTTTTCACTTCATCTTAAATCGGCCGCTAAGGTAGAAAATTTTGATTTAACCTCCGACAAAATTTTTTTTTTAGATTTGTAAAAGGCTTACTGTTAATACCTAAGAAACTATTTTACCAAACTAAAAAAGGGAGTAAGACGCTGCCTACAGCTTGCAAAAAATTGCAGGCTGTGGGTCAGGTGCTTACTCCCTTTTATTTTCCTAAAAAGTTGATTAGCTTTTCTAGAAAGCTACCTGCGCTCGAAACTTTGCGAAGTCTTCGGCAAAATCAAGCTGATTTTTACTGCTCGCTCCGATGTCGGCAATTCCACCAATGGTTGTTCAACAGGTTTTGAAACAACAGTTGCTCGGTCAAAATAATAGCCCGGAGCGGACATCACCTGTCCGTTTTCATCATCGGCTTTTACACTATTCAATTGATTTTCAACCACTTGTGGATTGGGTTCAAACGCTGGAGTTGGGACTGTATCATTCTCCGCTGCAAAAGGCAGCTGCACCGAATTGATTTGACTGGCCGGAATGGCATAGTCGTACAGGTACAGCCCGTATTTTTCGATGGTGGAAATCAGGTACTCGGCATAGTCTGATTTGGTGGCATAGCCCGCCGATTTCAGCCCGTAAGCCCAGCCTTTGTAATCGTGTTGGCCAAGCCGGAACAGCAGTTGATACCGCCTGTTTTCCAATAAAAATTTGGAATGGTCTTGAAACGACTCCTCAATGGTCAGGTACTGGCGGAAGCTGGAGGAGTCCGGGTCATCGTCCTGTGCCTTTACGATGGGCCCTGTCCACCCGTTGTTGCCCTTGATACAGAAGTAGTTGTTGGCCTGCCGGGCCACATAGCCGTTGCCCCAGCCCGACTCTACGATGGCTTGCGCCAGCGTGACACTGGCTGGGATGCCGTAAAGCCGCATCTGCTCCACGGCCATGTTGGCCCAGGATTCGATGAAAAGTTGCTGCTCAAATTCAGGGATAAAGTTTGCGGATGCCGATTTTGGCATTAAAAACAATACGGATACGGATAGGATGTGTAGTAATCTCATGTTCCGGGTAATTTGTGGCCGGTCGTCAATCGAAAAACGGAAGCTGCCTGCTCCATGCCAGATGGCCTTAAGCCCACCATCCGCATCAATCTGCCGCCCTAGCCTTTTTAACTAATGTGTAGTGTAATTTCTTTTCTCAAACCCAAGGAACAATAGGAGGAATTCTGTCTTCTCAAGTCGGTTTAATCTCCTGCTTTGATATTTTTCTAAATCGTAATCTGTAAGACAAGAAGAATACCAATTTTTTGAAAAACCGATTTTAAATTTATTTTTTTTAAAATATTTACGCTGCACGCAATCAATCTCTTGCAATTTGTTTTAAAACATCATAAAATACAACATCTTAATTGAATAAATTTGTAAAAAACTGAATTTTAACACTTTATGAGCATTTTTGGCAAATTAGTTGCTACTTTAATTAATATGTCGCCATTTGCGGCACGCACCCAGAACATCTTTTTACCAGTAGCGATGTGTTTTGTTCCAAGCCTAATGCAATTGTGTTATCGCCTGTCAAGCTCGACGCTACAAAAGCCGTTTGCGCTATGAGAAGGTTATCATCCATTTCATTCATTCTTGTGTTTAGCACGGCGTTGCTTCATGCACAAGGCTCCAATTTTCAGGAAAAGGAAGGCTTTGAACTTGAAGGTCAGCACTATTTTGAGCAGGCCGACCAATTTTATGACGCCAAAGATTGGGAATCAGCCACCGAGTATTATGCCGCAGCATTTGAAGCCGAGCCAGGGCAAACCAAGGCACTTTACAACCTTGCCGTCGCCAATTGCAAGCTCAAAAATTATGGTAAGGCGGAGGTGTCAATTAAAAAATTCTTGGAACTGACCCCAACGGATATAGCTGCTTACGAGCTGTACGGCCAAATTTTATTGGAAAACAGCAAATTTGACCAAGCGCTCGATTGCTTCAACCTCTTGGTCAAAGCCAAGCCAACTGACGCAAACTACGTAGGCCGGGCCTTTGCGAACATCCAAATCCATCGCAACAACGAGGCCATGATCGATTTTGACCGAGCGCTCCAATTGAACCCAAACAACTTTGAAGCGACGCTCGGCAAAGGCGCTGCATTTGTGGAACTTGACCAGCCAAAATTGGCTACTGCTTGGCTTGAACAGGCGTTGGCAATCAAACCTGATGACGCCACGGCACTGACCAACCTCGCCATCATGAATTTCCATTTGGGGGAAAAACAGGCAGCCATGGAAGCCTTCCGGACGGCACTTCGGACTTCCCGAAATAGTGAGATTTACTTGGCAAGGGCACAGTGCTATCTGCTCGACCAGAATTACAACGACGCTATCGCCGACGCAAGAGAGGCCATGCTTTTGGATGGTGAAAACGCAGCCGTTTATGCTTTCATCGGAAATGTGGAACTGGACAAGGGCGATGTACCTGGCGCTGTGGAGAGTTTTGGCATAGCCATTGACTTAAAGCCTGAACACACTGATTTTTACCTGCGCCGGGCTACCGCTAATATTACTGGCAAAATGTACCACGATGCCGTGAGAGACCTTTACCGTGCACTGGACTTGGACCCGTTCAATTCGGAGGCGAAGAAGCTGCTCCAGGTTGTGTATAGCCATATTGATGCAAGTGAGATGGACCAGTCATTGTCGGGCAATGAGCACTGAATTTGAATTAGCCATTTATTGAAACTATGTAAACCTAAATTTTTCAGCATCAATATTCCTCATTCCCGAATCGAGCCGGGCCGCTTTTGTGGCCCGGCTTTTTTGATGGAAAATGGTTGAAAATCTAGAGAATCTGGACGTTTTCATTTTGGAATAAAAAACTGAAAATCAGCATTTTACATCAAACAAA
Organism: Saprospiraceae bacterium; assembly: GCA_041752395.1. Classification (GTDB taxonomy): domain Bacteria; phylum Bacteroidota; class Bacteroidia; order Chitinophagales; family Saprospiraceae; genus UBA6168. The sequence goes on along the minus strand of JBGSWN010000147.1, from coordinate 13,398 downwards.
ATATTGTTTTCACATGGGCTTTGCCAAAGGCCAGAAAGCTTGACTGCCCATTGACAAAATCCCCATTAAATTCATGTGAACGACAAATGAAATTTAACTGCAATGAGAAAAAAACCGATATTGTAACTTTGTTTATTATTGTTAGCATATTACTTTTGCCCAGTAAGGACTGAAAACCGTTTTGAAAAACGAATCTTTTTTGCGCTTACACGAATCGAGCGTTCATTTTTTAAAAACCTACTGATACTATGTTAGCTACTACACAACAGATTAGAACCCGGTATTCCGATGCTGAGTTGGAAGAATTTCGGGCACTCATTGATGAGAAATTAGACACCGCACAGCAACAACTCAAGTATTACCTTCGTCAGATGACAGAGCTTGCCGACAACGAAGATGCCAAAATCAAGAATTTGGACGATGCCGTCGGTTCTTCAGAGCGGGAGTACCTCAACTCTCTGGCAGTTCGTCAGCGAAGCCATGTTCAGCACCTAGAAAACGCATTGCTTCGCATCCAAAATAAAGTATATGGTGTGTGCCGAGCGACGGGCAAGCTCATTTCCAAGGAGCGGCTTTTGGCAGCTCCCCATGCTACTTTGAGCATGGATGCCAAGCGAAAGGGCCTTGCCTAACCGCTTTTTGGGGAGATAGAAAAACAAAAATAGTGACTGCGCCAGTGGCGCAGTCACTATTTTTGTTTTCTGAATGCGCAAACAATTCTGAACTTTGCCTTGTCGTATCTGCACTTCCTGAAGTTCCGGCATTTCAAAAACAGACAACAAATAGAACGTTTTGAAGAAATCACTCAAAGTAGCCCTTATTGTCATCGGCGTTTTGGTCGTTGACCAGTGGCTGAAAATTTGGATAAAGACCAACCTTGCCTACGGCGAAGAAATCCAGTTGCTCGGCCAAAAATGGGCACTCATTCACTTCGTGGAAAACGAGGGAATGGCATTTGGTATCACGCTGGGCGGCGATTATGGAAAGCTAGCGTTGAGCCTTTTCCGCATCGCCGCCGTTTGTTTCCTGATGTATTACCTCCGTCTGTTGCTCCGCTCCAAAGTCTCGTTCGGCCTGATTGCCAGCTTCTCGCTCATCCTCGCAGGTGCCATCGGCAACATTATTGACAGCGCATTTTACGGTATTATTTTTTCAGAAACACCTTATCATGGTGGTGTGGCTACCTTGTTCCCGCCAGAGGGAGGTTACGCTAGTTTTTTGCATGGCAAAGTGGTGGATATGTTCTATTTCCCGATGTACGAAGGTTTCTTTCCAGATTGGATGCCGATGTGGGGCGGCGAGCATTTTCAGTTTTTTCGGCCCGTTTTCAACGTAGCGGATGCCGCTATCACGGTGGGCGTGTTGACCTTGCTCATTTTCTTCCGCAGCTTTTTCAGCTCACAGGCAGACCAGGTGCTGACGGAAAGCGATGACGCTTCGGATGACCAAGCTAACCTCAGCCCAGAGCCAGAAACTACCACAGATTAAACTTAGTTTTTTGAAAAAAATCAGCCTTGCTTCAAGGCGGCGCTCCTCAGGCGCTGAAGGAAAGGTGAGGCAAAAATGAATCCCTGCAACAGTTCGTTGTCACTGGTAAGCACGTCGTCCTTGCTGCCCTGCCACACTAGGCGACCCTCGTGCAGGTAAGCGATATTGTCGCCAATTTCCATCACCGAGTTCATGTCGTGGGTATTGATGATGGTCGTCATATTGTGATCGTAGGTGATGTCCTGAATCAGCTCGTCAATGAGCAGTGCCGTCCGGGGATCGAGGCCGGAGTTGGGCTCGTCGCAAAAAAGATATTTTGGCTCCATGGAAATGGCCCGAGCGATACCCACCCGTTTTTGCATTCCGCCGGATATTTCCGAAGGGTATTTTTTATGCGCACCAGAGAGACCGACCCGCTCCAGGCACCAATCCACCCGTTTGTTTTTTTCTGCCAAGGTATGCGTGGTGAACATATCGAGCGGAAAACGCACGTTCTCTTCCACCCGCATCGAATCGAAGAGTGCAGAGCCTTGAAAGAGCATCCCAACCTCTAGACGGATAGACCGTGCCTGCTTTTTATTGAGGGAAAAAAAATCAATTTTATCGTACCAAATCTTGCCTGCGCTAGGCTCCATCAGCCCAACCAATATTTTTAGGAAAACCGTCTTACCAGCCCCGCTTCGCCCAATGATGAGATTGGTCTTCCCTGGATTAAACTCCATGGAAACCCCCTTCAGCACCTCGTGCCCGTCAAATTCCTTGACAATATTTTCCGCTCTAATCATTTTTAAAAAGTCAAAATCGTTGCAAACTCGCAGTTCCTCTAATCGTAATTCGTAAATCAAAAATCGTAAATCAGCTCACCCTGTCAGCAGGACCGCCAGCATGTAATCCGCTAGCAAAATCAGGATATTACTAAAAACCACAGCATTGGTGCTGGCCTTGCCCAATTCGATATTGCCGCCTTTCACGTAGTAGCCCTGATAGCAAGGCACCGTGGTGAGGATGAAGGCAAAAACGATAGCCTTCACGTACATCATCGTAACGTTGTGCGGTAGGAAAAAAGCCCGAAGGCCCCGCTCGTACTCGTCCGCCGAAAGCGTCCCAACAGGAACAGTGGACAAGTAGCCACCGCCAATCGCCACGTAGGCCGAAATAGTCACCAACAGCGGAACCATGACGACCGCCGCAATTATTTTAGGTAGAATCAGGTACGCCGCCGTGTTCACGCCCATCAGGTCCATGGCGTCAATATGTTCTTTTTGTCGCATGGTGCCTAGCTCGGCGGCCATGTTGGAGCCGACTTTACCCGCCAAGACCAAACAAGTGATGGTCGGTGCCGATTCAATGATGGCCAAGTCCCGCACGATGTACCCGATGTACCACTGCGGCACCAGCGTCCCATCCAATTGGTAGGAAAACTGCACTGCCGCCACCGCACCCATGAACACCGAAATCAGCGCCACGATGACCAGCGAGCCAATGCCAATATCATCCATCTGCCGCATCGTCTCCTTCCAGTACATCTTAAAGTTTTCAGGACGGGAGAAGGTCTGTTTCAGCAGCAAAATATAGCGGCCAATATGGTATAACAGGTTGAAATTCATTCAATTATGTTGAAAAAAACAGGCGCAGAAACTGCCAGCCCCGCTGTTTTTTATCAAAAAGGAAACAAACGTACACAAGAAAGCCCGTTCGTGAAAAAAACTGGACAAAGAAGTATGTGGGCTTTTGTTCTTGGTCATTGAAGCCATCGGTCATTTTAACCGAACCTTAGCCGCTTCAAGAACCAATGACGTTTCAAAAATCCAGCACATCTGGCTCGAATCCATTTTTCTCGCTTCGCAAAAACTGCGCCCCGGTTTCACGGACTGTTTGTTGGATGGGCAAGTATTGAAATGGAAAGGCCGTCAATGATTTTTGGTTGTCGTAAAAAAAAGTGCGAGCGCTGGAGCGGGCAGTTTGCTTGGTAATAAATGGTGGCTTTCCTGAAAATTTGGAAGCTAACCAAGCGCCACGCCATGCCAGTTCCCGTGTCAGCGGCGTCACGGCAACGGACGGTGGTTTCACGCCAATCGTTGTCGAAATTTCATCAAAAAGCCGCTTGAACGGCAGGTTTTCAGCGCTGAGAATGTATCGTTCGCCGCTAACCTCACTCTCCATCAGCAGCACCATGAAGCGCACCACATCCCGCACGTCCACAAAGCCGCTCGTGCCCAGCGGGTAGAAGCGAAGCCCTTTCCAGATATTGTGAAAGATCTGCCCGGTACTAGTTCTTCCCTTCCAAAATCCACTTCCCAGCACATTTGCAGGGTTGACGATGGCAGCGTTCAGCCCTTCAGCGATGCCCCGCCACACCTCCATTTCCCCCCGGTGCTTGCTGATGCCGTAGGGGCTGTTCCAATCAGCCTCCGTCCAAGTGGTTTGCTCGTCAATGTTCGGGTCGTTGGGCTTGCGCCCAATGGCGGCGATGGAACTGACATAAACCAGTTTTTCGATGCCAAAATCGAGGGCAAGGTTGACGATGTTGGCCGTGCCTTCCACATTGATTTCCTGCATGGCTCGGTTGTCCTTTTCCTGAAAAGAAACAATCGCTGCACAATGGTAAACCTGCTGAATGCCGTGCATGGCCTCTTCAAGTGCCATCACATCCAAGAGGTCGGCATTCACCCACTCCACCTTGTCTGCAGCATCTTTTAGCAGCACCATCGAACTGCTTGGCTGACGGGTGCAGCGCAGGTTGGTATAGCCATTTTGCAACAAATACCGAACAAGGTAGGAGCCGATGAAGCCTGTGGCGCCCGTAATCAATATTTTTTTTGAAGACATTTTTTTAAAATGGTTGCTCAGGCCGAAAAGGTAAGAATAAAATTTGGGCTTAAAAAAAGCCACGGTTTCAACACCACCAATAGCGGAAGGTTCATTTCCAAGCGCGGCAGAATACCCATATAAAAAGCATGGCATTAGTTTTTGAAGCGGCGATAAGGTATTTTAAAAATGTTGATAATCAGCCGTTTATGACTGGTTTGCTGGAAAGTATTAATTCAATACCATTTACGAGTATTACGTTGTGTATTAAAACCGAGCACCAAAAAAATAATACCTCCGAGGATAAAAGCGCCGAGCGCTATGTACACAATAAGCATAGTGTTGTTTGTTTTGTAAGTCGGATTAAAAATTTTCCGCCATCAAGATGATTGGCGCATAGCCGTTCCATAATTTTCGCCCGTAAAACTACGAATTTTGTTGTAAATATTTGGCGAAGCCACGATAGAATGTTCCTGCGGTTATAATTTGTAGCGGCCAAGGTCTATATTTTGAGCCAAGCGACAAGGTTTTGTGCTTGTTTTTTTTGAAAAAAACTTTAAGCCACTCCATTTCAAGCGTGTATTTTGCAAGTCCAAAAAATTGCAAAGCATTATTCAATAGCTGCTTAAACCTATGCAAAACACTATCACCCAACACCTTTCACACGACCCTATTTTTAAAGAACTGGTAGGCCGGATTCCCTTCCAGGAACTCTCCATCAATTCCAAAGGCGTGTACCTCGACCTGCTCGGCTCCATCATCAGCCAGCAACTTTCCACCACCGTGGCAAAGGTCATCTCCGGTCGGTTTCGGGCATTGTTCCCCGACGAAAACCCACAGCCTCACCTGCTGCTGGACATGGACATTGATACCCTCCGCACCGCCGGGCTTTCGAGGCAAAAAGCGGCCTACCTGCAAAATGTCGCCGAATTTTTTCAACGGGAAAACCTACTCGAAAAGGACTGGAGCGACCTGGACAACGACGAAATCATCCGCTATTTGACCCAAATAAAAGGTGTGGGAAAATGGACAGTGGAGATGATTCTCATGTTCTCTCTCAGCCGCCCCGACGTGCTGCCACTTGACGACCTCGGCATCCGAATGGCCATCGCCGAACTGTACAAAATTTCGGAAACGGGCAAAGCCATGCACCAGCGAATGACTGAAGTGGCAGCGGCTTGGCAGCCTTATCGCTCCTACGCCTGCCTTTATCTTTGGCGCCACAAGGATGGCGTTTGAGTTGGCAGTTTGACAGTGGGCAGTTGGCAGTCAGGGGCTGCACCCACGTACTTGACTGCCAAATGCCACACCGGAGGATTGTCAACTCACTTCGCAGGGCTTGTCCACGGTGAATTTTTTATTCTGAAACGCCAAGGCCATTCGGCGCACTCTTTTGCGTAAGCAACTCCCACCCTTGGGCTGGCCATGATTTTTTCCGCTAAATCAACTTCACCACGGTCTTCGAGCCAGATGGGGCTGGAAGGGTCGAGGAGGCTGAGACCAGTGTGCGCCGTTCGGATACCCAGTGCTTCTGTCAATGCGCCGGGGCCAGCTGTCAGCTTCCGCTCAAGTCGCTCCATGTTTCGCCGGGCGAGCATAATTTCCACATTGTCAGCGGGTTGTACGGCACGAATCAGCACGGCGTGAGCCATGTCAAGAGGGCCAGTTACGATATTAAATAAATGGTGGATGCCGTAACAGAGGTAAACATAGGCACGGCCTCCTTCGGAGAACATGACCTCCGTGCGGGCAGTTCGGCGGTTGCCAAAGGCATGGCAGGCACGGTCGTCGGGCGCTCGGTAGGCTTCAGTCTCCACGATTTTACCCGAAGTCGTTTCCCCCTCAAAATTGGTGACGAGGTATTTGCCGAGTAGGTCTTTGGCGACTTGCACGACATCGGTTCGGGTGAAAAAATGGGCGGGGAGCATTGGCAAGGCTACAAATTTTTATAAAAATTGCTCGACTCAAGGTACTCGTAAACCGCATCCGGCAGCAGGTAACGCACCGATTTTCCCTCCTTAATGCACTGGCGAATGTAAGTGGCCGAGATGTCGAGCATCGGTGCTTCAAATTGGCGGACGTTGGGGTGCGTTGCGTATTCGCCCAGGTCGTAGTTTGGCCGTTTATAAAGGTAAATCTCGTAGTCACGCAAGAGGATTTCGTAGTTTTTCCACTTGTTGATGGTCGCCAAATTATCGCCACCCATGATGAGCACAAACTTTTTGTCGGGATGTTTCTCTTTCAAAAAAGCCAGTGTATCAATGGTGTAAGATGGCTTCGGCAGGCTGAATTCGATATTGGATGCCCGCAGCAACAGGTTGTCGCCAATGGCCAACTGAACGAGGTGCAGCCGATCGTGGTCTTTGGCCAAAGTTCCCTTGAGCTTTAGCGGATTCTGCGGACTGACCACTAACCAGACCTGCTGAAGGTCGGTGCGGGTGGCCATGTAATTGGCGATGATCATGTGGCCCACATGCACGGGGTTGAAGGAGCCGAAAAACAAGCCTATTTTCATCAAACAACGATTGAAGGATTGGCGGATTGAAGGATAGAATTGGGGCGAGAAACCTGAAAATCAATTAGCAAAATCCAGATTTTGCCTTACCTTGCCCCGCTTTTCAGACCGCGAAGATAGCGGTTTCCTTTCCCCGCCGAACATAACAAAAAAATAACGAACGTTTAAAACTATGACGAATACCCGAGCAGCAATCACTGGAATCCATGCCTACGTGCCAGATTATGTACTCACGAATGCAGAACTGGAGAAATTGGTGGAGACAAACGACGAGTGGGTTGTTTCACGCACTGGCATCCGGGAGCGCCGCATTTTAAAGGGCGAAGGGCTGGCCACTTCCTACCTCGGCGAACAGGCCGTGAAGGGACTTTTGGAAAAAACGGGCACAGCACCGGAAGAAATTGAGTTGCTCATTTGCGCCACCGTCACCCCAGACATGATGTTTCCCGATACGGCGAATTTGATTGCCTACCGCACGGGCATGAAAAACGCCTTCACCTTTGACCTGAGCGCCGCCTGTTCTGGGTTCTTGTTTGCCCTCACCACGGGCGCCAAGTACATCGAATCAGGCATGTACAAAAAGGTCATCGTGGTGGGTGCGGACAAGATGTCCTCCATCGTGGACTATACCGACCGTGCCACCTGCATCCTTTTTGGCGATGGAGGCGGTGCTGTTTTGCTCGAACCATCAAAGGACGGTGATGGCATCATGGATTCCATCCTTCATTCGGACGGCGCTGGCTCCGAGAATTTGTATCAAAAAGCAGGTGGCTCTTTGAAGCCAGCAAACCATGAAACGGTGGACGCCAAGGAGCATTTTGCCTTTCAGAATGGCCGCCCAGTTTATAAGGCTGCCGTGGCGGGCATGTCTGGCGTGGTGAAAGAAATGATGCAAAAACATGACCTCACTGCCGACAACGTTGCATGGGTAGTACCTCACCAAGCCAACCTTCGCATCATCGAATCAGTGGCGAACATGGCCGATTTTCCGATGGAAAAAGTCATGGTGAATATTCATAAATACGGCAACACGACCGCTGCCACGCTGCCCCTTTGCCTTTGGGAATGGGAAAGTCAGCTCAAAAAGGGCGACAACCTCATCCTGACCGCGTTCGGAGGAGGCTATACTTGGGGGGCGATTTGGGTGAAATGGGCGTATTGACGGTTTTCGGTTTTCGGTTTAATGGGGTTTCAAGCAGGCCTCCCGTGAAACCAAAAATCTGAAACCAAAAACCATTTTTTCATACCTTTGCGCCGTTTTTTAACAAAACCCCATTTATTTTTTCATCAATTAATTCAGCAATTCAATGGCAACTACTTCCGATATAAGAAACGGCTTGTGCATGGACATGGACAGCGACATTTGGACTGTCGTCGAGTTCCAGCACGTGAAACCGGGCAAAGGCCCAGCCTTCGTGCGCACCAAACTTAAGTCCTTGACTAAGGGCAAAGTGATTGACAGGACTTGGCCATCCGGCCATGCCATCACGGAAATCCGGGTGGAGCGCCGCAAATTCCAGTACCTGTACAAAGACGACATGGGCTACAACTTCATGAACATGGAGGACTACAACCAAGTTGCCCTTGAAGAATACCTTATCGTCAGCCCGCAATTTTTGCAGGAAGGCATGGTGGTGGACGTACTGTTCAACTCCGCCAACGATTCGCCACTAACCCTTGAAATGCCATCAATGGTTGTGGTGGAAATCACCTACACAGAGCCTGGCATCAAAGGCGACACTGCCACCAACACCTACAAACCGGCCACGGTGGACACAGGCGCAGAGGTGAAAGTGCCACTTTTCATCAATACCGGTGAAAAAATCAAAGTGGACACCACCACAGGTGATTACATGGGACGTGCATAAGCGGGTTTAGGAGGTTTAGAAAGTTTAGAAGGTTTGGAACGGCCAAAGTGCCCTCAACCTCCTAAGCTTTCTAAACCTCCTAAACCTCCAAATAAAACGGAGAATATGACTTTTCAGGAAATTCAGGAGCTGATCAAGCTCCTTAACAAGTCCAACCTTGCCGAGTTCAAGGTCGAAGACGGCGACTTCAAACTCTCCATCCGCACAGCGTTGTACGCTGAAGCGAAGTCCAACCAAGTGTTTTCGGCACCGATGCAGCAAATGGCACCTTCGGTAAGCAGCGCAGCGCCAGCAAACGCAGCGCCAGCACCTGCGCCAGCACCTGTCGCCAGTATCCAAAACCCGAACGCAGCTGCACCAAAAGCTGAGGCTACAGGCCAAGGATATTTAGAAGTTAAGTCGCCAATGGTCGGCACTTTTTACCGCTCCGCTACTCCGGAAAAACAGGTTTATGTGGAAATCGGCCAAAAAGTCAAGAAAGGCGAGGTCGTTTGCATCATCGAAGCGATGAAGCTTTTCAATGAAATCGAAAGCGAAGTCAGCGGCACCATCGTAAAAGTAATGCTTGACAATGCGCAGCCCGTCGAGTACGACCAAGTGCTTTTCCTCGTAGAGCCAGATTAATATTCAGGTATGAGGTATGAGGGATGAGGAATGTACGTCATTTCTCATCCCTCATACCTCATACCTCATACCTGAATTTATGTTCGACAAAGTTCTTATAGCCAATCGGGGTGAAATAGCCCTCCGGGTCATCCGCACCTGCCGGGAAATGGGCATCAAAACCGTGGCCATCTACTCCACTGCCGATGCCGACAGCCTCCATGTTCGCTTCGCCGATGAAGCGGTTTGCGTCGGCCCGCCACAGTCCAAGGATTCGTACCTGAACATCCCCCGAATCATGGCCGCTGCCGAAATCACCAATGCCGACGCCATCCATCCCGGCTACGGTTTTTTGGCAGAAAACGCTGATTTTGCGGAAATCTGCGGGGAATACGGCATCAAGTTCATTGGCCCCACGCCCATGCAGATCCGAATGATGGGTGATAAAATCACGGCAAAAGCGACCATGGTAGAAGCTGGTGTACCTGTCGTGCCCGGTTCTGGCGGCCTCATTGCCGATTTAAAAGAAGGCATTGGATTGGCCAAGAAAATAGGCTACCCCGTCATCATCAAAGCCACGGCAGGCGGCGGCGGCAAAGGGATGCGGGTCATTTGGGAAGAGGCCTCTTTTGAGTCCAACTGGAACATGGCCCGCAACGAAGCCAAGGCGTCCTTCGGCAACGACGGCATGTACATCGAAAAATACATCGAAGAGCCACGCCACATCGAGTTCCAAATCGTCGGCGACCAGTTCGGTACGGTCTGCCACCTTTCCGAGCGGGAGTGCAGCATCCAGCGCCGCCACCAAAAGCTGGTGGAGGAAAGCCCTTCCCCCTTCATGACGCCAGAGCTGCGTGAAAAAATGGGCGCTGCCTCCATCAAAGCTGGCCAGGCCATCAACTACGAAGGCGTTGGTACCATTGAGTTCTTGGTGGACAAGCACCGCAATTTCTATTTCATGGAAATGAACACCCGCATCCAGGTGGAGCACCCGGTGACGGAGGAGGTGATTGACCATGATTTGATAAAAGAGCAACTGAAAGTGGCCATGGGCGAACGCATTTCCGGCAAAAGCTATATCCCCGAAATGCACGCCATCGAATGCCGCATCAATGCCGAAGACCCTTACAAGGACTTCCGTCCATCACCTGGAAAAATCAAATCGCTGCACACCGCCAAGGGCCACGGCGTCCGGGTGGACACCCATGTTTACGCTGGTTACGTCATCCCGCCCTACTACGATTCCCTGATTGCGAAGCTCATCTGCCGGGCACGCACCCGGGAGGAGTGCATCACGAAAATGGAACGTGCCCTCGAAGAATTCATCGTGGAAGGCATCAAAACGACCATTCCGTTTCACAAAAAACTGATGAAGGACGAGAACTTCCGGGCTGGCAATTTCAATACCGGGTTCTTGAACGATTTTGATTTGGGGACGGAGGATTAGTAGCGCAATGAGGAAATACCATTCCCACGACTGAAATAATCATTCCTGATGCTGGGGAAACCATTCCCACCAATGATAATACCTCTCCCGAGGGTAGGAAGCCTATTCCCACGATTGAAATAACCGCTCCTACAGGTGGAAATACTTCTCCTACTAATGGAAATAGAACTCCCGCAAACCTTGTTTTTTTTACTTTGACCCGTTAACCGCTTGAAAACGCTGAACCCAAACGAAAAACGACGTTCCCAAGGCCATTTATAACCAAAAATAATTCCCCCCCAATAGCTACTAGCCCTAAGCAGAAATTCCCTGGCCGGCAGGATGAACTGCCCGCCGTCGCCGAATTCATCTATTCCAGTTTCAACCGAGACTTGAAGCTTTTCACTGACTACAGTGCCCAGGCCCGCAACCAGCTCATGAACGACAATATTGACCTCTTTGATGCGCTGTATGCGACCCTGCGGGACGTGGCGGAGGCAGGGAAAATCATCCATAAAACCACTTCTGGGACGCCGGAGCGGGTGGGGGATTATACCATGGCGGTTTGTTGAAAAGGGTGCGGAAGGAAAGGAAGAGGAAGGATGGGACACTACCGTCCTCGGGGGGAGGCTAGACTTTTTTGGCGTACAGGATGTGGATAGACGCATTGCCTGTTTTGGGTTAATGAGTTTGAATCAATCCTCGCCCTCGACAATATTCTCACCTCCATCATCTTAACAAAGAAGCGAAACATGGCAAAGAAGTAGTCCCCAAACATACCTCAGACCTCCTGACCTCAGACCTTCAATCACCGTTTAGGCATGCTATTAAAAATCACCACAAACATCATCATCACCTTCATTTCAAAGGAAACTTTGTCGTCCAGTTCATCCACGATGACCCAGTCACGGGGGTCACGCTCGTAATTGGTGTACATGGAAAAATTGCCGTTGCTCGAATTGCGGAGCAGCCAGTTGTCCCACTGGTTCGTCCATTTCGACTTTAGGGTGACGGAGGTCGAGCTGTCATAAACTCGCCACTCCTCGAACTGTCCCGGCCACACGGTGCGTGCGCTCACGATGGAATTGTTCCCTCGGAGTTCCCATTCTTCGGGCTTGTCCTTCCACTTCATTTTGATGGTACCGAAAGCATCGCCGATGCGGTAGTCCCACTCCGAGAAGTCGTCTTCCCGCAGTTGCCAAGTGATTTTTAGTGTGCCTTCTTCCTCGTCACCAGCGTCATTTTCACTGTAAAACCGCCACTCGATGAAGCTGTCGTCGTAATAACTGGAGATGCCTGTGAGGTACTGTGCCTTGGCGAACAGGGCGGTCAGAAGGCAAAAGGCAAGTGGAAATATTTTTTTCATCAAAAGGATTTTCTTTTTTGGTCAAACGATTCACGGCGTGTGGCGGTATCATTGCTCCGCAATTTTGGATTTTTTTTAGAATAAAAAGCTGAAATTGCCGCCAAAAATCGGAAAGAACCGTTAAACAAGCGACATGATAATTTACAACGTAACCGTAAAAATAGAGCGCAGCATCCACAACGATTGGGTGGATTGGATGCGCACTGTGCATATCCCAGAGGTCATGGCCACTGGTTTTTTCACAAAAAGCCTAATGCTGCGCCTGCTCGAACCACCTGCCGACGAGGAGGGCATCACCTACGCCATTCAGTACACCTGTAACAATATCGAGGCGCTGCGCCGATACCAGGAGGAAGAGTCACCCACCTTGCAGGCCAAACATGCTGAACGCTACGATGGTAAGTTTTTCGCCTTCCGCACGGTTTTGAAAGTCGTGGACTAACTCCATTTACGAAAACTTTCGTCGTTCATTTTCACCTTACTGCCGATGCCAGCGGCATCCCGTCCGCTGTGCCTTTATTTTCATCGAATAAAATCCTTCCCGTCAAATATTCGGACGTGCTTTGAAGTTCTTCCTACATTGTTTTCACCCGAAATATTTGACTTTATGGACAAAATGAAAGATTTCTTCCTGTTCTGTTCTGGCGTTGACAAGACCATGCTGGAGCGCTGCCCTTCCGACGTGAACAAGTACATGGGCATCGGCGCCACGGTTTTCTTCACAGGCGTGTTGGCCTTATTCTCGTCGGGCTACGCACTTTACACCGTCTTCGACAGCTACCTGATGGCCGCCGCCTTTGGCTTAGTTTGGGGTTTGATGATTTTCAACCTCGACCGCTACATCGTGATGAGCATGAAAAGCAACGGCAAATGGTGGCGTGATGCGCTTGTGGCCGCTCCTCGGCTAATGCTTGCTGTTTTGCTGGCACTGGTAATTTCCAAGCCACTTGAGCTGAAGATTTTTGAAAAAGAGATAAAAGCCGAACTCGTGACGATGGAACAGGAGGTTTTCAAAAAACAGGAAGACCAACTCAAGGCCCGTTATCAAGTGCAGTTGGATGAACAGCGCCAACAAATTGCGCAGCTAAAAACCGAAATCGCCTCCAAAAGTGCTGCTCGTGACACGCTTACCCGCATAGCCGTTCAGGAGGCAGATGGCACTGGCGGTTCCGGCAAGAAGAACCTCGGCCCCATCTACCGGGCCAAGAAGGCCGAAGCCGACAAGGCACAGGCCGAACTGGACAGCCTCGTGGTAGCTGCCATTCCGCTCATCAAGCAAAAAGAGCAAGCCGTCCTGGTGCTCGACTCCACCATCCAAGCCGGA